>NZ_JBAGJD010000006.1:0-338380 GCF_036864815.1 Paenibacillus sp. A14
TTCGTATCCAGTTTTCAGGTGATCAAACATCTGAACACGTTTGGTGGCGATGGCGGAGGGGTTCCACGCGTACCCATCCCGAACACGACCGTTAAGCCCTCCAGCGCCGATGGTACTTGGACCGAAGGGTCCTGGGAGAGTAGGACGTTGCCAAGCAACTAAGAAAGAGCACTACCGTATGAAGCGGTGGTGCTCTTTTTGTATACTCTAATACAAATTGATGCAAATCTGCAGGTATTTCCGAACGTTTGTGCCCCGAAGAGCGAAAAGGATGCAAATGTGCAGGAATTTTCGGTCCTCTCCCCGGAATGGGGCCCCATTGGCGAAAAAACCTGCAGATTTGCAGGAATTTCGATTAGAAGAGACTACTTACTCCAGAGTGACATCTCAAAAGGATCATTGCCGAAGTGCGTACTTATGCAATGCTCTTATTTTAGATCTTGACTCATGTTAACAAAAGATGTAATGTTCTATAAAAGTAATAATATACCAAAAAAAGATAATATTTTAATTTTAAGTTTTTCCGCATTGGGAATGGGGGTTATGCTAGATTGTTTTCAAAGAAAAAATGATAGTGTGTGCTCTGCTATGTTTGATTCTTACATCCGGCTGTTCTACGGAAACGAGATCTTTTCCCAAGGATAAAAATGTAACATTAGACGTCGGAAATACCAAAGAGGAGCAATTCAAACAAAGGTATTCGGCTTTAGGTGAGGCCTTGTACGGCTTTAAATCAAATAACTACATAAATATCCCATTCTCGATGATCCTCAGAATCGGTCAGACGGAAGGCCTGACTTTTATAGATGCCCGAACACTGCAAGTGAAAATGGATCCAGCCGCAGGGCATGGCATCTTTCAAACGGTCATTGATTTCCAGGATAAAGCCGTTTATGACAAAGATGACGATCCTACGGGTGAAAGCGAACCGGCGCCTATATTGACGGGCCATGCCGCCATGGAAATTCAATCTTACGCGATAGCTTATAATTTTAAAGAATACAGCCGGTTTATCGGTGCCAAAAGTATCAATTGGGACATGGTAACCGTTCCGGTGGGTAGCCGAACTCGAGGGCAAAGCGACTATTACGAGGTGCAGGAGATTTACGGGATATCCTCCAGGACGCAGCATGAAGAAGAAGCTTGGGGGTTAGTTAATTTCATAACGAACGATACGCAGGAAATGAAAAAAAACCAGCAAAATCAACAATCGATGGGATTGCCTGTAAGAATGAATCTGATGAAGACCGTTGAGGGCCACGATTTATCGCCCTTGTACGAGCTGGATCTCGTGACGAAAAGCAACAATCCCTATGACTATATTCATTATGAAATCATAAACGCTTTTAAAGATGTGGGTCAAAACGTGATTCAAGAAGTTATAGAGAATAAAATCACGCTAGACGAAGCGATTGAAAAGATTGAAAAAGAAGGGCAGGCGGCGGTTGACGGAATGAAATTAAAACTGGACCAAATGCCTGATGTATAGCCATCAAAGCTGATGAGAGCCAAGTCAAATGCGACACGAAAAAAGCGCCGAAACCGGGCGCTTTTCCTTTGGGCGACGGGCAGTCGTAAATTTAGCGAGTTAATTGCCATGAGTGATCCGTTTAAAGCAGCGGTTGCGTTGCCATAAGGAAAACACGAACCAAGGGCTGGAAGATATCTAATTAAACCGAAAGCGAGAAATTTGGATGAACTTATATATACGTGAAATGACTGAAAAAGATCCCTTAGTTATTTCCAAGGCTTTTGAAGAACAAGGTTGGCATAAACCGGTTGAGTTGTACCAGAAATATGTTGAAGAGCAGCATCGTGGGGAAAGAGTTGCTCTAGTTGCTGAATTAGGCGGCGAATTTGCAGGTTACGTCAACGTGATTTGGAATTCGTATTATGACTATTTTAGAGAATGCAATATCCCTGAAGTGAGTGATTTTAATGTTCTTCAGAAATATCGTCGACGGGGAATAGGATCAAAACTGATGGACAAGGCGGAGGAAATCATTCGTGAGAGATCCCGAGTAGCGGGTATCGGTGTTGGTCTCTTTTCAGATTACGGCAATGCCCAAGTACTTTATGTAAAGCGTGGATATATTCCGGATGGCAGAGGGATTCACAATGGTGAACGTTATCTAAAGTATGGAGATAGCATTGTAGTAGATGATGACATAGTTTTATATTTCAAAAAGCTGTTAAAGATCTAATTAGTTAAGTGGGCCTACCACATCCTTGCCTAACGCCAATTCTTTAGTTCAACCTATATAGGCACATAATCTGAAGCGTTTGGAGGTAATTTAATGAAATATATTTGTCCGAATGGAGTGGATTTCATATGGGAAAAAACGCCGGGAATCTGCTGGCCGTTCTGGTCCTCTGCGCTTCGCTGGTTTGTTGGTTTCATACTGTAGGAACACATCATTCCCCACGTTCCCCACACGCTTCGCCTTCTTCTCAAACCCAATGGGTGGAAGCCTTGAATCAACATAAGAGCTTAGACTTAGGCGGGGGACATGCCTTTTTTGGCACGGGAAAAAACTGTAATCTGATTATGGTTCAGATGGAGTCCCTGCAAAATTTTATGCTGTATGCATCCATTCAGGAACAGCCGGTCACCCCGGTTCTGAATCGACTGGCTGGGGAGAGCTTGTATTTTCCCTACATTTTTCAGCAAATCGGTAGCGGGAACACGTCGGATGCGGAGTTTTTAAGCAATACGTCCATTTACCCGATCGGGGCCAAAGCGATGTCGGAGGCCTTCGGGGACCGGATCATTCCGAGTCTTCCCCGGCTCCTCAAGTCTTCGGGATATACAACGCGTACGTTTCATGTGAATGAAGCGAGTTTTTGGAACCGGGACAAGCTTTATCCGTCATTAGGTTTTGATCAATATTACGACAAACCGTACTTTTCTCAAACCAAGTTTAATCGCTTTGGTGCATCGGATGAGGAACTGTTTCGGGTGGGCATACAGAAAATCAAGGCGTTTAGGGACCGGGGGCAAAAGTTTTACACCCAGTTTGTAACGGTATCCAGCCATGCCCCGTTTGTGATCCCCAAGGAGATGAAGCGCATTAAACTGACTGAGGATCTGGACAAATCCCGGCTCGGTGACTATATCCATGCCATAAATTATGCCGACTATGCGTTGGGGACTTTTATCGATGAGTTGAAAAAGAGCGGGATATGGGATAAATCCGTTGTGGTTGTCTACGGTGATCATTTCGGTTTAAACAAGAACCAACACACGCCCGAGAATATCAGCAAATTGTTGGCGCTTCCTTATCATGATCCTATCAGCCGATTGAATGTCCCTCTGATCATCCATTTGCCCGGTCAGCAGCAGGGATGGGTAATCGAGCGGACAGGCGGTCATGTGGACATTCTCCCGACGGTGGCTAACCTGATGGGAATCGATTTGGAACAGCGAAATTTTACGGCGTTCGGACAGGATTTGCTGAATGTGGAGCATAACCTGGTAGGGGTCAGATATTATTTGCCGGAGGGGTCTTTTTTCAAGGATGATGTGCTGTTTATACCGGGAAAAAACGGCTTTCGGGACGGACGGGCGGTGTCGCTTCAAACGTTCCACGATATTCAGGATACAGCCTCGCTTCGAGAAGATTACGAATCTGTCTTAAGGCTGCTCAAACAATCCGACTCTTTTGTAAAGAAGTTGCCGCGAAGAGGCGAAAATATTGCCATACATAGAACGCCATGAATATTCAAAAAGTATGAAGAGCAAGCGGTGAAAGGAGGAAGATCATGCAGCGGTTGGTGTATGCCGTGCCGCCGATGGAGAAGCTAAGGGAATGTGTTCTTCGTTACCAGAGGCCCGAGGATCTCCAGCCCGTCGTTCAAGCGGCGAGGCAGGCGCGTGTGGTGCTTTTGGGCGAAGCGTCTCATGGGACCTCGAAGTTTTATACGACACGCGCGGAGTTAACCAAACAGTTGATTGCCGAAAAAGAAATCCGGTTTATCGCAGTCGAAGGAGATTGGCCTTCCTGCTTTGAATTGAACAAATATGTAAAGGATCTTGAGGACAATGAAGCCAATTCGGCAAGGGAAGCGTTGGAGGCCTTTAACCGCTGGCCATCGTGGATGTGGGCCAACCGTGAAGTCGAGGCTTTCACGGAATGGCTCAGAGCTTATAACTTGCAGCGGTCACCGAGGGAGAGGATCGGTTTTTACGGCTTGGACTTGTACAGTTTATGGGAATCGATGCAGCAAATCATCGGGTATTTACAGCGTACGGGTTCGCCGCTTTTGGAGCAGGCCCTTCATGCCTTTGCCTGCTTTGAGCCCTTTGGTCAAGACTCTCAGTCTTACGGAATTTCGGCCGGTCTGCTTGGCGAAAGTTGCGAGGAAGAAGTGATCCGCCTGCTGCAGGATATGAGCCTATCGGAGCAAGGCCTTGGCGGGTACCATGGTCATCAGCGCGCCGAGGCTGAACTTAGCGCGGAACTGAATGCGCTGGTCGCTGCGGATGCCGAGCATTATTACAGAACGATGGTCCGAGGCGGGCCGGAGTCATGGAATGTGCGGGACCGCCATATGGTTCATGCCCTGAAGAAACTGCTTGATTATCACGGTTCCGATGCGCAAGCGATAATTTGGGAGCATAATACGCATATTGGTGACGCAAGGGCGACCGATATGGCCGAGGACGGCATGGTGAATGTGGGCCAGCTCGTCCGGGAGCAATATTTGAAGCATGAAACGTTTAGCGTGGGCTTCGGCACGCATCACGGTGAAGTACTGGCCGGGTCCGCCTGGGGGGCTCCCGCCGAAGTGATGACTGTCCCTCCCGCCGTTAAAGGGAGCTGGGAGGACTTACTGGCACAGGCCGGAGATGGAGAGGACCTGCTGCTGCTTACGGAGGGGACCTCCCGGGAGGCCATTCCCAAACTCATGGGACACCGGGCCATTGGCGTTGTATATGACCCGCGGCACGAGTTAGGAAATTACGTGCCTTCCGATATGGCGGCCAGATATGACGCCTTTATCTATCTGCATAAAACCCATGCTCTCCAGCCGCTTCCTCTGGAATCCCTGGTATAAAAGATTGGGCAAATCCTTCTTTGCCCGCCGAAACCATTTAAGGAGGTGACACGATCAATGAGCAATAAAATCGAAGCCATCCGCGCGGATCATCAAAATTTCCTCGACAAGACCGAGGATGAAGTGAAGGAGGTGCCGGCAACCACAAACGTCAACGATGCGGTGGAGGCGATCACGGCACACATTAACAAATACGACGTTCCGGAAGAAAAAGAAGAAAAGTGATCCATGCTTTGAAACAAGGAACCCGGATGAAAGGGTTTCTTTTTTTGTGATTTGGTGTATCTTGTACCGGCTCAAGAGCCACCGTTTGAGGAGTGCTTCCGCTAAATGGTATACTGGATTTATATTTTTACATATTAAGGAGGTTAGCCCATGTACCACACAATTCAGGAGTTTTTGGAGGATTGGAAGCAGGAAGAGGGTCTTACGATCAAAGTGCTGGAGCGTTTGACGGATGCTTCCTTAAATCAAGCGGTGTCGGAACAGCAGCCCCGCACCTTGGGCGCTTTGGCTTGGCATTTGCTTGGCGGACTCGGGGGCATATTGGGAGGTGCGGGACTTCAGATTGAAGGTCCGGACTTTAAAGCGCCTGCACCGAGCAGTGCGGCGGAAATCCTGGAAGGCTACCGGCAGATGAGCGCCGCGGCTACGACCGCGCTGAAAGCGCAATGGAATGACGCCAAGCTGTCGGAAAGTCTGAAGCTGTTCGGCTTTATCGATACGACCTACGGCGGCGTCTTGAACACGGTAGTCCGGCACCAAATCCATCATCGCGGTCAAATGACCATTCTGATGCGCCAAGCGGGCGTTGTGCCTCCGGGAGTTTACGGTCCCAATGAGGAGGAAGGGGCTGCCATTCGCGCAGCGGCGCAAGGAGGAAAATAACCGGGCATCGCAAAAGAGAAGCCTTCTAATCGTAGGGTTTATTCCCGCGGGTTAGAAGGCTTTTAGCCGTATCAGCACACGATACGCCATTCCTCAAGCAGCCGGGCTTCGTCCAGTTCATAGCCGATAACGACCAGATAGTGCGGACCCCGGTATGGCGATGATTCTATCTGCAGGCGTTTGCCCGCAAACTGAATCAAAGAAGCATGGGGAGATCCGTTCAGGCAGAGATAACCTTTGGCCCGCAAAACCCGGCCCTCCCGGTGTTTGAGAAACTTCTCGAGCTTTTTCTCGGAGAAAGAGGCCTGTTCGGGAATCGGGATAAAGATGCTCTGGATACGGGAATGCGACTTATGCCCATGTGAATGGGAGGCAAGCACCTTCAAGCGATTTGGCGCAGGCGCTTCTTGGTTGGCGTTGGCGTGTTGCAAAGGCTGAAATCCATGAAGAAGCAGCTCAAAGTCTATCTTGGCGTTCACGGCGGGAAGCTGAGGCGCGTTTGGATTATGCTTTTCCACCAGCTTGGTTACTTTGATCAGATGCGCAGAATCCACAAGATCCGTCTTATTGATGATCATTACATCGGCCACATCGATTTGCCGGCGCAGTGTATGAACAAGCTCTTTATCCGTGGAGAAAATACTGTTGTATTCCAGCGCATGTTCCGCATCAAGAACCGTTATGATTTTGTCCAGTACTACGCTGTGGCGAAGCTCCGGATCGGCCATGGCGTCCACTACTTCCTCGGGATTAGCGACCCCGGTAAGTTCTATGACCAGCAAATCTGGGGCCGGCCTCAAGGCAAGCAAATTTTGGAGAGCGCCCGAAATCTCGCTCTTTTTACTGCAGCAAATGCAGCCGTCCAGCAACTTCTCCAAAGGCAGTCCGTCCAGAGCCTCCGAAAGGATCAAGCCGTCTACGTCTTGTTTGCCCAACTCGTTCATGAGAATCGCGGGTCTCAGCCCACGCTGCTGAATTTCACGCAGCAACTGCAGAAGCAGCGTCGTTTTTCCGCTTCCCAGGAAACCGCTAATAATAAGTACGGGGGTTTTCAACGATAATCGCTCCTGACTTCTTTGGATTTTAAGGGAGACTGACGTTCAAAAACTCGAAGTTAGGGTATATATATGGATTTCCCGGAGCTTCCATGACTTCGATTTCCTGCACGTCGATTTTGATGATGGTGTTCCCGTTATATTCCGTATGACCAAGGGTGCCTTTCACCTTTACCCAGGTATCGTCTTTGAATGCGGCGGCTTCGCCGGATTCCGCGAGAACGCCGTACGGGGAGGCGTCGGCGGTACAGCACTGGACGGCGATCCGCCCGATCACGAACTGGTTATCGGCCAGATCCGGCTCCCGGTAAACAAAGCCGGTGATTTCAATCTCTTTTCCCATAAAAGGGTCGGCAAACGTGATGATCGACGAAAGAATCTCCATATAGATTTCCGGCTTGACTTCGATTACGGGTAATACATACAGCTTTTTGGCCAATTCCGCCAGGTCCCGGTCGAAATCATTGTCCGCCTGAAACATCCGGTCCAGGTCCGGCTCTTCGGCTTGAGCCATAGTACCGGAAGCGGTTGATGCACCAGGTGCTGCATTCGCGGGGGAAGCTTCGGCTTTTGCTTTTGCCTTGGCCTGGCCGAGCTGTACTGAGCCGAACTGCATTCCTTTTTTCTCCGCCAACGAGCCGCTAAGCACCGTATTCGGCAATGTAAAACCGAGCACGAGCGGAAGAAGGAAAAGCGCATAGAGCAGACCACTGCCGAATCGGGAAGCCGTTTGCGGGACTTCGCAGCAATCGCAGTCGACGATCTGGCCCTTATAGGTGCGGTAAGCGACAAAGCCTTGAATTACGGCAAGGGCATACACGACGAGGGCCGAAGCTTTGACGAGCGGCATGATTCGTACGCCGATATACAGCTGAAGGGCATCCGTCTCAACCAAAAAAGCGATATAACCGGACAATGCCAGCAATAGAGCGGTTTTGAAGATATTATGAAAGAGCAGACGCTTGTTTTTCATAGGACACCTCGGCTCTTATTGGAGCAGCAGTTGATCCAAGCCTACACTGAAGACCAGCACCAGCACGATGATCAAAGCTCCCAACGTGATAACGAACTTCGTTTTAAATACGGAAAGCAGCATAAGTGTACTTTTTAAATCGAGCATGGGACCCAGCACCAGAAACGTGATAAGAGAGCCCGCGGAAAATACATTGACGAAGGAAGAAGCGACAAACGCGTCCGAGTTGGAACAAATCGACAACAAGTAAGCGAAGCCCGCCATCAGGAAGTGGGACGAAAGCGGTCCCTGACCGTAGGCGGCCAATTGGGCGGTGTTGACGAACGTATGGATGAGTGCCGTTATAAAGGCGCCAAGCAGTAAATATTTGCTCATCTCGAAAAATTCCTGGCTCATGTGGTTCAAGAAACCGATAAGTTTGTCCGTACCGCCGCCGGGATGAGGAGAACGGTTACCGCCGCTTTCCTGACCATACATCATTTCCGCCCGAAGCCGAAGAGGCTGATAGCGGACGACCCTGTAAATAATCATCCCGATGCAGAAGGCGATGATAAAAGCCAGACCCATCCGGGAATATATAATTTCAGGGCGGCTCCGGAACGCCGTGTACGTCGCGAAAAAGACGATCGGATTTAGTATCGGTCCGCTTAAAATAAAGACGGCGGCTATGTACACAGGCATGCCCTTAGCAATTAACCGCCGGATGACGGGAATCATTCCGCATTCGCAAATCGGGAAGAGAATGCCGAACAAACAAGCCGCAAGGATCCCTAAAACCGGGCTCTTGGGGATCATTCGCGCAATCATTTCTTCGGGGACGAAGACCTGCAGCAGGGCGGAAAACACAACCCCGAGTAAAATAAACGGCAGCGCTTCAAGAAAAATGCTGATGAACATCGTGCGGAAGGTAAGCAGGTCCTCATATCGGAACACGAAAGAAAACATGAAGAAAATACTCCTTTGTGATAGTCTCTGGAGATAGAGTCAGGAAGATGATGGTTTTATTTTAATAGTAATGTTTACAAATAACAACCTTGGATTTTGAATTCCGGATTGCTTCAAGCTCATATCGGATCAGGAAGGCCATAACTTGCTTGTGACCTCGCCGAGACAATAGATCAGCTGGAAATCAATTTGCGGCAGGCGGGGATTCAGTGGCACAGCGACGTGAAGACAGCGACCATCGACCCGAACGGGCAGCTGGGCTATGAACTTATTGAGGATGCCGGACCCGTTACCTTAAAGCAAATGCGAGATTTACTGGATCAGTATTTTATGGAGCCACCGCGGTAATAAAATCACAGGATGTCCCGAAATCACAGAAAATGTCGCTCTTTTCGGAGATCGAACAGTCCGGCACGAATATAAAAAATAAAAAGTTGCAATAAGCTTGCTAAAGTGATTATCCCGGACCAACTCTCGTGAGAGAGTTGGTCTTTTTTGCAATGCTTTCACATTCCGTTCCGTGACTAGGTGACATGAATAAAAAAATTTAGTGGACTAATTGTCAACTTAAGGTTTATTATTTTGGTTGACAATTAGGATTGACGAGTACGTTATAAATTCGCTAGAGGGGAGACACAGTGTATGCATAAGCGGCGGGGTTGGATGAAGTTAACGGAAAAGGCGCTGAACGGCGGACTTTTGACGATCGAGGAGGGCCTTAGCATATTTGCGGCGGAGGACGATCAACTGCTGAAGATTCTGGAAGCCGCGTTTCAGGTAAGAAAGCATTATTACGGCAAAAAAGTGAAGCTGAATATGATCATCAACGCGAAAAGCGGACTTTGTCCCGAGGATTGCGGTTACTGTTCGCAGTCAATCATTTCCCAAGCCCCGGTTTCCCAATATACGATGCTGGATAAAGAGACTCTGCTGGCCGGGGCTAGGGAAGCGATGGCCAGGAAGGCCGGCACATACTGCATCGTAGCGGCAGGAAGGGGGCCGACAGAACGGGAGCTGGGGCAGGTAATCGAGGCGGTAGAGGAGATTCGGGAAACGATGCCACTTAAAATCTGTGCCTGTTTAGGTCTCCTTGGCGAGGAGCAGGCCCGAAGGCTTGCGGAAGCGGGGGTTCACCGGTACAACCATAATTTGAATACCAGCCGGTCGAACTATGGATCCATCACAACGACGCATACGTATGAGCAGCGGGTAGAGACGGTAGAGAAAGTCAAGGCCAAGGGAATGTCGCCTTGTTCCGGGGTCATTATCGGGATGGGCGAGTCCGACCGGGAAATCGTCGAAATGGCTTACACGCTTCGTGAGCTTGATGTGGACTCCATCCCGGTCAATTTCCTCAATCCGATTCCCGGAACCCCGCTGGCTCAGGCTGAACGAACGACCGCCTCCAAAGCTTTGAAGACGCTAGCCTTGTTCCGCTTCGTTTGTCCATCCAAAGAAATCCGCGTGGCGGGCGGACGCGAACTGACGCTACGGACACTTCAGCCGCTGGCGCTCTATGCGGCAAACTCGATTTTTGTGGGAGACTATTTAACGACCGCGGGACAAGAGATTTCCCTCGATCACCAAATGATCGAAGACCTTGGTTTCGAAATCGAACTAAACGCGCTTTAAACCGGATGGATGGCATATCTCGCAGATTTGCTATACACTGGGTATTGATGCAGATGATAAAGCGTGGTGACTTCTATGTTTAAGGTAATGCTGATTGAAGATGATATGACTCTTTTTCATGAGGTTAAAGAACGACTGCAGCAATGGTCTTATCAAGTATTTGGCGTAGAGGATTTTAGCCGTGTGCTCCAGGAGTTTACGGAGAATCGGCCGGATCTGGTCATTATCGATATTCAATTGCCTAAATTCGACGGGTTCCATTGGTGCCGGATGATTCGTTCCCACTCCAATGTGCCGATCATCTTTCTGTCTTCCCGCGATCACCCGACGGATATGGTGATGTCCATGCAGCTCGGGGCCGACGATTTTATCCAGAAGCCGTTTCACTTTGAGGTGCTTGTCGCGAAAATTCAGGCCACCCTGCGGCGGGTTTATAACTATAATACGGACCGCGTGGAACTAAGAACATGGCGCGGGGCGACAGTGGAATATGTGAAAAATACTCTTACGGGAGAAAAGGGCGCCGTTGAGCTTACCAAAAACGAAATGTTTATCTTAAAAATGCTGATCGAGCGAAAAAACCAGATTGTGAGCAGGGATGAACTCATTCGCAGTCTGTGGGACAACGAGCATTTTGTCAGCGATAACACCTTGACGGTCAACGTCAATCGTCTGAGGAAGAAGCTGGAAGCGATCGGTTTGGACGCTTACATCGAAACCAAGGTGGGACAGGGTTACATGGCGACGGAAGAGGCCGGCTCGCTATGATCGGTAAATACATAAGGGAACGGCTGAGTTGGATTTTGCTCGTGCTGTTCCTTCAAGGACTGCTGTTGCTTGTCGCTTATCTGGATACGGCGATCCCGTTTCTGCCGATGCTGTATATTGTGTTTTTGTCGCTGCTGCTCTTTACGGGCTTCCTCCTGGTCCGGTATGTCAAAGAATCGAGGTTCTATAAGGGCCTTGCTTCTTGGGAGGATGACTATGATCTTTCCTCCATCGCTCACCCGGAGAGTCCGTTCGAAGCGATTGCGTTGGATCGCCTGACCTTGCAAACCGAACGGTTCAAAAAGGAATCTTCGCAGCATCTTGTCGAATTGGAACAGGAGAAGGACGATCTTCTTTCCTGGATCCATGAAGTGAAAACGCCGCTCACCACCATGCAGTTGATCATCGACCGCATGGATGACGAGGCGCTCAAATCCCAACTGATGTACGAGTGGCTGCGCATCCATCTTTTGTTGGATCAACAGCTTCACCAGAAGCGGATTCCATTCATGAAAAATGACGTGTACATCGAGAAGACGGTCCTGGAAGCCGTCATTTACAAAGAAATCAAAGCGCTCAGATCCTGGTGTTTGCAAAAAGGCATCGGCTTCGACGTATCCCTTTCGGCGAAGGAAGTGCTGACGGACGAGAAATGGCTCGGCTTTATCCTCAGGCAGCTCCTGACAAACGCGGTGAAGTACAGCGGCGCTTCTTCGGATATCTTCATCGAAAGCGAGGAAGTGGAGGGACGGGTCCGGCTCCGGATTCGCGATTTCGGAAGGGGGATTGATCCGAAGGACTTGCCGCGTATTTTCGATAAGGGCTTTACGTCGACAACGATGCATAAAGACAGCGCCGCGACCGGCATGGGGCTCTATTTGGCTCAAAAGTCCGCCGAGGTGTTATCCATCCGGATTGAGGTGGAGTCCAAACCGGGAGAGGGCTCGACATTCTCGCTCATTTTTCCGAAACGCAATGAGTTCGTAGATCTAATCCGGCCGTGGCCGATGGGCATGTGACAACATTGTCACATGCTTTTCTGCTTTGTTCGCCGAATCGAAGGAAAGATCGGGGCATCTCGCTTATGATTAGAGCATGAACTGAAGGAGTGGTGGAAATGGCGATTCTGGAAGCCAGTAAAATTCATAAGAGCTACGGCAATAAATTCAATAAGCAGGAAGTGCTCAAGGGCATCGATTTAAGTGTGGAAAAAGGCGAATTCGTCAGCATTATGGGCGCTTCGGGTTCGGGGAAAACCACGCTGCTGAACGTGCTGTCTTCGATCGACAAAGTCAGCCTCGGCAGCATTAAAATCGAAGGCAAAGAATTCACGGGCCTGAAAGAAAAGGAGCTGGCCGAATTCCGGAAGCATCATTTGGGTTTCATTTTTCAAGAGTATAATCTGCTCGATACATTAACGGTGAAGGAGAACGTGCTGCTCCCATTGTCGATCAAAAACGTATCCCGGAAAGAAGCGGATCATAAATTCCGCGAGGTGGCCACGGAGCTTGGGATTTACGAACTGAAAGACAAGTACCCCAACGAGATTTCCGGCGGTCAGAAGCAGCGGACCTCGGCGGCGCGGGCCTTTATTCACGAACCGAGCATCATTTTCGCGGACGAGCCGACGGGAGCGCTGGACTCCAAATCGGCCTCCGATTTGCTGGACAAGCTGAGCGAGTTAAATCGCAAGATGGAGGCCACGATCATTATGGTAACTCACGATCCGGTCGCGGCGAGCTATTGCAGCCGGGTTGTATTTATCAAGGATGGTCAAATTTATACGCAACTGAATAAGGGTGAGGAGACGCGGCAAGCCCTCTTCAACGATATTATGAAGACCCAGGGCGTATTGGGCGGTGTTCAGGAATGAACATCAACTATCTGATTTTCCGCAATTTGAAAAAAAACCTGAAAAACTATTATTTGTACGTATTTGCATTAGTTTTCAGCGTGGCTCTATACTTCGCGTTCGTTACGCTGCAGTACGATCCGGCCATGGAGGAGATTAAAGGCTCCGTCAAAGGCGCGGCCGGGCTTTCCGCAGCGTCGGTTCTTCTCGTGGTGATCGTCGCCGTATTTTTGCTCTATGCGAACAATATTTTTATCAAGCGGCGGGGTAAAGAAATCGGGCTGTTCCAGCTGGTCGGCTTGACTAAAGGGAAAATATTCCGCATTCTGAGCAGTGAAAATTTGATTCTCTATTTCGGCTCGATGCTGATCGGTATTTTCCTCGGCTTTGCCTCCTCCAGGCTGTTATTGATGGTTTTGTTCAAGATCATTGGGGTGAATGCCCAGGCGTCGCTGAACTTTTCGGTCCAGGCTTTGGTGCAGACCGTCATCGTGTTCGCGGCGATCTATTTGTTGATCATGCTGATGAACTATTCGTTTATCAAACGGCAGAGCATTCTTTCCTTGTTCCGCGTGGTCTCCACGACTGAAAATACGGTCCGGAGAATGACGTTATCGCAAGTAATCATCGGTTTTCTGGGAATTTCGCTTATTTTGTTCGGCTATTATGTGTCCACTAAGCTGTTTAGCGGCGCTTTCGTCAAAATGAACGAATTGTTCCTGGCGATGGTGCTGATCTTGGGCTCGGTGATTGTGGGAACCTATCTGTTCTATAAAGGATCGGTCAGCTTTGTTTTCAACATGATTCGAAAAAGCAAAGGCGGTTATTTGTCGCTCAATGAAGTGCTCTCGCTTTCGTCCATTATGTTCCGGATGAAATCGAACGCTCTGCTCCTAACCATCATCACGACGGTGTCCGCACTAGCCATCGGGCTGTTGTCACTCAGCTATATCTCCTACTATTCGGCGGAGGAGTCGTCCAGGCAAACGGCGCCGAATCATTTTACGCTGTTGGAGGAAAAGGATGTAACGGCGTTTACCGCGGGGCTGCGGAAAGAAGGCATCGATTACACGGAGATTCGCCGGGATGTGATCATGATGGATGCCGATGTTTCCCGCATGATCGGAGCCAGCGTGGCGGAAGAGTCCGACGGGATCATCCCTTTGCCCATCGTCGATGAGAAGTCGGTGGCGGGAACGGAGGTTTCGCCCGGGGAAGCCTGGTTTACCGGCTCCAGCGATGCCATGAAGCAGTTTATGGGCATTCAATCCACGGGGGATTTAGAGCTGAAGGGGCGGACGCAATCGTTCCCTCTGCATGTAAAGGGATTGAATAAAGAATCGGTCATTTCCCTGTATTTTTCCAAAGGGGCTCCGACGCTCGTCGTGGACCAATCGGTCTTTGAGCGGCTGGCGCAGGAGAAAGTGCCGGAACTTCAGAGATCGGCAGGCATGTATATTGGAATTGATATCGCCGATCCGAATAAACTGGCACGCGCCAATGAGATCTTTATGGATATGAAAGTGGACGATCAGCCAGGGTACGTTTCCCTGTTAAACAATATCGCCGTCCAGAAGAGCAACATGGGACTCATCATGTTTATCGTGGCTTTTCTCGGCTTAACTTTCCTCATCACCTCCGGCTGCATTTTGTATTTCAAGCAGATGGGGGAAGGCGAGGAGGAGAAGCCGAGTTACACGATTTTGCGAAAACTCGGGTTCACGCAGGGCAATCTGGTGCGCGGTATTCAGTTTAAGCAGATGTTCAGCTTCGGCATTCCGCTCGTGGTCGGGTTATCGCACAGTTATTTTGCCGTCCAGTCCGGCTGGTTCTTCTTCGGAACCGAACTGTGGACGCCGATGTTCCTGGTCATGCTGCTCTATACACTGCTCTATAGTATCTTCGGGATTTTATCATTGTTCTTCTATAAACGGATCATTAAGGAATCGCTGTAAAGGTTGTAAAAGGATTTGCAAGTGGCGGCCGCTAAATAGAAAAAAGGAGATCTCTATGCTATGGAAACGATTTTTTCGATCCTGAAATCGATTGTTTTGGGGATTGTGGAGGGGGTTACCGAATTTTTGCCGGTCTCTTCCACAGGCCATCTGGTCATCTTCGAAAACCTGCTGGGCTTTAAAGGGACGACCCCGTCTTATGTGGAGATGTATACGTACGTGATCCAACTGGGGGCTATATTGGCGGTCATCGTCCTGTATTGGGGCAAAATTAAGGATACGCTGGTCAACTTCTTCCCGCATAAGGTCGGCTTTGAAAGATCGGGGTTCCGCTTTTGGCTGATGCTGGCGATCGCTTGTATCCCCGGCGGCGTGTTCGGCGTTCTGCTGAACGACTGGTCCGATGAACATCTGTTTACGCCGGTCGTCGTGGCGTTCACGCTGTTTTTTGGCGGGCTGTGGATGCTTTACGCGGAGAAAAAATTCCGCAACAACGGATTGAACGGCGGTGGCGACGAGTTGAACGTCACGATCAAGCAGGCGTTGATCATCGGCGCCTTCCAGTGTCTCGCGATTATTCCGGGGATGTCGCGTTCCGCTTCGACCATCATCGGCGGCTGGGTGGCCGGCTTGACTACGGTGGCGGCCGCGGAGTTCTCCTTCTTCCTGGCGATTCCGGTCATGGTCGGCATGAGCTTCCTGAAAATTATGAAAATCGGCGGATTTTCGTCGATGACTTCGACCGAACTCATTTCGCTCGGCGTCGGCTTTGTCGTTTCGTTCCTCGTTGCGCTCGCCGTCATCAGCAAGTTTATTTCTTACCTGCAAAAGAAACCGATGAAAGTATTCGTATACTATCGGATGATTTTTGCGGTTATCGTCCTGATCGCCGGAATGGCCGGCCTGTTCCACTAGACGAAAGCCATGAGTCCCAGACCGAAAATTCCGCCTTCTTAGACATGTTGTCTCCGGCATATAGGTATGAAAAAGACTATAGCGGGGTGGAAGGGTGAAGGCGGTAACGGCGGATGGAGAGTTTCGAGTTTATGTCATGGAGGCTTCGGCGGTCCGGGATTTTATCCTGATTGAATTCGGCCTCGGCACTTTATTTTACAAGGTTTGGCTGCTTTTGGCCCATAACGCTTTTCTGGCCGGAACAGGAAGTTGGTTGATGACGGAGATGGTGAAAAGGGTATATAAACGGCTGATATAGATTAAGAGAGATTTCGGCCAAAAAGAGAGGAAGCTTCGACGGCGATGTCGTAGCTTCCTTGTTTTTTCGGGAAAGATGGATATGCGGGAACTTTAAGCCGGCCAAATAATCAGGACCTTACGCCATTCGTGGGGATAAGCTCCCAGGAATAGAATTTCCCCTTTTTATTGATCTTACCAAGTAGGGTAGAGGCGCCTTTCTTTGTAAACGTGTACTCATTGTTCTTGATGCTGACGTTATAACCCTTGATATTCAAACCAAACAGAGAGGACGCTTTAGCTTTGGCCACAGTGAGCGCCTGGTTCTTGGAGAGCTTCGGTTTGGCGAAGGTTTTTGCAAAGTCCTTGTCATCGGCCCAATCCTTGCCGAATTCATTGACCACAGCCCAGATTTTTCCTGTTTTTGCTCCGATGACAACCCGGTTCAAATCATTGTCGTCACGATAAATCCATGAAAACTCCGTTTCCCCTTGCTTATACTTGACCACATAATCAAAGGCGGTCATCTTGGTGATCCCCAAGGATTTTAGTGCCCGATTCGCCTGGTTCGTTAATTTCGAATTAGCGCTGCTGATCGGGGTTGAAATTCTGGCCGTAATTTGGCTGTTGCGGTCCAAATCGATTTCCAGACTTTGGTTTGTCCCCCAAATCACCCAATAATTGCGGGGTTCATTATCCTGGTATGGAAAGTAAACCCGCCATAACGCCTCGGGCTTGAAGACATTTCCAGTATCAAAGGTTTTCAAAAAAGAGGAGACGCCGGTCTGTAACGCCGGGTCCAAAACCTGCTTCAACCCCTCCGCTTTGTAGTACACGGTGGTGGACTCGACCCGCCCCTTTTTTGGGTCATATTGCTGAATAAACTCCGCATCCGCTTTACCGGTTAAGGTCCCTTTGATTTGCCACATCGATTCGATTGTCTTATCTACGCTCGTAAACTGAATTTGTTGTTCCGGTGCGACTTTGTTTAAAACATTCGTTAGTCGCAGGGTGACGTCTTGATCCAGTTCAACGGCCGAAATGCTCTGCTGATAATCAGTCCGGGCCGGAGTATCGGCATATAGGGGTGCGCTAGAGAGCAGAAGAGAGATGATTGTGGTGGTAAGTGTGATGGATCTCCATTTTTTTTGCATGTGTAACATCCTCCTGTACTTTCTGTAAAATCTCACAAAGCAATAAACGTCCATTCGATGGGAAAAGTTGCATACTACACACGAGAAAATGTGTGGTTAGAAATGAGGGGAGAAATTATTGATGCAGAGATTTCAAGACTTCATCCTATGGGGAGGCTGGGAAAGGCGGAGGAAGTGGCCAAGGCGGTTTTGTTTCTCGCAAGTGACGATGCCTCCTTTATTACAGGGACAAGTTTAATGGTCGACGGGGGGTATACGGCAGTCTAGTGATTTTTGATGGGTTTAACGTCCTAAAAAATCTGTTGTTAGGTCGAAGGTCCTTGTGTTAATGTGGTAGTATTACCAATTATCCAGCAAGGAGAGGCACATGAAGAAATTTAATATGATTCTCAGTATTATGATGGCGATGATGATCTCCTTTCTCGCCGGGATTTATGCGGCGCCGGTCATTCAGAAGAATGTGTTCGGGAAGCCGGCGGCAGCGGAGGAAGCCACCGGGACCGCCGGCGTAAAGGAAACCGGCACGAATGCGGGAGCATCCGACACAAACTCCGGTTCAGCGAAGAGCGAGCAGAACTCCGCTGATGCTAAGCAAAAGCAAGGGGATTCTAACTCGGCCAAAGTGGTAACCGGGGGAGAGATCGGCGAGCCGCTTACGTTCAATTACAGCATTAATAGCGCCGATGGCGTCAAGCTGACTTGGGAAGCTAAAAATTTGACCGGGAAAACGATTAATTACTACACCGTCGTAATCAGCACTTTCAACCCTGTAGGGGATCCATCGTACGATCAAATGTCGGACGAAAGCACATTTAAGCTAAAAGTCGTCGGTCCGGTTAAACCTGACGAAACCCTGCTTTTATTTGATCTTTTTACATATCAGGGCGCCTTACATACGATAAAAATCGACAAGATTCTTCTGGAATACGATGACGGTACCACGGAAACGATCGACTATGGCTATGAAACCAGCGACAGCAGCGGACTATAAAAAGCGAGAGGGCTAAGGAATTTCCCCTAGCCTTCTCGTTTTTTTAGTTCTACCGTTCTACCGTACTTCAACCTATGACCTTCGCGGGGCTTTTGTATCATTGGAAAGAAAAACAGTTAAAATTTTAGATTCATTTACCGAGAAATAGGGTATTTTCTGGAGAGTGCGTAATTTTAACGATTGAAGCATAAACGGAAGAGCTAGGCGCAAATTTTAGATTTGGCTTGGCTCCTCCGTTTTTATAAATTGAGCTTATAGCCAAAAGGAGAGCGTCTGATGCAGGTTCAAAGGGTCGATCATCATGAGTTGTTCAAACAAATTTATACACAGGCACCCATTGGGATTGCGCTTGCCTCTCCTGAAGGGCAATGGACGAAAGCGAACCCCGCTTTCTGTCAAATGCTTGGGTATACGAGCGAAGAACTTCTTACGATGACTTATCAGGATATTACCCATCCTGACGATTTGGCGGGCGACTTTGATTATGTTTGCGGATTGCTGGAAGGAAAATCTAAGGGATATCAATATGAGAAGCGTTATGTCAGAAAGGATGGCCAGACTCTCTGGATCTCCTTGCATGTAGCCCTGGTTCGGGCTGAACAAACGAACGAACCTCTTTATTTTATATGCCATGTCGTGAATATTTCCGACCGTAAAGCGATCGAACAGAAGATGATTTACAACGAAGAAATCTTCAAATTGATATCGGCCAATGCCCAGGAACTTATTTACATCGCCTCTCCGGATGGGGTATGTCAGTTCTGCTCGCCATCTGTTGAACAACTGCTTGGAATGACAATTAATGATGTTATAGGGAAGAAGAATTTCGAGGTTTTTCATCCCCAGGATCTGGAGCGCATCAAGAATATAAATTTCACGGGCGTTAAACTTCTCAGGTTTAGACTGCGCCATAAAGACGGGCATTATCTGTGGATTGAAGCGACGTGTAAAATGATTGGAGATGCCGAGCAGGGAAAAATCCTTGCGATCGGCCGGGACATTTCGGAACGGAAGAAGCACGAAGAAATCAGTGCGGAAGCCGAACGAATCGCTTCCATCGGCAGTTGGGAATGGGATATGGTTAACGACTACATTTCTTGTTCCGACCAGATTTTCGAAATCTTTGAACTCGAGTGCAGCCCGGCACCTTTACGCGCGTCCGAAATTTACAAGCTTATTGACCCGGCGGACGGAAAACGGCTAAGGGAACATATCGAATGGGCCAAAAAAGGAGAGCCGCTGGATTTCGAATATCGCTATGTTCATGAGGATGGCAACGAGAAACACTTGCATTTGCGTGGAGTTGTGACGTTTGACGAAAACGACCGGCCCATTCGGATCAACGGGACACTACAGGACATTACGGAGCGCAAGCTGGTTGAATTTAAACTGCAGGAATCCGTTGAACGGTATACCTCCCTCAAGAAATACAATCATGATGCGATTATTTCCTTCAATATGAAGGGAAATATTATGAACGCCAATCCTGTTGCGATTAATATGACCGGTTGCCCGGTGCCCGAAATGGCCGGGACCAGTATCTCCCGGTTTATCGGCAAGGAGAACTATCGGCTTATTCAGAACGGGCAATATGAACTGGCGGAGAAGGAAATCAACAAAATCCTGCATGTGAATGGACATGAAACGGAAGTGCTGGCCACCCTGGCTCCGATTATCATCAATAAGAAAAATGTGGGATATTACCTGATTGCCAAGGACATTACCGAACAGAAAAAGCTCCTGATCGCGAAGGAGACCGCCGAACGCATGAGTCAGGCCAAAAGTGAATTTTTGGCGATGATGAGCCATGAAATCCGCACGCCGATGAACGGAGTCATCGGGATGACCGATTTGCTTCTGGAAACCGATGGGCTCGGCAGCGAACAAAAGGAATATATCGAGATTATCAAGAAGAGCGGGGAATCGCTGCTTGCGATCATTAACGACATCCTCGATTTTTCCAAAATCGAGTCCGGCAAAACGGACCTGGTCGAGGGACCTTTTGATCTGAAAACTGTCGTTCACGAGACGATCGATATGGTGAAGCCCTTGATTCGCGATAAAAATTTGAAAGTTCATTTAGCATGGGATGACAACATATCGACACCTCTATTCGGGGATGCTTACCGGCTGAAGCAGGTTTTGACGAATGTCATCGGCAACGCCGTAAAGTTTACCGTGGAAGGGCGTGTGGACATCGAGGTGCTGCTTGCCGATGTTCAGAATTTTGACGTCCAGTTCCGATTCAAGGTGAAGGACACGGGAATCGGCATTCCCAGGGAAAAGCGGGGACATTTATTTGAACCGTTTTACCAGTTGGATAACTTTATGACGCGGACACCTCAGGGCACGGGACTGGGGCTCGCCATAAGCAAGAAACTGGTTCAGTTAATGCGCGGGGACATCTGGATTGACGAGAGTGATGAACCGGGGACGACTTTTGTGTTTACGGCCTGGTTTAAAACGAAAACGTCCGAGGAGATCAGTTCGTATCAACAGCTGCGGGAAAGAAGAAGCAACGATACTTTGCGGATTCTGATCGCGGAGGATAACGAAGTGAATCAACTGGTTCTCCGAAAAATGATCGAGAAAAAGGGCCATCTCGTCGACAGTGTGGGCAACGGTAAGGAGGCGGTGGAGGCCGTGAAGCGCACCAGTTACGATATCGTATTTATGGATGTGCATATGCCCAAGCTCAATGGGTTTGAAGCTACGAGACTGATTAAGGAATCGCTGCCCGAAAAAGACCGCCCCTATATCGTGGCCGTTACCGCAAACGCCTTAAGAGGGGATAAGGAGAGATGCCTGGAAGCGGGAATGGATAATTATGTGAGCAAACCAATTCGAAATGAATCGGTTTTGCCGCTGATCGAGGAAGTGAATAACAAGAAAAAAGCAAATATCCAGTTATAAGATCCGGTTACTTCAAAGAAAACGCCCGCTGTTGGAAATCCAAGCGGGCGTTTTCTTTTGCTCCGCTGCATCAGTTTCAAGGCCGGGCACAACCGGTATAAGTCATGGATTCCGCGGGCATATCCCCTCGTTTGCGCCCGATTACTACCGGTGCTGATGGTACAGGTTCTTTTTGCTCCATTGCCGGATCAGTTGAAGCTCTTCCTCGTTCAGCTCCGGCACATCCGCAGCGGCGATGTTCTGCAGCAACTGCTCGCGGGAGCTGGCACCCGGGATGGCGGCCGCGACGGCCGGCTGGGTGAGCGTGAAGCGGATCGCCAACTGCGTGAGATTCCGGCCTGGCGTCTCCAACCGCTTCAGCCGGGAGCGCAGCTCCTGCAGCTCGGCCAGCTCGTAGTCCGGCAGGCCCTTGGCCGGTTCCCGGCCGGCAGCCAAAGCCCCGCCCGCCAGCGGGCCTCTCGCAATCGCGCTGATCCTTTTCTCCTGAAGAACAGGGAGAACGGTCTCTTCGGCCCTGCGATCCAAGATGCTGATAGGGTTCATAACGCTGATGATTGAAGAGCGTGAAACATATTCCCGAATCACATTGGGCCGGATGGAGGATATGCCGTATTCCCGTATTACACCTTCTTGTTTTAGCTGTTCGAACGCTTCGATCGTTTCATCGATCGGGTCTTCAATTGTACCTCCATGCAGCTGATACAAATCGATATAGTCCGTCCCGAGTCTGCGAAGACTCTCTTTGACTGCGGATAAAATATGAGCTCTGGAAGGATCCCAGACCCAGCCTTCCTGACCAGGAATCCGGCGGTTGCCCACCTTGGTGGCCAGGACCACCCGGTCGCGGCGTCCCCGGATCGCTTTGCCGACAAGTTCTTCGTTCCGGCCGCTGTCATACAAATCGGAAGTGTCAAGCAGGTTGACCCCCCGTTCCAAAGCCTCATGAATCAGTGAAACGGCTTTGCTTTCCTCTATCCCCAAGGACATGCAGCCCAGGCCGATCTCGCTTACCAGCAAATCGGAATTGCCTAATCGATTCTTCTTCACTGTGGTCACTCCCCTAATGCGCCAGATAAACTTTCCGGTCTATCATACCATTCTTTTTCGGAAAAAAAGAATGGCCGGGTCCGATTCTGATCGTCGTTATCGCATCAAAATCTAAATTTCGGGGAGGATAATGCTCAAAAGGAGGTGGCTGTGCATGCCGCATAATCGCACAACCGACGAAACCGACGGCGATCCCAACACGATTTACGAGGATACAAGCCCGCATACGAAGACCGGTTTTATGCCGGACCAAGACGACATTACAACCTATCCATCCGACCAGGTAAGGGAAAAGAGCGACAATTCCGCGGATAACCGTTCCTGATCCTGTCTTCAAAAACTTCGTGAGCAAAACCGCAATGGCCGCCCCGCTAGGGGTGGCCAGTTTTGGTTTGTCAAGGTAAAAAACGTTAAAAATATAGGAATTTTTAAGGGAAAAGAGCCATAAATCTCGTCGGAAAACGATTTCCCTCTTGAAAATGTTTTCAATATTGAGAATAATGGAGAGAGGTTACAGCTATAAAACGGGGCTAGTCCCGGAGGATACATAGGGATCGAAAGCCCGAAAATACAGAGCAGATGACAATAGTGGAGGGAATATGTTGAACACAGAGAAACTGGGCATTCCATTGAAGGGCTTCGCGGAATTCAGCAGGAAGGTTGCCGCGGACGGCGCGGTGCTTTTGAAAAATGACGGACAAGTTCTTCCGATTCAAAAGGGCGAAAGGGTTTCGATCTTTGGACGAGTTCAAGTGAATTACTACCGCAGCGGTACGGGGTCGGGCGGTAGTGTAAACGTACCGTATACGACCAATTTGTTGGATGGTCTGCGCAGCAAGAAGGGCATTTCGGTCAACGAAGAATTGGCGTCGGTATATGAGAAGTGGATCGAAGCAAATCCGTTCGATAACGGCGGCGGCGGCTGGGCGGCGGAGCCGTGGTATCAGAAGGAGATGCCTTTGACCGGGGAACTTGTTGCCGCAGCCAGACAGAAATCGGACAAGGCGGTCATTGTGATCGGCCGGACCGCCGGAGAGGATCAGGATAACGCCAACGAACCGGGAAGCTATCAATTGACGGCCCAAGAAAAAGAGATGCTTCAGATGGTTACGGCTCATTTTGAGAAGACCGTCGTGGTGTTGAATGTGTCGAATATCATCGAAATGAGCTGGCTGAACGATGCGGGGTATGTTCACCCGATATCCTCCGTCATTTACGCCTGGCACGGCGGGATGGAAGGCGGTAACGCGGTTGCGGACGTGCTTGTGGGCGAAGTGACTCCTAGCGGGAAGCTGACCGATACGATCGCCTATTCTATCGAAGATTATCCGTCGACCCGCAATTACGGCAATGAATTTAAAAATCTGTACGAAGAGGACATTTACGTAGGTTACCGGTATTTTGAAACCTTTTGTCCGGACCGCGTACAGTTCGAGTTTGGCTATGGCATGTCGTACACGGAATTTCAAATCGAGCCGGAAGCAGCGAAGCGGGTTGATCAGGATGGCGAGGGCTACCTTGAAATCGGTGTTACCGTAAAAAATACAGGTGCGGTTTATGCGGGGAAAGAGGTCGTGCAGGTCTATGCGGAGGCCCCTCAGGGCAAGCTCGGCAAGCCGGCCCGCGTGTTGGTCGCTTTCGGAAAAACCGGACTGCTGCAGCCCGGGGAATCGCAGCGCCTGACCCTCAGCTTTCCAATCGGCGCCATGGCTTCTTATGATGACAGCGGTGTGACCGGACATCCTTCCGCCTATGTGTTGGAGGAAGGAACCTATTTGATTTATGTGGGCAGCAGCGTCAAAAAGCTTTCGCCTATCCCTGTGGGCGGGCAACAAGGTTATACATTGGACCGTCTTCAAGTCGTGGAGCAGTTGGAGGAAGCTCTGGCTCCCACCGAGAGCTACCAACGCATGAAACCGGGCGCCAGAAAGGCGGACGGATCGTACGAGCTCGTTTACGAAGAGGCGCCGAAACGAAAAATCTCTTTAGCGGACCGCATTCAGAACAACCTTCCCAAAACGATTGAACAAACCGGAAACCGCGGCTACAAATTAAGGGATGTCTACGACGGAAAGGTCGGCATGGAGGATTTTATCGCCCAGCTTTCCGATCAGGACTTGGCCACCATTGTCCGAGGCGAAGGGATGAGCAGCCCCCTTGTGACTCCGGGGACGGCTTCGGCCTTCGGCGGCGTAAGCGACGCTTTGTTTAACTACGGCATTCCGGTAGCTAGTACGGCCGATGGTCCGTCCGGCATCCGCATGGACAGCGGTTTGAAGGCGACCCAGGTTTCAATCGGAACTTTGCTGGCCGCGACTTGGGACGTAGACCTGGTGGAAGAACTTTATATCATGGAAGGGCAGGAACTGGTCAGCAATGATATTGATGCGCTGCTTGGACCGGGGCTGAATATCCGGCGGAGTCCGCTGAACGGGCGGAATTTCGAATATTTCTCGGAGGACCCGCTGGTCACCGGGAGGTTTGCCACCGCTTGCACGCGGGGCATCAAGAAAGGCGGCTCGAATGCCACACTGAAGCATTTCGCCTGCAACAATCAGGAGAAGCACCGCAGCAAAGTGGATGCGGTCGTATCCGAGCGAGCGCTTCGCGAAATCTACCTGAAAGGCTTCGAAATCGCGGTGAAACAAGGCGGCGCCAACTCCGTGATGACCGCTTACAACCCGATCAACGGACACTGGTCGGCGTCGAACTATGATTTGAACACTACCCTTTTACGCAAGGAATGGGGCTTCAAAGGCATTGTCATGACGGATTGGTGGGCCATTATGAATGACACGGCCAACGGCGGACCGGCGGATCGGAAGTACACGAACTGGATGGTTCGGGCCCAAAACGATCTGTATATGGTGGTCAGCAATTATGGCGCCGAAATCAATGCTTGGGACGATAATACGCTCGAATCCCTGGAGAACGGCACGCTCACGCGCGGGGAACTGCAGCGCAGCGCCATCAATATTTGCGAGTTTCTGATGCAGGCGCCGGTCTTCTTCCGGAAGCAAGAGATCGTGGAGACCGTCCATTCGTTCAAGGCCAATCCAGCGCTTGCCGGGGAACGGGCGCAATCCCTGGATCAAAACACGCAAGTCAAGCCCGTTGCGGCCGGTTCGACGTTGTTCCGGGCCGAGCAAGCCGGCGAATACCGGATCATCGTCAATGTGATGTCACCGGATTCCAATTTGGCGCAAAGCGCCTGCAATGTTTTGCTGAACGGCGACCTGATGACGACCGTACAAACGAACGGAACGGAAGGCGACTGGGTGAGACAAAAACTGGTGAAGGTGAAGCTGGAAGCCGGTTTATACGAGATGACCCTGGAATTCATCAAACCGGGGATTCAAATCGACTGGATC
Organism: Paenibacillus sp. A14; assembly: GCF_036864815.1. Classification (NCBI taxonomy): domain Bacteria; kingdom Bacillati; phylum Bacillota; class Bacilli; order Caryophanales; family Paenibacillaceae; genus Paenibacillus; species Paenibacillus sp. A14. Next base: position 25,794 of record NZ_JBAGJD010000006.1, read on the forward strand.
GAATTTAAACCGGTACAAGGCTAACGGACTGGCGCTGCATCAAGGCTCGTTACCTCCAACACCATTGTACAGGTTCGATGCAACGTCCGTGCTAACAGTCTAAAAAGGTCTTATTGTGGCAGATGCAGGAGATTTATCCCTGTATCTGCTTTTTTTAGAAGAAATAGGGCCTTGAAATACGTCTGATCCATTCCATTCCGCAAAAAAAATCAAAACAATCATGCGGGTTTTCGATTAAAGTAATACCTGTACCCGGGAGGATAAAAATGAGCTATTTCGACGCCGTAAAAAAAGCGATAGATTTTATTGAGGAACGATTGGAGAAGGAGCTTAAAATGGAGGACATCGCCCGGAATGCCGGTTTTTCTCCGTATCATTTTCACCGAATTTTTCAGCTGCTGACCAAGAACACGGTGTCCGATTACGTCAGAAAACGGAGGTTGACGCACGCGGCCGGCGAATTGTTCGATTCGGAGATCCGAATTATCGACCTTGCCGTGAAGTATCAGTTTGAATCGCAGGAGGCTTTTACCCGGGCTTTCAAGAGGATGTTCCGTATACCGCCCGGACAATTCCGCAGGCAGACCGACCTGAAAGATACGACGTATCGGCGGCCGACGCATCATGCATCGGAAATCGATCTGTATATTCCAATATGCATTTAAATCGCAGTTATCGCAAGGCGGAACAGAAGTGAACGGCGAGTAATTAATGACATGAAGGAGTTGAATGGGTGATTATTAATCACGTTAATCAAAAGGAATGGTTTGTAGGTTTAAAGCAAGTCGAGGTAGTGGATCCTCATGCCCAAACGGCTTTCCCGATGCTGGTTATGTATCCTTCGAACACCCCGGGAAAAATAGAGCAAATGGGGCCGTTTAGCCTGGAGGTGGCCCTTGATGCTAAGCCTGCGTCCGGGAGATATCCGCTGGTTATAATATCCCACGGAAGCGGCGGTTCGCTCTGGGTTTACCGGACGCTGGCCATGCATTTGGCGAGTCATGGATATATCGTGGGTGTACCCGAGCATCCCTTTAATAACCGAAACGATAACTCGCTGGATGGAACGGTGGAGAACTTAACAATACGCCCGCGCCATCTGACTCGGGCCATCGATTATTTTTATGAAAGCGAATGGTGCGCCGATTCTATTAACTCAGATACCGTTTCGGTGATCGGGCATTCTATGGGCGGGTACACGGCTTTGGCGGCGGCCGGAGGGAAGCCGACATCCTTTCCTCACGAATCCCCGAATGGAATCGCTGAACAAATTGCCGTCGCCGCAGATCCGCGCATTCGTTCCCTGGTATTACTGGCACCCGCCTCGGTATGGTTTCGAAAGCCCAACGCATTGGACGAAGTTCATCTTCCCATCCTGCTGCTCGCAGCCGAGAAAGATGATTATACTCCGCACTTCCACAGCCAAATCATTCTGGAGGGAGTCAAGGACCGTTCCAAAGTGGAATTTGCCGTGATTCATGGAGCGGGCCATTTCTCCTTTTTAAGTCCGTTTCCCGAAAAGATGAGGCATCCTGCATTTCTACCGGCAACAGATCCCCCGGGGTTTGATCGACCGGCCTTTCATCAGGTATTAAATGCTCGAGTGCTGGACTTTTTATGGCCCCATCATTGATTGAGAAAATTAAGGGACAACATAAATTTCTTTAGGTTTTGAAGCAGTGCCCGCAGTCAATGGCAGCTCCCGGTCCGTAAACAGAATGTCCACTTCTTCAAGCCGCCCAACTTTGTAAGGGAAGTCCACATTCCATTTCGAATGATCCGCCAGCATGATTACGTTTCGTGATCGAGCGATCATTTTTCGCTTGATCAGCGCATCTTCCCAGTGAACTCCGGTAATCTCGCCTTCCTCGATCCCGCATGCGCCGGTAAAAAACCAATCCGCCCGATACTGGTCCAATGCGTCAAGCGCAGACGATCCGTATACATACTGATCCCGGGGATGGAGCCGGCCTCCCAGAAGTACCAGCTCCACCTTCGGCAAATGGCTGAAGGCCTGGGAGATATGGAGGGAGTGGGTCACAATGGTCAAGGCGCGGTCTCCGATAAACTCGGCCAGGAGGGCTACCGAAGTGGAAGAATCCATAAACAGCAGATCCCCGTCTTTCGGAAGAGGTGAGGCCGCCTGCGCCAGCTTTCGTTTGATGTCTCCGCTGTCTTCTTTTCGCCGGACATAAGTTTGGATCGTTGAGGAGACGGCACCTCCCCGGGTTCGGGTGATTCGGCCTTGCTGCTCCAGCTTGACCAAATCACGTCTTGCCGTATCCCGCGACACCTGGAATGTATCGCAGATGTTCTGCACAGTCACGAGTGCCATTGTTTTGGTCATGTCTTCAATGAGGGACAACCTGGTTTCCTGGTCCATTGGCACCGCCTCCTTTTAGCCTGTCATGCGAAAGGTTAGCTCGTAATTTCAACCCGGTTATTTTCAGGGTCCAACACGACGCTTTCGTAACAGCCGTCCCCGGTCCAGCGCGGTTCGCCGATCACGGCAAAGCCGTCGTTTTTCAAGCGGGCGGTCAACGCGTCAACCTGCTCCTCGCTGCCGACAGAGATGGCCATATGGATAAAGCCCAAAGCCTGAACATCAACGGTATTGGGATTCGGTTCCTTAATGTCGGGTCTTTGCATTAATTCCAAACGGCAGCCTTCGTCATAGGAAATAAAATAAGAAGAGAAGGAAGTACGGGGATTCACGTATTTTTCGTTGGCACGGCCGTTGAAATAGGTGACATAAAACTCCTTCATTTTCTCCAAGTCTTCAACCCAAATGGCAACATGATCAATCTTCATCAGGTTCAACTCCTCATAAGTGATATGACTTATTATATAAGTAATATCGCTTATGATCAAGCTGATGAGAGGGCTGTTTCGGCTTGCGGAAATCAGCCCTCGATCTGCCGTGAAGCGGAATAGCTTTATGAAGGAACGAAGCGAAACCATTTCAGATCAAACTGACTGCCCGGCAAAAACATAAAGGTAACCGCCTGGGGGCCGCTGATGCGATCCAGCTTGAATTCCCGCTCACAGTAATCATCGGAATAAGCGAATTCGATCATTTGCCGTTGTTCCCCGGACGGTCCGCTAAAGAGAAGGTGAATCGTGTTCTTATCCAGCGGGGAGCGGCCGCACAACAGCAGCTTGCCGCTTCCGGCGTCGCCGAAGTCCATGTCCTCAAAGACGAGTGAGACGTTATTTCCGATATGTTCGATGCTCGCTTCTCCCACCTTAAACGTATCGCCGTAAATGTGGCTGTATTCCAAGGCGCTTAACCGGGAATAGGCTTTGTGCGGCTTCGCGAACCTGAACCCTTTCAAATGAATCTTCCGATGCAAAACAAGGCTGATCGCGGTGACGCCTTTCAATCGCTTCGGTAAACGGTACGTCTCGTCCTGGTATACATTCCATCGAGACGGTTTTTGATAACGGACCCGCGTCAGCATGATGGCATTATCTTCACCGGGGATGCCTTCCCAGATTTCAATCGGGAACTCCTCATCGTCCAGCGAGAAGATGGGGAGGGTCAATTCGTCGGATCCGTATCCGCCGAAATCCAAATTTCTGAAGCAGATCCGGCTTTCTCCGTCCCTGCCGGTAGCAACGCCCCGCTCATTGCCGTTTGTTAAATTGCGGCTGGCGCTCTTATCATGATACCCGGCGGAGACGAATTCGTAAGGGTCGATGAGGGCCTGCCCCAAACCGCTGATTTTAAACTCCATCAGCGAGTAAAGTCGAATCTGCTCCGCCCCGTTCGTCGTGGCGCACCGGACATAGATTTCGCCGTCGCCCAAAGCCGTAATGACGGCTTCCTGTCCGTTCGCCTCCAGCTTGGCGATGTTCGAATCGACGCCGGCCGCGTTCGTGACCCGCCACCTTACTTCACGGTAGGTCGCGTTTGCGGGATGGAGCTGAACGCGCACCGGAAGCGAACGTTTGTCGGGGGTAAGCCGATTTCCCTCCGGACAGATCAACTCCAGCTTACGGACCGGGATTTCGTCACCCGGCAAACCGCGGGTCTCGGCATCCCGAATAGCTGCTTCCGTTTGTTGTGGAGAGTGGCTGTACAAGGTCGGTTGCTCCTGCCCGTCTGGCCCGCCTTCCGTATTGACCCTCTGTGACGCGACTGCTGCAACGGTTAGCTCGTAGTGCAAAAGACCCGCGGATTCAGCCTTCACCAAGATCGTACCCGCTTCCAATGTGCTTGCGATCACGGCAAGCAGCTTACCGTTAAACAGCCTGCGGCTCGTACCCTTATAGGAGTCGTAATCCGTGCTGTCCCCGTTATCCAGGCCGACAAGCCTTCCGGGGCCTTCTACCGTAAGCCGCACGCGGTTGTTTGCATTCTCGACCGGTTGGCCCTCTGAGTCAACCGCTCCAATCTCCACAAAAACCAGGTCGGATCCATCGGCCTGAATTGTGGATTTGTCGGGGGTCATGACGAGTGAAAAGGCATCTCCGAAGGAGGAGCGGATCTGCTCGGCAATCGTTCTTCCCTGTTCGTCATAGCCTACCGCCCGCAACGTTCCCCGGCTGTAAGGGAGCCTCCAGTCGCCCGCCAGCTTGCGGCCCTGCGTATGATCGATTTCGAAGGTCCCCACGGATTCCTCGTTAAAGAACAGCTCGATCTTCGGGGCATTGGAGCAGACTCTGACGTCGATCAACTGCCCTTCGGAAAAATCCCAATACGGGAAGATATGGACCATGGGTCTCTTGCGGTAATCCGTCCATTCGGCCTGGTAGATGTAATAGGAATCTTTCTTGAATCCCGCCGTATCCAACTGGCCGAAGTAGGAGTTCTTGGTAAAATACGGCGTCGGTTCGCCGATGTAATCGAAGCCGGTCCAAATAAACTGACCGGGCGAGTATGCGGCATCGCGATCGGCGATGATGCAGCTTTCCGTGCTTTTCGCCCCCCAGCTGGTGGAGCTGTTGCCGAGGGAGGAGCACTGCTCATCGTCATCGGACAAAACGGACTGGCTCAGCGGAAAATGGTAAACCCCGCGGCTCTGCACGGTAGAGGCGGTTTCACTGCCGTATATGATCCAGTCGGGATGCTCCGCGTGGTGCTGATCATAATATTTCTCCGCATAGTTGTAGCCGGCAAACTGGACCAGATCGGCGCACCTCTGCGCGTTTTCCCAAGGCATATAATTCGAGCCGATCGTCACGTAGGCGTTGGTTCTGGAATCGTGCAGACGAACCTCGTCCCGAAGCTGCCGGGTCAATTCCTGCCCGCGTTCATCCGCATGCGTATCGTAAATTTCGTTACCGATGCTCCACATCAGCAGGCAGGGGTGATTCCGGTCCCGCCGGACCCAACTGGCCACGTCTTTCTTCCACCAATCCGGGAAGAACCGGGCGTAATCATAGGTCGTTTTCTTGCGTTCCCACATATCGAACGCTTCGGATACGATCAATACGCCCATCTCGTCGGCCAGTTCCATCAGTTCCACGGCGGGCATATTGTGGGCGGTGCGGATCGCGTTCACGCCCATCTCCTGCAGCAGGGCGATTTGGCGGCGGATCGCCGCCCTGTTCACCGCGGCGCCAAGACAGCCCAGGTCATGGTGCTGACAGGCCCCGTGGATTTTGACATAACGGCCGTTCAGGAAGAAGCCGCGTTGAGTGTCGAATTCCATCGTGCGGAATCCGAAGATGTGCACCTCCCGGTCTATGACCGCGGCTCCCGCCAGAAGCTCGGTTCTTAGCCGATAGCAGTAAGGCTGTGCAATATCCCACAGCACCGGATCGGCTAACGAGAGGAGGGAGGGGACCGAAACGGTCAAGTCCGATTCGCCGAACAGCCCGGTCTCGATTTGGGCGACGGCCCGGTCCGACGCATCCAGAACGGTATGGCGAAGCCGGCAGGAAGCCGGAGTGTCGGAAACTTCTCCGAAACTGACTTCCGTGTCGATCTCCACGTTCCAGGAGCCGTCGCCTTTTTTTGCCGAAATATAAATCCCGTCGGGCACCAAATGCGTTTCGGGGTAGGTCGTCAGCCACACTTTGCGGTAAATGCCCGCCCCCGAATACCAGCGCGAGTTGGGCGACTGATGGACCACCCGGACATAGAGTTCGTTTTCACCTTCCCGAATATATGGCGTGAGGTCCATTTCAAATGTGGAATAGCCATATTTCCATTCCCCGGCAAGTTGACCGTTGACAAACAGCGAGGAATCCATATAGATCCCTTCAAAGCGTAACGAAAAGCGCCGCCCAGCTTCTTTGTCGGGTAGGACCCAGGTTTTGCGGTACCAGCCTTCACCGTCTTCATACAATCGTTTGGCGTCATAAATCAACCAGTCGTGCGGAAGCGTAACCGGTATCCAAAGGGATGTGTCGGTCGCGGATACCGTCTCCAGTGTCGAACCTAACGGCTGTTTGGCGAAAAACCAGCTTGCGTTGAATGGTTGCTTCATGCTCATGGATAAGGCTCCTTTTTTGAATTGCTGTATAGGGACTATTGCGGTCCTCTTCTATCGGACGGCATGGTTTCCGTAAAGGCATTTATATTCCGACGGCGTGCATTTCTTGTATCGTTTGAACATTCGGTTAAAAGTGGGAAGGCTCCCGAAGCCGGAGCTCATGGCCACTTCCATCACCGTTAAATTCGGATCGATCAGCAGCTTTTCCGCATGCATGATGCGGTGCTGGTTGAGATAACTGTAATAGGACATCCCCATATATTGCTTAAACAGGCGCATAAAATGAAATTTGCTGAACCCGGCCAGTTCGGCTAGCTTCTCGACCTGGATATCCTCCGTACAGTGCTCGTTCATGTAATTGCAAACCTCCAGAAGCTTATCGATATACTTGTGCTGCTTCTGGCCTTTCCGGCGTTCGGACCGCCGTTCTTTGTCCATGAAATTGCGTCCGAGAATGACGAAGAATTGAATCAGCATGGAGTAGGCCGAGGCTTCCTTTAAAAAATTTTGGCTGAAGTACTCATCCTTTAAGTGGAGCATCAGGGGTTCCAAGGATGCGTGCAGTTCCTTGTTCTGGTTGGCTGAAATAATTAGGCAAGGACGCAGCAGGTGGAAGGTGGAGTCGAATCCGTTCAAGTGGTATAGGAGCGAGCAGTCGAATTGCATAATAATTCGCTTCCCGGTTTTGGGAGCGAAAAGCTGGTGCAGTTCTCCCGGAGGAATGATCAGGATGTCGCCGGGATGAAGCACATGCTTGATGCCGTCGACTACTGCGGTGTAATGGTTTTCGAGCGGCATGATGGCTTCGCCCGCGGTGTGCCAATGGATGGGATAATCCTCGTCTTCCTGGTTCAGATAAATCCGGATCCCGAAGTGATCGCGGTAAGAGACTGTTTCCTGGGCTCCGTTCAAAATTTCGATCATCCGTATCCTATCCTTTCTTTGGTCAGATGGCAGACGATAATCCAATCAAATCAAAGACAATCAACCTACAGAATCCACAGAGTGACCGTCTGGAATTTAGCAATATTTGAGAAGCCGAAAGCTAAATTCACGAAGAACCGCAAAAATAAAGCCGATATAATATAGCCAAATGAAACCGCATTCAAAATAATACCATGCGTTAGTTATTTTGCCAATTCAACTTGAGTCATGAAATGGATTCGGAAGGAGACGGAGGAAGGCTGATGACGGAGCTGGTCAGAAATAGTGAAAAGATCGGACACTTTAAAAAACGGGCCGAGGAACTGGTGAAACGAATGACGTTGGAGGAGAAGGTGCGTCAAATGCTGCACGCCGCCCCGGAAATACCGCGGTTGAACATTCCGGCGTACAACTGGTGGAATGAAGCGCTGCACGGCGTTGCCAGAGCCGGGACGGCCACGGTTTTTCCCCAGGCGATCGGGCTGGCGGCCACGTTCGATGAGGATTTGCTGGAGGAGGTGGGCGATCGGATCGCCACGGAAGCCAGGGCCAAGTTCCAGATGCAGCAGGAGTACGGGGACCGGGATATTTATAAAGGGCTGACCTTTTGGGCCCCGAACGTTAACATTTTCCGGGATCCGCGTTGGGGACGTGGACATGAAACGTACGGGGAGGACCCTTATCTCACTTCCAGGTTGGGGGTCCGATTTATCCAGGGGCTGCAGGGGCACGACGAAAATTATCTGAAGGTGGCGGCCTGCGCCAAACATTTCGCCGTTCACTCGGGTCCGGAAGATGTACGGCACCAGTTTAATGCGGAAGTGTCCGCACAGGATTTATATGAGACTTATTTGCCGGCATTCCGCGCATGCGTGGAAGAAGCAAAGGTCGAAGCCGTCATGGGCGCTTACAACCGTACCAACGGCGAGCCCTGCTGCGGCAGCGAGCTGCTTCTCCGCCAAATTTTACGGGAAGCATGGGGGTTCGAAGGGCACGTCGTTTCGGACTGCTGGGCAATCAAAGACTTTCACGAGCATCACAAAGTGACGGGGAATGCGGTCGAGTCGGTCGCTTTGGCCGTAAACCGGGGGTGCGATCTCAACTGCGGCAGCCTGTTTGTATTTTTGCTGGACGCGGTCCGGGAAGGACTCGTTACCGAAACGCAGATCGACGGGGCGGTTACCCGCTTGTTTACGACGAGAATGAAGCTCGGCCTGTTCGACGATCCGGCGAAGGTCCCCTTTGCGTCCATCGCTTACGCGGAGAACGATTCCGTCCAAATGCGGGCGCTGAACCGGAGAGCCGTCAAGGAAAGCCTGGTTCTGCTCAAAAATGAAGACGGTTTGCTGCCGCTCGATGTAGCCAAAATCCAAAGTATCGGCGTCATCGGTCCGAACGCAAACAACCGCAAAGCGCTGGTCGGCAACTACGAAGGAACGGCGTCCCGTTATATTACCGTCCTGGAAGGGATTCAGGACTATGTCGGGGACGAAGTTCGCGTGTTCTATTCCGAAGGATGCCATTTGCATAAAGACCGTATTAGCGGGTTGGGAATGGCCAATGACAGAATCGCTGAGGTCAAGGGCGTCTGCGCGGAAAGCGATGTCGTGATCGTTTGTCTGGGACTGGATGCGGGATTGGAAGGCGAAGAAGGGGATACCGGCAACCAATTTGCCAGCGGGGACAAAAGAGATCTAAACCTCCCGGGTCTCCAGGAAGAAGTGCTCAAAATCGCCTATGCGAGCGGAAAACCCGTGATCCTGGTGCTTCTCTCCGGCAGCGCGCTGGCCATTTCCTGGGCTGACGAGCATATTCCGGCGATTCTGCAGGGCTGGTATCCGGGAGCTCAGGGCGGGAGGGTTATCGCCGAAGCGATCTTCGGGGCGTTCTCGCCGGAAGGAAAACTGCCGGTGACCTTCTACAAAACGACGGAGGAGCTCCCCGCCTTCACGGACTATGCGATGACAAACCGGACGTACCGCTATATGGAGCGGGAAGCACTGTACCCGTTCGGTTACGGCCTCTCGTACACGGACTTTGCGATAACGGATGTCCGGGTGGAAACGTTCCGGCTTACGGACCAAGGCGTCCGCGTCACCGCTTCGATCCGCAACACGGGAACCTACGCGGGCGGGGAAGTACTGCAGGTCTATGTTAAAGCGGAGGGCGCAGGCCCGCCGAATCCGCAGCTGAAGGGGTTCCGCAAGGTTCATTTGCAGCCGGGAGAAACGCAAGGGGTCACTTTGCATCTCCCGTTGGAGGCTTTCGGGATTTACGATGAGGCCGGCAGAAGAAGGGTGCGGAAAGGAAGCTATTCCGTTTTTGTAGGAGCTTCCCAACCGGACAGCCGGAGCCGTCAGCTCACCGGGAAATCCGTGGAGTCTTTAACAATCGCGTCCGAAATTGACAGGGAAGTTTAACAAGGGCAGGTATGGCTGCTGCGGTAAAATAGGAGATCTACCGGAAGGAAGTGGTGAGGAGATGGCAGCACGCAGTAAAGCCGCGGATGCGGGACCGCTTTGGAGCCATGTCCGCAAAGAGTGGAAGCTGTATTCGTTTCTGGTCATCCCCGTACTCTACTTTCTCATTTTCAAATATGCGCCGATGCTGGGCAATGTGATCGCCTTTCGCAAATACCGGGGCGGGCCCAATTTGTTCGGCACGGAGTGGGTCGGCCTGACTTATTTCCAAATGTTCATGAAGGATCCCGCTTTTTGGCGAGCGTTTAAAAACGACCTTGTCCTCAGTACGACTTATTTGCTGTTTCGGTTCCCGCTCACTTTGGGATTTGCCCTGCTCCTAAACGAGATCGTGCGCGTAGGACTGAAAAAATTCGTTCAGACCGTGTCCTACCTGCCCCATTTTATCTCTATGGTTATCGTTGCCGGCATGGTCAAGGAAATGGTTTCGTTAAACGGACCGATCAATGCGCTGCTGGCCAACCTCGGGCTGGAGAAAATCACCTTCATCTCCGTGCCCGAGTGGTTTCCGGCCCTTTATGTCGCCTCCGGCATCTGGCAGGGGCTCGGCTGGGGGACGATTCTGTATTTGGCGGCGATGACCGGGATCAATACCGAACTGTACGAAGCGGCGAAAATCGATGGGGCCAACCGGTTCCGGCTGGCCTGGCATGTGACGATCCCCGGGATTCTGCCTACGATTATGACGCTGTTGATCCTTGATATCGGGGGGATTTTGGGCTCCAATTTCGAAAAAATCCTGCTGCTCTACAATCCGCTGACCTACGAGACGGCCGACGTCATATCCACCTACGTGTACCGGATCGGGATTACCGGCGGGAACTTCAGTTATGCCACCGCGGTCGGTTTGTTTGAAGGTGTCATCGGGCTGATTCTCGTCACGATCGCCAACCAGGTGTCCAAGAAAACCACGAAATCCAGCTTGTGGTAGAAAGGAGCGAATGACGTGAAGGTATCCAAATCCTACCGCGCATTTCAAATCGTTAACGGCTTTATCATGGCCTTGGTGGTCTTTATGACCTTGTACCCGTTCGTCTACCTGGTGGCGCAATCCTTCAGCTCGGAAGCCGCCGTCTATGCGGGAAAGGTTTCTTTCTATCCGGTGGACTTCACGACGAAAACGTACGAGGTGATTCTAAGCAAGCCGGACTTTTTCCGCTACTATGGCAACACCATTTTATATTCCGTGATAGGCACGCTCATTTCCGTGGCGGCGACGGCCGTGCTGGCCTACCCGCTGTCCAAGGATAAGCTGCGTCTGAACAAGTTTTTTATCCCGTTCGTCCTGTTTACCATGTATTTCGGCGGCGGGCTGATCCCCAATTATATTCTGGTCGCCAAGACGCTGGAGATGCGCGATACAATCTGGGCGATCGTCATCCCGGGGGCCATCAGTGCTTTTAATGTCATCCTGATGAAGACCTTTTTTGCGAGCTTGCCGAATGAGATCGAAGAGGCGGCGAAGGTGGACGGCCTTGATGTGTACGGGATTTTTCTGAAAATAACGCTGCCTCTGTCCAAACCGATTATTGCCACGATGGTCCTGTTTGTGATGGTGGGTATCTGGAACAACTGGTTTGGCCCGTCGCTCTATCTTCAGTCGAAAGAAAAATGGCCGGTGGCTTTGTACCTTCGTCAGGTTATCGAGAGCGCCATCAGTCCTACGGAAATCGGGGCCACCTCCGAAACGGCCAACCAAATCGCGGCTACCGTCAAGTCCGCCGCCATGGTACTGACCTCTCTTCCGATCATTTGCGTGTATCCGTTCGTGCAGAAGTATTTTGTACAGGGGATGATGATCGGATCGGTCAAAGGGTGAGCGGGCAAAAGAGGGAGTTCGCCAACCTATGCTTAATAAACGATAAGGAGGCATGTTATGAAGAGACGAAGGTTCAACAGATGGGCCGGGGGGCTGTTGGCGCTGGTGACGGCCTTTGGCATGACAGCCTGCCAAAGCTCCGGGGAGCAGGGGGCGGCCGGGAATGAACAGGCGCCTCCCAAACGGATCGAAGATAAGAATCCGGATTACACATACGGCGAGAACAAGACCTTCCGTTCCAACGAGCCGGTCACGTATTCCATGATGTACAGCGACCACGAAAACTATCCTTATCAGGAAAGCTGGAGGTTGTGGAGCGCGATCAAGGAAAAGACGAATGTCGGTTTTGACTTGTCGATCACGGCCCGGACGGAATACGAGAATCAGAAATCGCTCCTTGTCAACAGCGGCGACGCCCCTTATATCATCCCGAAAACCTATGACGAATCGGGCTTCATCGCCGGCGGGCAAATCGTGGCCATCAGCGATTGGGTGCAGTATATGCCCAACTATATGAAAGCCGTCAAGGACTGGGGCATGGAGAAGGATTTAAAAGCCAAGCTGCAGGCCGACGGGAAATATTACGTGCTTCCAGGGCTTTGGGAAGTCGCGGGCGGAGGATATTCATACATTATCCGCAAGGATATCTTTGAAGCGGCGGGCATCGATGTGGAAGCGGAAGAAGCAAAGTGGACGTACGAGGACTTTTATGAAGCGCTGAAAAAAGTCAAAGAACATACGGGCAAAAGCAACATTTTCTCCGATCAGTTTCTGGGAAATTCAACACTGAGTATCGCCGCGGCCGCCTATGGCGTGACCGGAGGTTGGGGCCTGGCGAACGGACTGAAGTTTGACGAGGAGAAGAAGCAGTTCTATTTTGCCAATACGACGGAGGACTTTAAAGCTTACGTGACTTATTTCAACAAACTGATCAACGAAGGAATTATGGATCCGGAATCGTTCACGCAGGAGGATGATACGGCGCGTTCCAAATTCTTCAAAGGAGACAGCTATATCATCAACGGAAACTACCAGCTTCTGGCGGAATACAAAACCAAGATGCAGGATCCGAACGCCGAACTGTACATGATTGTCCAACCTGGAGGTCCCAAGGGACTTTTGCAAATCGAGAACTCGCGTCTGGAAAACGGCATTATGATCAGTCAGAATGCCCTCAAGGAGTTGGGCGAGGAAAAATTCGTCAAGATGCTGCGCTTTATCGACTGGCTGTGGTACTCCGATGAGGGGCAGACGCTCAGCTTGTGGGGGGTGGAAGGCGAAACCTATACGAAGGATGCGGAGGGCAACATCGTATTGAACAAGGATATTTCCTTTAATGGGATGAATGACGGCACGGCCGCGAAAAAGTTGAATGTCGACTTTGGATTTGGTGGGGGCGTGTTTGCCTACGGCGGTTCATCCAAACTGAAACTCTCGAAAATGACGGAAGGAGAGAAGGACTACAACGACCGGATTCTGAAATATCGCGAGGTCCGTCCGATCCAGCCGCCGATCATGGGAACTCCCGACCAGAGCGAAGAGATGAATTTGATCTCCACGCCGCTGATGGATTACGTGAACACGATGACCCTGAAATTTATCACGGGCCAGGAACCGTTGTCCAATTGGGATACCTATTTGGCGACGGCGGAGGCCAATGGCAGCACCCGTTATACGCAAATGGCGAATGAGATTTTCGAAAGCACGAAGAGTTTGCTGGGGTATTGAGGCAGAAGGCTGTCCTGGGTAGAAACGGCTTGAAAGAAAGAGGGCGTGAGCTGTGAGGGGAAACCCTTTGTCGCTCGCGCTTTTTGCGTTTCACGAAGCCGTTTCCATAGGTTGGGAATTTTGATATACTGGGTGTGAACTGCCACTAAAATGAAGCAGGTGACACTATGAAATCGGTTACAGTCTATGATATCGCCAAGGAAGCCAATGTCTCCGTCGCAACCGTTTCCCGGGTACTGAATAACACGGCTCCCGTGAAGAAGGAGACCCGGGAGCGAGTCAAGGAATTGATCGATAAGTATCAGTTTCAGCCCAACGCACTCGCCAGGAGTCTGATCAAAAAAGAAACGGGCATGATCGGCATTATCCTGCCGGACATTACGAACCCTTTTTTCCCGGAGGTGCTGTCGGGGTTCGACCGGGAAGCGAGAAAAAAGGGGTATACGTACTTCCTCTGCGACACGGTATCGGCCAATGCGGACGATGCGGAGCAGTATGTCAGGGAGTCACAGTATCTGAATGTGCTGGCGGAGAAGCAAGTGGACGGCATCGTCATGCTGGGGGGAAGGATCGATCTGGCCAAGCCGGGCAGAGAACTGGCCGAAGAAGTGGTCGAAGTGGGGAAGAGACTTCCTGTCCTGCTGATCAACGGCCGAATTCCGGGCGCGGGTCTTCCCCGCGTCGCGAACGATGAACGCTTCGGCGCCGAGATGGCCACCACGCATCTGATTGAACTCGGACATCGCAATATTGCCCTCGTCGGCGGATATCGGCACATGAGCAATACGCTGCAGCGCACGGCGGGGTTCACCAAAACAATGGAGCGGTACGGGCTGCAGGTGCGCAAGGAATGGGTCCTCCACGAAGGATTTTCGGTAGACAGCGGAACCGAATTTATGAATCGGCTGCTCAGGCTTCCGAACCGCCCGACCGCCGTGTTCTGCCTGAACGACCTGGTCGCGATCGGGGTGCTTAAGGCTGCCGTCAAAGCCGGTTTGAAGGTGCCGCAGGATATTTCGATCATCGGTTACGATGACATCCCGTTTGCGTCCTACAGTATCCCGGAATTGACGACCGTATCGTTGCGTGCCCATGATCTTGGAGTCACGGCGGCGGAACTTCTGCATAAGATGATTACCAAAAGCAAGGTGCCCAAAACCACGCTGATCAAGCCCGAACTGGTGATACGCGAGTCCACAGGCGCCCCCGCCGCCCCGTGATTTTTTTCGAACGGGGGCGTTTATGAACGAAATCCAGGATTGACAACCGTTATAGGCTAAGCTAAAATATCGGTGAAAACCCTTACATTATTCTTCTGATCCCACTCCACATCACACTAATCCTTACTAATCTTTTTCACTTCGACTTGCATGACTTCCGAGTTTTTTCTTCTAACTTTGTATTTGTCGCCCATTTTCATGATCATCCTGAATTCTTTTTTTCTCCAAACTATGAAACCCATTTCATTAAACTTTAACGGACTTAGATGCATCAATTTATTGGCTAGGATCGCCTTTTACCGCCATGATAGGCAAATCCATTACCTATGAACACACCAAAATGAAACGGGTTTCATGAAATGGGTTTCAGAGAAATCGCCACGGTCTGTTCATTTCCGAAATGTGAGGAGTGATTTCGTTTGGGTTCTCGTATCCATGCAGAGTCGGTTGTTCGCTTGACTCCTGATTCCGTCCAAATTCACGGTGAAAGTATCATTTTGTTATGTGCGTCGCTTTTTTATTTCCGAGTTCCGCGAGAGCTTTGGAAAGAACGTATGATACAAGTCAGGGCGATGGGGTACAACTGCATCGATGTGTATTTTCCTTGGAATTATCATGAACCGCAAGAAGGCGAATGGGATTTTACGGGGATGCGTGACGCGGAAGTGTTTTTGCGTACTGCCGCAGAGTGCGGGCTATGGGTCGTCGCCAGGCCAGGCCCCTACATTTGCTCCGAGTGGGACGGTGGAGGCTTGCCCGCGTACCTGCTAGCCAAGAAACCGGGTATGAAGCTCAGGGATCACGATCCCGGCTTTTTGAAGCAGGTTGCGAAATGGTACGACCGGATCTTGCCGATCCTTCGCCGTAATCAGGCGGGGGAAGGCGGGAGCGTCATCTTTGTTCAACTGGATAACGAGCTCGATTTCTACGGATGCGATGATCCCAAAGCCTATATGTCGGCGCTCCGCGATATGGCCATGGCTCATGGCATCAAGGTTCCGCTGATTGCCTGCGCGGGGCAGGGGGGGCTTATCGATGCCTCCGGACTGGCGGAGGGGATCGTACCGACCTGCAATTTCTATCCCGATGATCGCGACCCCGATTTCGAGACCAAGGTGCGTCATTATCGTGCGGCACTTTCAGGCCTCGGATTCCCGTTAATGGTGACGGAGACGAACCGGTCACATTATTTGCTCCGCAGGTTGCTGTCGGCCGGAGCGAAGCTGCTGGGTCCGTACCTGCAAGTATCGGGGACGAACTTCGGTTTTACCAACGCCACGAACAACTGGGGCAAACCGCTCGCCTTTCTGGCTTCGGATTATGATTTCGGGGGGATGATTTCTCCCGAGGGGAATGTCCGGAGAGAAGGTTACGAAGGCAGATTGCTGAGCAGGCTGCTTCGGGCTTATGGGCCTTCTCTAGCTGAAGCCGGAGAAGATGATTCGGACTGCGACTGGAGTGCAGAGGGGGATGTGCGGGAGGTTTTCGGCCCGTTCCGGCTTCGGTTGAAAGGAGGCGGCAGGCTGCTTTTCTTGACCAACGGGGAAGAGGAAGCGAAGTCTCTCACACTGCGGGCCAATGACGGGCGAAGCCTACCGTCGGCGGGAACGTTGACCCTAAACTCTCTTGGATCATTAATCTTGCCGATGGACGTACCGCTCTCACAATGGGGGATTAACGGTACCCTTATCCACTCGACCGCCGAGCTCTACTGGGCGGAACAGCAAGTAGCAGGCACAGTTTTGGCGTTCCATCAGGACGGGGATCATGGAGAAATTGTACTGAAAATCGACACCTCCTTCGAGCCTGAGGCAAGAGCGGCGACAGTCATCCGGGAAGATGGAAAATTCACGATTAAACCATCCGCCGCCGAAACCGCAAGCGTTCGCTTCCGACTTGAGGGGGGACGTCAACTGACGCTAGTGATCAGCGACCATTTGAAAGCGCTTTATGCCGAGAGCGTTTCTCTGAGCGGTGAATTGACCGTTTTGCAACCGGAATTCGGTGAGGAACGCCCTGCAGCCGGCGTCGTGGACATGAAATGGAAATGGTCTTCGGCCACACCGGGAACCGCCGCACAGGCTAAAGTTGTCGCGACTACGCATGAGAGCAGGCTTGAACCGCTGGAACGTCTCGGTGTCTATCGGGGGTTCGCCTGGTATGAAGCCAAAGCCGCCATTCCGGAAGGGAAAGAAGCGCTGGGCATGCTGGTGAGAAAAGCCGGCGACGTTGTGTCGCTTTACGCGGCGGGCCGCTATGCCGGAACTTTCGCGCCCGGCGGGGGGACCTTCTATGCCCCTCTGGAGAACGCAAGAGCGGAACCGTTTTGCGGCATAGTTTCCATTGGTGCAAGGGTGGAGATTTGGGGGCACTCCAATTTCGACGATAACCGTCTGCCGGGGCTCCGGCTCCATTCGCCGAGAGGCTTGGAAAGCATCGTTGCCATTACGGGAATTCGCGAACTCACTGCAAACTGGCGAATGTCCCCGGCAGCCGGGCAATCCGATGGAGAAGCGTCAGAAGGCGGGGCCGGGGAAGCTTGGCACCCGATGGTCGGTTTCGGAGGCTGGCTGTCCGCTGATCATTTCCCGGATGAAATATACAGCAGAACTTTAGCCGCTTCGGCGGACGTCAATCATTGGACCCTGCATTTCCAAAACCTGCAGGGGAAGGCCAGACTGTATGTGAACGGCACCGATGTCGGCCTTATTCACCCCTTCGATTCCTTCGTCGACATCACACCACATGTGACTCCCGGCGAAACGGTGAACCTCGCCGTCCATCTCCAGATGATGGTGGGCCAATCCGCGGGGCGGGTGATCATGTATGAGGGAATCACCGCGACCGACTACACGATCAAGGCGGCTGAGGAACCGGAACTGCTGGACAGCGCCGAACAGGAAGCCGCGGAAGACTTGCGGCGGCCGACCCAACTACCGTTTGATCTGGCTCCCGGCGCCGTAGGCTGGCTGACGAGCTTTATAGGGAACTCCGCCGACGGCAAAGGCTGGCGGGTGCGCGTTACCGGCACGGGACTTAAGCTTACCGTGTTCTTGAACGAATCCCTTGTCTCCCGCCTTTGGCTGCCGGGAGGGGGCTCCCGCCCGGTGATGACCGGCGGAAGCACGGATTCGTTCTACCTCCCGGGACCATGGCTCGATCAAGGAGAAGCGCGGCTCCTCATCTATTTGGAGGCGGTGGACCCGCAGGCATCAGGAAGATTGGAGGCGCTTGATTTTATACCCGTATAAGGAGGTTCGCTATGGAGACTGCTGCGCAAACCCGCGGCCGCAAGCTTCAGCCCATGCATTCCGGCAGCCGGAGGAGACGGTTCTGGAACAATAAAACGATGCTGCTGATGTGTCTGCCCGCGATTCTGTTCTTTATCGTATTCGCTTATTTGCCGATGCCCGGCCTGTATTTGGCCTTCATAAAGTACAACTACACGGACGGCATTTTCAAGAGCCCGTTCGTCTGGTTCGATAACTTCAAGTTCCTCGTCATGACCGGTGACTTGTGGAGGCTGACCATAAATACCGTTCTTTACAACCTGGCCTTTATCCTGCTCGGCAATGTGCTGCAAATCGTCGTCGCCGTTTTTTTAAACGAAATTCGCCTGAAGTGGTTCAAAAAAGTCTCGCAAACGCTGATGTTCCTGCCTCATTTCATCTCGGCCGTTCTGATCGGGCTGATCGCTTACAATGTGCTGAGCTATGATTACGGGCTGCTGAACGGGATTCTGACCTCGCTCGGGATGGACCCCGTGAAAACATACTCCAATTCCAGCATCTGGCCTTTTATCATTATCCTGACTTATTTATGGCAGTCGACGGGGTACGGTTCCATCGTCTATTTTGCCGCCATTATGGGGCTCGACAATGAGATTATCGAAGCCTCGGAGATCGATGGAGCCAATGCCTTTCAGCGGATTCGCTACATCGTTCTTCCCTGGCTGAAGCCCACGTTTATCATCCTGCTCCTGTTCTCCTTGGGCGGGATTCTCCGAGGCAACTTCGGGCTGTTTTTCAACCTGGTCGGGGCCAACAACACCGCACTCTACGCGACGACGGATATCATTGAAACCTACGTGTTCCGCGCCCTGATGACGAACTTTAACTTCTCGATCGGCAGTGCGGTCAGTTTGTACCAGTCGGTCTTCGGTTTTGCCGTGGTCATTACGGCCAACTGGCTGGTCAAGAAATTTTCGCCCGACAATTCTCTCTTCTAGGAGGCGCTGCGTATGGATGAAATCATCGAAACCCGAAGCGTCCGGACGGATTTCAGCGGGATTCTTGTGAAAATCATTGGCTACGTATTTATCGGACTGTTTTCCGTGTGCTGTCTGCTGCCGTTCCTGCTCGTTCTAGGCACCTCGTTCACCTCCGAGGATGCGATCAAAAAGTTCGGATTTAATTTTTGGCCCCGGGAATTCAGTGCGTTTTCGTACAAAATCGTCTTCGAGAACCCGGATCTGATCATCGGCTCCTATCTGGTAACGATCGTCATTACGGTGGCAGGTACCGCTTTGGGATTGTTTCTGGTCGCCATGACCGGTTACGCGTTGCAGCGGCCGGATTTCGAATACCGCAATAAAATTTCATTTTTTATCTATTTCACGACCTTGTTCACGGGCGGACTTGTCCCGTTCTACCTTCTCGTCACACAATACCTGAATTTGAAGGACAATTATCTGGCGGTTTTGCTTCCCGGCCTGCTCAGTCCGTTCCTGATTATTATGATGAAAAGCTTCGTCCGCTCCATCCCGCACGCCATAACCGAGTCCGCCAAAATCGACGGCGCAGGCGATTTCACGATCTTCATCAAGCTCATCCTGCCCATGACGACACCGGCACTGGCGACCATCGGTCTGTTCATCGCGCTGGGGTATTGGAACGAATGGTATAACTCGATGCTGTTCCTGTCACCGGATATGAAGTACCGGCCGCTGCAGTTGTTTCTCTATAACGTGATCACCAGCGCGGACTTTGTCCGGAATTCGGCGGCGGCCTCCAATGTGGAGCTGCGCGACGTGCCGCTGGAGTCCATGAAGATGGCGACCGCCATTGTCGCCACGGGGCCCGTCATTCTGTTCTACCCGTTTGTGCAGCGTTATTTTATTAAAGGTATTACGGTCGGGGCGGTGAAGGGCTGAATTTCATAATGAGGGATAAGGGGAGGTCATGAGTTATGAAGACGAAATGGGGAACAGCTTCGATTGTTTTGCTGGTATCCGTCATGGTATTTATGCTCTCCGCATGCGGCGGAGGCAACGGGGGCAAGGAGGCGGGGGAATCCAAATCCGGGACAGCGTCCGGCTCCGGTCCGGACACCTCCAAGTTCGTCAAGATCAGTTACTTGGTGCTGGGCGATAAGCCGAAGAACGGACAATTCGAAAAGGTGCTTGCGGAAGTCAATAAGATTATGAAGGAAAAAATCAATGCCGAGCTCGAATGGAAGTGGATCGAATGGGCGGATTGGCAGACCAAATATAACCTTGCGCTGGCGTCCGGCGAGCCCATCGATCTGATTACGATCGGAACCGACTGGCTGGATACCTGGGGAAATGCACAGCGAGGCGCTTTTATGAACCTCGATGAACTGCTGCCCAAGTATGCGCCGGAAACGTGGAAATCCATCACCGAAGAGGACTGGAAAGAGAGCCGGTACAACGGCAAAATCGTGCTGATTCCGGAAAACGACTATACCCAGTGGGTGAATCACGGTTTCTTCTACCGCGGCGACTGGGCTAAGGAAGCGGGTATTACGGAGCCGATCAAGGATTGGGAAGGGATTGAAACTTATTTGCAGTACATCAAGGACAGTAAACCGGAGGTTATTCCATGGGATGCGGCTTCAGGGGCGCAGACGTGGGGCGGATTTATCCAGTCGTACACCGATCAGCTGGAGCTGCCGATTTCGACCGGTTTTATGCCCGTCTATACGGCGAAGTCGTTCGAAGAGAAATTTACGGTCACAAGTCCCGTCTTTGAAGATGTATTCCTGAATTACGCCACAATGATGAAGAGTTGGGCCGATAAAGGCTTTTGGCGCGAAGATGCGCTGAACAACAAAAATAATACACGTGACGCCTTAAAAGCGGGCCTGACCGGAATGGACCAGCATCATACTCAAACGTTCTCCGGTTTGCGCGTCGAAATGGATAAATTACAGCCGGGTTCGGAACTGCAGATGTTCCCGTTCTCCCGGACACGGGGCACGAATTTGCTGGAACTGTCGATTACCCACGGCGGCACATCCGTCGGAGCTCACAGCAAAAACCCCGAGCGTGCGCTTATGGCCTATGATTTGATCCGCAACAACGAAGAGATCTACCATTTGATCAATTACGGGCTTGAAGGAGTACAATACGAAGTGAAAGAAGGCAAACGCGTCCAGCCGGAAGGGTTCAATGATGCCGAGCACGGTTATTATTCGGACTTCTGGGGCGGTCGCGTCGACAAGTTCGAAATTCCGAGCGCGAACTCCTGGGATCAAATCGAAGAGACGCTGTATGCCGAATACGACAAAATCAAGAAGCCGTATGTGTACGGGCAATTCGTCTTTGACAAGACCCCGGTAGAAGCCGAGTTGACGGCGATCTCGCAGGTGACAGGCGAGTTGGGCCCGGCGATTGTCCTCGGCAAGGCCGGTGATCCGGCCCAGGCGGTGGAGGAATTCCGCGATAAGCTCAAACAGGCGGGTTACGATAAAGTGCTGGCGGAGTTGCAAAAACAGCTCGACGCTTATAAAACGCAGTTGGGAGAATGAAATGCGAACCGCTATCTCGGATTAACGGGATAGCGGTTTTTACTGTTTTAAATTCTCTTTTTGTGAATCCGGCTACAAAATTAAGGCGAATTTTTTTATACCATTAGATTCGTTGATTCGTGAATAAGCCAGGAAAGGGGAGACAATGGTGGAGCCAGGAAAGCTGGCAGTTTCGGAAGGAAACTAGCGAAGAGTTACAAGGCAGCATGCATCTGAAGGAGGGAAACATGAGGAAAGCAGCAAAACTTGCGGTAAGCATCATTTTAACGGGAACGATTCTGGCACAAACGGTATTACCGGTCCAGGCCCAGGTCGACGGTATTAAGGATCCCCCGGTCATGAACATTTATTTAAACGACCCCGAGGTTACGACTTTGCCTCCGACGGTGACGGAAGAGGTGTTCTCGGTGATTCCGCCGTGCGGGAAATTTTCCGTATCCGACCAACGTAAATCCCCTGCCGATTAAGGGAACGGCCCCACCAAGGGCCAAGGTGGTGATTCGGTACGGCTGGCCGGCAACGAGTTGCAGGAAATGCCGCCGATCCAAGTAGACGAGAGCGGAACAAAGCCGAGATTTATTGAGGTTCCAAAGCAATAGCCATAACACAGCAAGCAGCCTCGGGCGCATAGCGCCGAAATCCAAATTAACGGGAATTCCTCCCGTTAATTTGGTGCCTATGCGGCTGCAGAGGCTCATTAGTTGGAAAACCTCCCGCTAATTCGCCTGAAATTGCGGATATCGGCGATTGAATCGCGAAATAGATGGAGCTTTTCCAGCTAAATCGGATCCAAGGGCCTAGAGCGCTATATTAACGGGAGGTTTTCCCGTTAATATAGCGGTTAAGTGTGTAAGCTCCAACGGATATGATGGGCGATACCGAACAGTTTGCACATAAGTAAGAAGCCATTATGATGAAATATATAGCCCTTCAAAAATTTGTGAAGGATCATAAAGAAGAGTTCGGACTCACCCGTCGAAACGGTTGTAGAACTGAAGCGAAGAAAGGAGCCGTGGATGATATGGATCTGCAGCAAAGAAAACGCTGGAACGAGAATCACAAGCATTTAACAAGTATTCTGACGAAGGCTGCGGAGCATGAGGAGGCTGTCAAACTTTTTTTAAATCAACACGCCTTGCTTCATTCCTCAAACATATCCCAGTCAAAGTCTGAAACTTTAGAAGATGTCCTTCTGCAAAATTTGCTGGAAGAACCATTCCGGCGCTATCCCGCGGTTACCCCGGATACCAGGAATTCCATCGCGTGGCATCTTTGGCATATTGCCAGGATTGAAGACATGACGATGAATGTTCTGATCGGAAACCGTGAGCAGATCTTTCATACCGGGGATTGGGCAAGCAAGCTCGGGACCCGTTTTATGCATACAGGTAACGAAATGACGGAGGAGGAAGTAGCCGAATTAAGCCGGTCTATAGATATCCCCGCGCTGTTGGCGTACCGCCGGGCCGTCGGACTCGCAACGCGGGAAGTCATTGGGGCGGTGCAACCGGGACAATTCAACCGGAAGGTGGAAACCGACCGGATTCGCCTGCTTCGGGACCAGGGTGCGGTAAAGGAAGAAGCGACCTGGCTGCTGGATTACTGGGGGAAAAAGACCTGGGCAGGCCTAGTGCTGATGCCGGCTACCCGGCACAATTTTGTCCATCTAAACAAGGCGATTCGGATCAAACAAAGGAAAAGTCAAACAAGCCTTGACGTTGAGGTGTTATAATTTATTTTTTAGAGAGTAAAATCAGAAAGGTTGAAGAGGGTGCCAACTTATAAAGGCTTTTACGCAAAATACACGGACAATTATGTAACGGTTTACCAAGCGTTTAATCATCTCATTGCAGACGAAGTTCTGGAAAGAAAAACATTCGGCCCTTCATTTAAGTTGGACAGAATGACGTGGATCAAGCCATCATTTTTATGGATGATGCATAGATCCGGATGGGGGAACAAAAACGACCAGGAAAGAATATTGTCTATCGACCTTTCCAGAGAAGGATTTGATTATATTTTATCAAAGGCGGTATTAACCAAATATAAACCTAAGATTCATGAATCATCCGCCAAATGGAAAGCCATGTTGGATGAGTCTGATATGGTATGCCAATGGGATCCCGATAGAGATATTTACGGAAACAAACTGGATCGAAGAGCCATTCAACTCGGATTAAGAGGAGAAGCGGTGCAGAAATATGTAAATGAATGGATACATACGATTAATGACATTACAGATATGGTTCATGATTGGAAACGGCAAATTAGCATTGGTCCATTTAATAGTGATTTATTACCTGTGGAGAGGGAATACAAGCCTAGCTGCTTGGAAAATGAAAGTTGATGAGCCAATCACCCAACGGTAAAAAGAGCACAGCCGATAAGAAACAAGACGTTCGGTCGTGCTCTTTTTCTATTCAATCGTTTACATTCTCAAGGCGGCGGTAGTCATTTGGATGTCGTTGGCGAGCAGGTGCTCCAGGTTGTAGGAAGGATAGTAGCCGTTCACGTACATGAAGTTAAACACTTTGGCATGGAGGGCTACGCCGGTATTCAGATGCTTCAGGAAGGTTTCGCGCAAGCTGGGGGTTGCCGTTTCCGTGATGGCGATCGCGTAGGAGCGTACGGCCGTTTTGAAGAACCCGAGCAGGTTGGCCGCTTCAAAAGCCGTGGGGTCAGGGATCGGGCTGCGATGAGCGGTTGGAGCCATAGGGTAAAACTTCAACAGGTCCTTCAGATTTTGCTCCAGGACGCAGATCGTCTCCTCGTAGAGACAACGGAGGGTAGGGTCTTGCACGGTCGGACATAACTTTTTGAACAGAACCAGATGCGTCGATTGAAAGGCTACCAGTTCATGCAATTCCATCGTTTCATGCCAAGCCAAATGTTTGTGGGGCATAGGGTTTACGTTCACAATGTCACACTCCAAGTTTTAAGTTTGGAATATTCTATGCATTCGCCCATAATTGGTGAGAATTTTTTTTGTTTAAAGGGAACTTATTAATTGTTATGTCAACTAAAATAGTAAGGTTAGTTCCATAACAGTTCCTGGACCTCGCCTAGTTTTTCACTTTATCAGCAAACCTGATGGTTCCTATAAGATCCTTCGAATTGACCATTCTTTCATCCTGTGATAATTTCAAGATAGTATAATTCTGATCATATTAGTAGGAATTGAATCTATGGAAGCTTTTGTGAGGTGGATAAGTTGGAACTGCAGGTGACAAACAGCCCTTTTAATCAAGAGCAGGCGGATTTATTGAATCGTTTGCTTCCTACGCTGAATGAGCTTCAGCGCTTATGGCTTAGCGGATATCTCACGGCACTGCAAGGCGCTGCCGCAGCGGTTGCCGTAGTAGGGGCGGGGGGGCAGCAAACGGTTGGCACGGTCGTCTCGGCTCTACCCGTCAAGGCGATCAGCAAAGAGGTGACGGTTCTTTTCGGTTCCCAAACAGGCAACAGCAATGGTCTGGCCAAAAAGCTGGCCAAAAAGCTGCAGGAGCGTGGATTTTCCGTTCAACTGGCGTCGATGGGCGATTTTAAACCGAATACGTTAAAAAAGGTCGAGAATCTCCTGATCGTTGTCAGTACGCATGGCGAAGGGGAGCCGCCGGACAGTGCCATTCCGTTTTACGAATTTCTGCACAGCAAAAGAGCGCCCCAACTGGAGGGGACCCGTTACTCGGTGCTGGCTTTGGGCGATACGTCCTACGAATTCTTCTGCCAGACCGGCAAAGATTTTGATAAGCGGTTGGCCGAATTGGGCGCCAAGGCGATTGTTCCGCGCGTCGACTGCGATGTCGATTTCGAAGAACCGGCTTCGGCCTGGATGAGCCAGGTCGTTAGCACGCTGGCCGACGCGCCTGCCGGTGAAGAGGGAGCGCTATCAACGGGCGCGGTCATCGGCTCCGCTCCGTCGCTCACGGGCAGTGATGTCGGCGAACCCGAGTATTCGCGCAGCCGTCCTTTTCAGGCCGAGGTGCTGGAAAACCTGAACCTGAACGGCCGCGGTTCGGAGCGGGAGACCCGCCATGTGGAAATTTCGCTGGAAGGTTCGAATCTTCGTTATGAACCCGGCGACAGCCTGGGCGTATATCCGCAAAACCATCCTCAGTTGGTGGATGAGCTGATCGAGGCTGCGGGGTGGAATGCGAGCGAAGCAGTAGCGCTCGGCAAAACGGGAGAGACCGCCCCGCTTCGGGAGGCGCTGCTGAGTCACTACGAAATCACGGTGTTAACGAAGCCACTGTTCACTCAAATTGCCGAATTAAGCGGCGACGCGGGTTTGAAGACACTGGTTCAACCGGAACAAGCCGAGAAGTTGAAGGCCTATCTCCAAGACAGAGATGTGCTGGATTTGATCCGTGATTTCGGTTTGAAGGGGATTTCCGCCGCCGAGTTCACCAGCCTGCTGCGGAAAATTCCGCCGCGGCTGTACTCCATCGCGAGCAGCCAGAAAGCTACGCCGGACGAGGTGCATATCACGGTACGCGCGGTACGTTACGAGGCGAACGGACGCAACCGCTATGGGGTATGCTCCGTTCAATTGGCCGAGCGGCTGGAACCGGGCGATTCGCTCCCGGTGTTCATTCAGCACAACCCGAACTTCAAGCTGCCGGAAAATCCGGAAACGCCGATCATTATGATCGGGCCCGGAACCGGCGCGGCCCCCTTCCGCGCCTTTCTGAGCGAACGCGAGGAGACGGGGGCTGCGGGGAAAACCTGGCTGTTTTACGGCGATCAGCGGTTCTCGACGGATTTTCTCTATCAGGTGGAGTGGCAGCGCTGGTTGAAGGAGGGCGTTCTGACCCGAATGGATGTCGCTTTTTCCCGCGATACGGAGCAAAAGGTGTATGTTCAGCATCGGATGCTCGAAAAGAGCCGGGAGCTGTATGCGTGGTTACAAGAAGGAGCCGTGGTTTACGTCTGCGGCGACGAGAAAAAGATGGCTCACGACGTGCATGCGACGTTAGCCGTTATTTTGGAACGCGAGGGCGGATTGAGTCCTGAAGAGGCTTCGGAGTATTTGACCCGCATGCAGCAGCAAAAACGTTACCAGCGGGATGTTTACTAAGAAGCAAGTTCCCTAAGGACCCGCGAGAGGAGAGACTTGGAGCATGTCAGAAAACAATTTGTTGTCGCCAAACAGTGCGCCGCACAGCGACGTGGAAGATATTAAAATCCGCAGCAACTATCTGAGAGGGCAATTGGCCGAAGTTCTGGAAGACCGGATTACGGCTTCGATACCCGAAGATGAAAACCGCTTGATGAAATTTCACGGCAGCTATATGCAAGATGACCGGGACCTTAGGAACGAACGGAAAAAGCAGAAGCTGGAGCCGGCTTACCAGTTTATGCTGCGCGTCCGGGCCCCGGGCGGCGTCGTCACTCCGGATCAATGGCTGATGATGGACCGCATCTCGCAAGCTTACGCCAACGGGACGATCCGCTTGACGACGCGGCAGTCTTTTCAGTTGCATGGCGTGTTGAAATGGAATATGAAGAAGACGATACAGGAAGTTCATCAATCGCTGCTGACCACGCTGGCGGCTTGCGGCGACGTGAACCGGAACGTCATGTGCAATCCGAATCCACACCAGTCGGACGTTCACGCTCAAGTGTATCAGTGGGCGTGCCGTCTGAGCGAGCATCTGGAGCCGCAGACCCGGGCCTACCATGAAATTTGGCTGGATGGGGAAAAGGTGGCGGAAAGCCCGGAAGGCGTTGAACAGGAGCCAATTTACGGGAAGGTCTACTTGCCGCGGAAATTTAAAATCGGCCTGGCCGTGCCGCCTTCCAATGATGTGGACGTCTTTTCGCAGGACCTCGGCTTAATCGCGATCGTGGAAGACGGCAAGTTGGCCGGTTTCAATGTCGCGGTCGGAGGCGGCATGGGGATGACGCATGGCGATGTGAAGACCTACCCGCAAATCGCGCAGGTCATCGGTTTCTGTACGCCGGAACAAGTCATCGAAGTTGCCGAGAAAACCGTTACCATTCAGCGGGATTACGGCGATCGATCGGTCCGGAAACACGCCCGGTTTAAATATACGATCGATGACCGCGGCATCGACTGGTTTATCGCGGAGCTGACCCGGCGGATGGGCTGGGAGCTGGCGCCCGCGAAGGCGTACTATTTCGAGAATCATGGTGACCGTTATGGCTGGGTCAAAGGCTCCGGCGGCAAGTGGCATTTCACTTTGTTTATCGAGAACGGCCGGATTAAGGACGAGCCGGATTATCCTTTGATGACGGGCTTGCGAGAAATCGCGAAGCTGCATACCGGGGATTTCCGCCTGACGGCCAATCAGAACTTGATCATTGCCAATGTGACGAGCGCCAAGAAAAAGAAGATTGAGGAGCTTATCGGCAAATACGGCCTCACGGACGGAAAGCAGTATACTTCGTTGCGCCGGAACTCGATGGCCTGTGTGGCGCTTCCGACGTGCGGGCTGGCGATGGCGGAGTCCGAACGGTATTTGCCGACACTGCTGGACAACGTGGAGATGCTGCTTGAAGAGAACGGTTTGCGCGAGGAAGAGATCGTGATCCGGATGACCGGATGCCCGAACGGCTGCGCAAGACCGGCGTTGGCGGAGCTTTCTTTTATCGGTAAAGCGCCCGGAAAGTACAATATGTATCTCGGCGGCGGATTCGCGGGCGAACGGCTGAACAAGCTTTACAAGGAAAATATCGGAGAGACCGAAATTTTGGACTCGTTACGAGCTTTGTTGTCCCACTACGCAAAGGAGCGGCGCGAAGGCGAGCATTTCGGCGACTTTACGATCCGCGCCGGATATGTGATAGAAGTGCGGGCAGGTCAAGATTTTCATGCATAATTTACATCATTAATTCCGCTATAGTTTGGGTCTGGAAAAGCGTCCCACAATTTCCGTGGACTGCACCACATTAATGAAAGCCTGAGGGTCGGTCTGCAAGACGGTTTTCCGCACGCTGGCCAACTCATAACGGGTCGTTACGGTCATCAACGTGTAGTTTTCTTGTTCACTGTAACCGCCCTCCGAATGGATGCAGGTGATCCCGTGGTGAAGCTTGCGCAGTTGACACAGCATCTGGTCCTTGTGCTTCGTAATAATGAAGCAGGTCACCTTGATATGCCCGACATGAATCATGTCGACCACTTTACCCTTGACAAAAGTCGACAGCATCGAATACAACGCCAGATCCCAACTCTGGAAGAAACCGAGGGCCAGGATGACAGCTCCGTTCATCAGAAACAGGATGTTCCCCATGGGAACGTCCCTGGTGCGTGTCACTATAGAGCCGAGAATATCGAAACCGCCGGTGGAACCGCCGACCCGCAGCGAGAAACCGATGCCCGCCGCCGAGATAATTCCTCCGAATACGGAAGCAAGAATAGGATCTTTAGTAATCTTTATCACGGGGATTAACTCCATAAACCACGTGGTGGCGATGACGGAAATGCAACTCAAAACGATGTATCTTCGTCCCACCGACTTCCATCCCCAAATAATGAGAGGGATATTTAACAGAAAGAACACGTAGGAAATATTCCATCCGGTGATATACCCGATGATGGAAGCAACGCCCGTTACACCGCCGGACAAAAGCTGATGGGGGATAAGGAACAGATTGAGACCGGCGGCCACCAGCAGGGCGGATATGATAATGACCCCGACCTCCTGCATCGGTTTTAACGAAGTTTTTAGCGGTTTGCTCATGAACGGAGCAACTAAATTTCGACTCATTTCCAGGCCTTCTTTACTCACATTTTTTAGGTTATAAAAAAATATTATCGGTTTAAATTATCTTTTTTATCACCGTATCAGACTATGACAAATGTTTCATTTGAAATCAAGCTTCGTTTGTCCTTGTTTTGGGGTGATTATTCACGGCAGGCTCGCTTTTTCTTGACTTTGGCCCGGGAATCTTGTAATTTAGCAATAAATTGTATGAAACTCCAAAAGCGAGGATCAAGGCCTCTCGGTTCACCGTCCGCCCCTCCAGAGAAGAAACCCGCCGGCTGAAAGGTTTCCGGTGCGACGAACCAGACCCTACCTTGGGAGCTGCCGCGAATCTGATGATTCGTTGGCCGGCCTATGCCGTTATCGATAAAGGACCGTCGGCGTTGTATTCTTGCAGAAGCTGCTTTCTGCAGGAGGCCTGCGGTTAAATAAGGGTGGTACCACGACACATTCGTCCCTGACGAGTGTGTCTTTTTTTTACGCGCGAGAAAGAAAGGGGAAGATAGAAGATGCGTCAAAGCGGGTTGTTGCTAAATACATTACGTGAGTCGCCGGGCGACGCGGAAACCGCGAGTCATCAGCTGTTGCTGCGGGCCGGGTTGATCCGCCAACTGGCGTGTCGGTAGGGTTTGTCGGCCCTTACGGGCAGCGGATCCGCGTCCTGTTCGACACCACGGCAGCGGAGATGGAAGAGGCGATCGTAGGAGCCAACGAACGGGATTATCATTTCCGTCATGTGGTTCCGGAGAGAGACCTGACCGTCTCGCAGGTGGGCGATTTCCGGAATGTTCAGGAAGGGGAAGCTTGTCCACGGTCGCGGGTATTATCCGCCGTCATTGAACAAAACCATGATGAACACGGTATCATTTGGCCGGTCTCCCTGGCCCCTTACCAGGTGCACCTTGTGCCGGTGTCGGTGAAAGACGAAGCAGGGCGGCAATTGGCCGAAGCGATTTACGAGCGGCTTTGCGGCCTTGGCGTGGAAGTGCTGTTGGACGACCGCGACGAACGGGTCGGCGTGAAATTCAAGGATGCCGATCTGATCGGGCTGCCGGTACGGATCGTTGTCGGCAAGGAGGCTGGCGAAGGGCGGGTCGAATTCGTAGAGCGGCGTTTCCCCGGCGTGAAAACGTCGCTGACCGTAGAGGAAGTGGTACGCCGGGTACTGGAAATGAGGAGCGCGCCATAAGCGCGAAAAATAACGGGGAATGATTCCAAAGGGACACGTTCCCGGACTGGCGCTTTTATGAAAGCTGCTATATAATTTTAAGGCGATATTATATGGAATATACTGATCCATAAACTACTCTAAATTTAGCGAGGTACAAGACCGATGAGTGGAAACGCGATTGAAGTGAAGGATCTGCGCAAAACCTTCAAGGTTCAGAAGAACCGCGAAGGGCTGAAGGGTGCATTTCTGGATTTGTTCAAGCGGGAATATAATGAAGTCGCCGCGGTTAAAGATATCTCGTTCAGCATCCCGCAAGGGGAAATCTGCGGATATATCGGGGAGAACGGGGCGGGGAAGTCGACGACGATCAAAATGTTGACCGGGATTCTGGTTCCCACCTCCGGCCATCTCCGCGTGGGCGGCTATGTTCCTTACGAGGAGCGGGAGAAGTTTGTGCAGCATATCGGCGTGGTCTTCGGCCAGCGGAGCCAGCTGTGGTGGGATATCGGCGTGATCGAGTCCTTTCAACTGCTGCGTAAGGTGTACAAGGTGTCGGAGCCGGACTTTAAACGGCGGCTGGATGAGTTGGTCGAACGGCTGCAGCTCCAGGATTTGCTGAACCGGCCGGTTCGCAAACTAAGCCTGGGGCAACGGATGCGCTGCGAATTGGTGGCGGCGCTGCTGCACAATCCGTCCATCGTTTTTCTGGACGAGCC
This sequence comes from Paenibacillus sp. A14, assembly GCF_036864815.1. Lineage (NCBI taxonomy): Bacteria > Bacillati > Bacillota > Bacilli > Caryophanales > Paenibacillaceae > Paenibacillus > Paenibacillus sp. A14. The sequence continues at coordinate 56,793 of NZ_JBAGJD010000006.1, forward strand.
GACGATTGGACTGGACATCGTGGTGAAATCCGAAATCCGCGAGTTCCTGAAGGATATGAACCGGGATCATGGCACGACGATTTTGCTGACGACCCATGATTTGCAGGATATCGAGGCACTTTGTTCACGGGTTATTATGCTGGACGACGGGAAAATCATTTACGACGGCGGGCTGGAGGAACTGAAAAACCGCTGGGGCACTGGCCGTGAGGTCCAATTCCAGTTCGGCACGCCTACAAGGCTTGAGCAGCTTAGAAGCTGGACGGAGGGACTGCAGGGCCTCACCTGGTCCGCGGAGAACGAACTGGAAGCGAAGGTCTGGATTCCGCTGGAAATCAATGTGTCCGACGTGCTCGGGCAGGTGGTAAGCAAGGCGGACATTACCGATATCAAAATTATCGAGACCAACACGGACGATATCGTCAGAAGCATCTACCAATCCGGAACGGCGGAGAAGAAGCCGGAAGCGACGATCCGTGAGGATGAGGGCGTGGTGGCGACCCATGTTTAACGGTACCGGCGGCGCTTATCTCGACTTTATCCGGATCCGGTTTTTGACGATGCTGGCTTACCGGGTCAATTACTACACCGGCATCTTGATTTATACCTTAAATATCGGGGTTTATTATTTCACCTGGAAAGCCATCTATGGCGGCGGCGGGGAGTTGGGCGGATTCACGGCTTCGCAGATGACGACGTATCTGGCCGTATCCTGGATGGCCCGGGCGTTTTATTTCAACAATCTGGACCGGGAAATTTCCGCCGATATCCGCGACGGCAGCATCGCCATCCAGTTCATCCGGCCTTATAACTATCTGATGGTCAAAATGATGCAGGGCTTCGGCGAAGGGTTGTTCCGGTTTATGCTGTTCATGATTCCCGGGATGGCGATCGCCATGCTGTTCTTCCCGGTGAAGCTGCCTACCGCGCCCGAAGCGTGGGCCGGATTTCTGGTGATGCTGTTTTTCAGCTTTCTCATTAATTCGCAGCTTAACATTATTACCGGACTCATGGCTTTTTTCGTGGAAAATAACGAAGGCTTCATGCGGATGAAGCGCGTGGTCGTCGACCTGTTTTCCGGGTTGATTATCCCGATCAGCTTATTCCCCGCATGGCTCGGAAGCTTCATGGAATTTCTGCCGTTTCAGGCGATCACTTATTTGCCGGGTTCCGTGTTCACGGGCCGGATTCAAGGGGTGGGGATCTGGAATGTGCTTGGCGTTCAGGTCCTTTGGTTCGCGCTGCTGCTGATTCCGATGGTATGGCTGTACCGGGCTTCCCGGAAGCGCCTGTTTGTGCAGGGAGGTTGAGCGGATGTCTTACTATTTTGGCTTAATTGGCGAGTACTTGAAAAACTACATCAAAACCCGGATGACCTACCGGGCCGATTTCTGGGTCGAGGTCATCTCCGATCTGTTGTTCCAGGTGACGAACCTGATCTTTATCTTCGTCATCTTTATGCACACCGAAAGTCTGGGCGGCTGGAGCGAAAGCGAAGTGGTGTTCGTGTACGGATTTTTTATGGTACCTTTCGGCATCTTCAGCTGTTTCGTCAACCTGTGGGGATTCAGCGAACGCTACATTGTCAAAGGGGAGATGGACCGGGTGATGACCCGGCCGGCGCACAATTTGTTCCAGATCTTTCTGGAAAATGTCGATCCGCCGGCGCTCGTCGGCTCGATCATCGGCATCATCATTATGGCCATCAGCGGCGCCCAGCTTGATATGGCGTTCGAATGGTGGACGATTCCGGCATTGATCATTCTGACGATCAGCGCGGTGGCGATTTACACCGGGATTTATACGGCCCTGACATCGCTGTCGTTTTACTCGGACGCGCCGACAGGCATCTTGCCGTTGATGTACAACGTGCAGGGGTACGGTCGTTATCCGGTGACGATTTACAACCGCGCCATTCAGGTGCTGCTCACCTGGATTATGCCGTTCGCCTTCGTCGGCGTCTATCCGGCCTCCTTGTTCCTTGACCGGGGGGAGATGCGGAATATGGCATTCCTTACGCCGGTGGTGGGCGCGGTTTTTTTTGCGATCGGATTGACCGCGTGGAACTACGGGGTACGCCGGTATCGCGGGGCGGGCTCGTAGTTTGCTGTTCAAATTGAAGAAGCTCGGGAGAGAGGAATCTTTCCCGGGCTTTTTTGGGTCGAGTTGACCCGGAGCCCGCAATTTACTTAGGCGCTCGCTGCAATAGCGGCCTTTTGCGCAATGACGTTGCATCAAACCTTCCTTGATGCTGTCCATTTGGGGCCAATCCGCCGCTTCGGCAAGCAACATGTCGAACTTAGATCGTCGTCTCCGCCTCTAAACCATGCTAACGGTCGCCACAGCCGTTATTTGCCCTGTTTGCGCTGATTCCAAATTCTAACGGCCGCCACGGCCCCTATTTCATATAAGTATGGCTGTTTTGGTCGAAATGATGGTAAATAACGGTCCACACGACCGTTAAAATCCCAATACGTGATTCAATCGCAACATAACGGCTCTCACGGCCGTTAGACTTCCTAACTGCAAAAGGACTGTACTTTTTGCGAAGTTCTTTAAAAGCGATTAAGGCATCAAGCTCCGTTGTAATCATGTGTCAGGGTTAATGCAACGCAAGTGACTTTTGCGGCGCTATTTCGGCCCGGTTCTGCCCAACGGCAATAATAGCGGTCAAAATGGGCCTTATTGCCCTGGAGCGGACCCCGAAATCAGGGTTGGCCTGCTTTTTACCAAAATAAAGCCCTAAAAAGCCGTAATTCCTTGCCGATGGGGGTAGCGTATTTTACGTCATCCCGATGGGCCGAAGTCGACAAAAATAGGGCCGTTTAAGGCACTTATTCACTGGCCTTCCTTCAATGCTGGTGCCTAAAAGACCGCTAATCTGCGAAGCGCGGAAAGTGTCGACAGACGTTTCTCAAAATAAGGCAGGGATTTTGTTCCAATTTGTCGAACTCTTCTTTTGGAGAAAGGAGATGTACCGATTGTTGTCCGTTATAAATTTATCTGGCCCGTATATGGCCGTAAATTTGTCCTTAGATCACCTCCACACCAAGGATGAGGTCAGAAAAGTGTTTTTGGCCTTAAAAAGTTGCTTGGATGAGGATCCCCGTCTTTTGGTTTTCACCAAGGACGACACCAAACAGATCATTCTTGCCGGAGCCGGAGAGCTGCATCTGGCCGATACCGTAAAGCGCTTAACCGATCGACTTGATGTTGAATTGAAGGCTGAGCCGCCTCAAGTTCTGTACAAAGAAACATTCGGTCGACCATTGGAGGCGGAGGGGCGGTTTATTCGACAAACCTCCAGCCCGGCACGTTACGGTCACTGCTGGTTAAGGTTCGAACCTCTGCCGAGAGGCGGCGGTTTTGAATTTGTCAATCAAATTCACGATGAAGAGATGATCCCCAGCAAGTTTATTCCTTTTGTAAAAAAAGGGCTTGAACGTTGTATGCCCCGGGGAAGTGCAGGCGGTTTTCCGGTTGTCGATTTCAGAGCCGCCTTGTTTAAAGGCTCTTATCATGCAACGGATTCCTGTGCCATGTGCTATCAGATCGCGGCAGCGATAGGATTCAAGCAGGCCATCAAACAAGCGGATTCCATCATTCTCGAACCTGTAATGAAGGTTGCTTTCGAAAGTCCCCCCGCGGAACTTCCTACACTGATCGAGGCGATTCGCTCGAGTAGAGGCAGAAATGAAAGTCTGCAGCCTGCCGGGGGAGGATGGAGGGGAACTGCGGATATCCCCCTTAAGGAGCTAGACAACTTCTCGAACGATTTGGTTTGTGTTTTTAAGGTAGTGCAGAAGCTTGAGGTTCAATTCGGCTACTATGACCAAGTTCCCGATCATCTAGTGGAGCCGATAATACGGAACTCTATCTTTAAAGATGCTTATTGCGATGATTTGAATTCTTTGGATCAGACGATTGATTCGTTTTGGGAGCCATGAAATCAAAATCAATCATTACTCCGGAAACGGAAGAGGAGAAGAGCATGTATAGTCTGAAAGTACATAAGAATCCTGAAGAAATCATTGATTTATTGATCTCCCGGCTCAGACCATGCGGCCCGAATTTTTAAAAAATACGAGGAAGATCCGACGAGAGAATTGCTAGGGATCGATGAGGGCGGCGAATTAACTGGATTGATGGGCGTTGAGTTTCTGCCCGATAGTACAGTTGTTTTAGCGCATTTAGTCGTTAAAGATACGCGCAGGAAGCAAGGGATCGGAAAGAGAATGATCTCCGAATTTATGTCATCATACCCGGCAGTAAGAAGACTAGTAGCCGAGACGGACCGGGATGCGGTCGACTTCTATAGAAAAGCCGGATTTCAGGTCAGGTCCCTCGGCGAAAAATATCCCGGGGTGGAACGCTTTTTATGTACGTTGAAATCCTAGGTTAGGTACCCTTCCTATGCGAGATGGTTTTGCCGCAAACCTGGTGCGGATGGTTGGAGCAGGCGGATGAAGAAACTGGAGCAGCCGTTTTAAAAGAAATGCCGGAAGTCATCAGAGTGAAAGGGGCTAATTAAGAATGGAGATTTTCAAGCAAATTCCTTTATACCGATTTTTGGCCTTATGTAATGAAAGCGGATTGGAAAAAGAAGTGCTGGACTGTGGAGCGGGGGGAGACATGCCCCCATTAAGCCTGTTTTTTTCCTACGGGTACTCTACAAACGGAATTGAATTAAGCGATACACAAATACGACTAGCCAATGAATTTGCCGATAAACGCGGACAGCAATTGAATATCCGGCAAGGAGACATGAGAAAACTGCCCTGGGCGGATGAATCGATCAGTTTTGTGTATTCCTACAATTCCGTTTTTCATATGAGAAAGAAAGATGTGCGTGGTGCCGTCGAGGAAATGAAACGAGTGCTAAAGAGGGATGGGCTTCTATTTGTAAACTTCCTTAACATTCATGATTTCCGGGTTGGCGAGGGGATTGATTTGGGAGAAGCCCAGTATGAACAAATTGAAGATGGAGCGGCGGTGATCCACTCGTACTATGAATATTTCGAAGCCGATGCTTTATTCTCCGATATGGAATGCGTGTATAAAGAATATCGGGTGCTTGAACGGGAATTCGAGGGGAATCGGATTAGACAAGGGTTTGTCGATTATATTTTAAGAAAGAGTTGAGCAGTGGGTATGATGATTCAAATGAACAAAGCCGTGCGGGACAAAATTACCGGGAGGTTTTCCCGATAATTAAGTGGAAGGGATTTCCCTGGGCATATATAACCTTAAGAGATACCTTCTTCTCGTTGATCAGTACCCGTTCCAAACGATGGTTTGATCCGCGGGTAACCGGGTTGAAGCTTAGAAAAATCCTGATTTTTCAAAACTGTATCGATACAGTTCGGGCTAGCCGGTATAATGGTTAACATGAGGAGAGGGGGGGCAGCGTGAAAAAGTACATGGCGATCCTGTCCGATATCGAACGGAAAATATCCGAAGGCCGATATCGTCCGGGTCAGAAGCTTCCGTCGGTGCGCAGGGCGGCGCAGGACTACAAATGCAGCGGCAGCACGGTCATCAAGGCGTATGCCGAACTGGAGAAGCGCCATGCGATTTACTCCATTGCGCAAAGCGGTTTTTATGTGGTTGATCATCCCGCCTCCGATCGGACAAGCCGCGAAAGCGATACGATCGATTTTACGTCGGCGTTACCGGATATCGACCTGTTCCCCTACCAGGATTTCCAGCATTGCTTAAACCAAGCGATCGATATCTACAAAAATCAGCTCTTCACCTACGGGGATTCGCTAGGGATGGAGAAGCTCCGGCAGACCCTCGTTTCCCATCTGGCAAGCAACCAGGTGTTCGCCAAGATGGAGCAAATCGTCGTGACCTCAGGCGTGCAGCAGGCGCTGGAAATTTTGGCAAGATTGCCTTTTCCGAACGGGAACTCGACTATCCTGGTCGAGCAGCCGAGTTACGATATTTATTTGCGTTTTCTGGCGGCGAATGGTATTCCCGTGAGCGGGATCGCGCGCTGTGCGGCAGGACTGGATTTACGCGAGTTGGAGGAGCGGTTCAAGAGGGGCGGAATCAAGTTTTTCTACACCATGTCCCGCAATCACAATCCGCTTGGGACAACGCTAAGCACAGAAGAAAGAAAGGCGATCGCCAAATTGGCCGAAAAATACGATGTGTACGTCGTGGAAGACGACTATATGGCCGATCTGGGGGATGAACGGGGGTACCACCCGATCTATGCTTACGATGGCTCGTCGCATGTGGTCTATTTGAAGAGTTTTTCCAAGGTTGTTTTTCCGGGACTGCGCTTGGGTGTCGCGGTGTTGCCGGGAGAGCTTCTCGAACGTTTTCGGGCCATTAAGAACTATGCCGACACCTCGCTGTTGTCCCAGGCCGCGCTGGAGGTGTACCTCAAAAACGGAATGTACGAACGCCACAAGCGGAAATTATTTGAACGGTATTCCGAACGGATTCGAACGTTATTGGAAGCCGTTAAGCAAAATGCCGAGGCGGGACTGGCCGAAATTCCGGTCAACGTTAACTCGGGTATCTTCGCGCAGCTGAAGCTGCCCCAGACGGTCAATTTGGAACGTTTGACGGAACGGCTGTCAGCCAGAAATGTCCATGTGCTGTCCGGCAAAGGGTTTTATTTGGCGGATGTTTTGGACAGGGAGAAGTTTTTGCGGATCAGTGTTTCAAGGGTACCGCTGGGGAGAATCGAAGAGGGGGTTCGGGCAATCGTCCAGGAAGCCGGTAGGGCGCGCGGGAGATAGCGTGAAAGTTCAGCGGGAGCATGGAGTTTTGTTGACGCCGCAGAATCGCAAATTTTATAATTTAAATATGACGATACCCATGATATCCACCAAAATACAGATCCCCCCGGTTCGCCCGAACACCGTGGCCCGTCCGCGTCTAACAGAGCGATTAACCGCGGGCGTGCATCGCAGGCTTAGCGTGGTTTCCGCATCCGCCGGTTATGGGAAAACGACCCTGATCAGCGAATGGGCTCGCCGCTGCGGAAGGCCAATCGCCTGGTTGTCTCTGGATGAAGGAGATAACGATCCCGTACGCTTTTTCGCTTATCTTACGGCTGCCTTGAAATCGGCCGGGGCGAAGTTTGAATCAGCCGCGTTCGGTTTGCGGCAGTCCCCCCTGCCAATGCCCATCGAATCCTTAGTGGCACCCCTGCTTGAAGAAATCGCCTCCATTCCGCATCCCTTTATCCTCATTCTCGATGATTACCATGTCATCCGGGACGGAACGATCGACGGAGCAATAGCTTATCTGCTCGATTATATGCCGCCACAGATGCACCTCGTCATCGCGACCCGTGAAGAGCCGCGTCTGCCTTTAGCCAGATTGCGAGTCCGGGACCAGCTTATCGAACTTCAAACCGCCGAATTACGGTTTTCCCGCGAGGAAACCGCCGAATTTATGAACAATACGGCGGAATCCCATCTTTCGGCTGCCGATATCGGCGTGCTTGAATCCCGGACGGAAGGTTGGGTTGCCGCTCTCCAACTGGCTTCCTTATCCATGCGGGGGATGGAAGATCCCTCGGCCTTCATTCGTTCCTTTTCGGGCAGCCATGCTTACATCGTCGACTATCTTCTTGAGGAAGTGCTTCAGCGGTTAAGCGATGAGATCCAGACTTTCCTGCTGCGCACCTCCATTCTCGACCGGTTGTGCGGGCCTCTATGCGAAACGGTTCTCGGTTGCCGGGTTAGCGGGGGGAATGATGCCCCTGCCGTTTCCGCACAAGCCATGCTGGAACGCCTCGAAGCCGCCAACATTTTTATCGTGCCGCTGGATAACGAACGGCGATGGTACCGATACCATCAGCTTTTCGCGGATCTGCTGCAAAAGAAGCTGTGGGACGGCACCGCACGGAACGAGGAACACGGCAAGGACGGCGTGGCCGACCTGCATATCCGCGCCAGCGAATGGTACGAAGATCAGGGCATGGAGTTTCAAGCCTTCCAGCATGCCGTGGCTGCGGCGGACACCGGACGCGCCGCACGTCTCATGGAGGGAGAGGGGATGCCGCTGTTGTTCCGTGGAGCGGTAGCGCCTGTCTTGAATTGGCTCCGTTCGCTGCCCGGCGATGAATTGGATGCTAGGCCTTCGCTTTGGGTCATGTATGCTTCCGCACTGCTTATGACGGGACAAATGAACGAAGCGCGACAGAAATTGAAGGCTGGGGAACTCGCCTTGCCAAAAGCCGAAGAAGATGAAACGTCCCGGGATCTGATCGGACACATCGCTTCCATCCGCGCCACGCTGGCCGTGAGCGAGCATCAGGTGGAAACCATCCGGACCGAGTCGCTTCGCGCCCTGGAATTTTTGCATCCGGATAATTTACCGGTACGCACGTCCGCTATCTGGACGCTCGGGTATGCTTACCAGCTCCAGGGCGACCGCGCCGCGGCGGGCAGGGCATATGCCGAAGCGCTTTCGCTAAGTCAGGCGATTGGGCATACCACGATTGCCATGATGGCTTCGCTTGGTCTCGGCATGATGCAGGAGGGCGACAACCGGCTTCATGAAGCGAACGAGACGTATATGAACACGCTGAATTTGGCGGGCGAACCTCCACCGCCGGCGGCTTGCGAAGCACATTTGGGCTTGGCCCGCATAAGTTACGAATGGAATGACCTGGATTCCGCGATGCGGCATGTCGAGAAGAGCATCGGACTCGCCAAGCGGTTCGATCAATCGGACAGAACCGTGGCGGGTGAAGCTGTTCTCGCCAAAATCAAGCTCGCTCGGGGGGAAGCGGCGGAAGCGGCTTCGATCTTGGCGAAGGCGGAGCAAAGCGCCCGTGATCAAAATTTCGAAAAACAACTGCCGTCCATTACCGCCATGCAGGTGCGGATGCTGATTCGCCGGGGGAATTTGGCCCGGGCGGCTCATTTGGCGCGGAAGCACCGGCAGCAGTACAGCCTGGTCCGCGTGCTCCTCGCGCAGGGAGATGCTGCCGCCGCATTAAAGGAACTGGAGCCGCTGGAAAGGGAGGCCGAGGACAAGGGCTGGGAAGATCAACGGCTGAAGGCCAAAATTCTGAAGGCGGCTGCTCTTGGAGTGTATGGCGATCATCCCAGGGCTGTCGAACAACTTGCGGAAGCCTTAACGATGGCCGAGGCTGGCGGCAATATCCGGAGTTTTATCGATGAGGGCCCTCCGATGTACGAGTTATTCCGTCATGCGGCGGGAAGCCGCGGCATAGCGCATGACCTGGCCGGGTGGATCGTGGTTTTTGAGAATGAAGCTGCGGACGGCATAGTCCGTTCCCATATTCCTGCGCGAAAACCTGCCATGCCTCCGATCGAGCCGCTAAGCGAGCGGGAACTGGAGGTGCTGCGGCTGATCGCCCAAGGCCTGTCGAATCGGGAAATCAGCGACCGGCTGTTTATCGCACTCCCTACCGTGAAAGGGCATAACCGGATCATTTTTGACAAACTTCAGGTAAAACGGCGGACGGAGGCGGTCGCGCGCGCCCGCGAATGGGGACTTCTTTAACGATATCGTGCTTGATTCTCCCCCTTAAAACCATACTTTAGTATCTGCAATCCTCTACCGCAAAGGGCTATACTTTTTGAAAAATGGCCGATGGGGGAAAAATCGATGAAAGCGATGATTTGCACCAATTACGGATCACCGGATGTTCTTCAACTGACGGAGGTTCAGAAGCCGGTTCCCAAGGACCATGAAGTTCTGGTCAAGATTCACGCGACAACAGTGGCGTCCGGGGATTTAAGAGTTCGCAGCTTTAACAGTCCTTTGTTGTTCTGGATTCCGATGCGATTATTCTTAGGCCTGAGAAGGCCCAGAAAAGCGATTCTCGGCGTTGAACTGGCGGGGGAAGTTGAGCAGGTTGGAGCGGGGGTAACGCAATATAAGCAAGGGGATCGGGTTTTCGCCTTAACCGGAATGAGATTCGGGGCTTATGCCGAATACACTTGCCTGCCGGAAGACAGCGTAATGGCTCCAAAACCGGCCAATGCAACCTATGAGGAAGCGGCGGCCGTTCCAATGGGCGGAACGAATGCTTTGTATTTTTTAAGAAAAGGGAATGTCCGGAGCGGCCAAAAAGTCCTCATTTACGGAGCTTCCGGAGCGGTCGGCACGATGGCCGTTCAACTGGCAAAATTCTTCGGCGCGGAAGTGACCGGGGTGTGCAGCGCCGCCAATTTGGAGTTGGTCAAATCATTGGGCGCCGATAAGACGATCGATTATACGAAGGAAGACTTTACGAAGCACGGAGAGCTTTACGATCTTATTTTCGATGCCGTCGGAAAACTGAAAAAGTCGCATTCAAGCCGGGCCTTAAAGCCGAACGGCAAATACGTGACGGTGGACGGGCAGGGAATTTCCAAAGTCAGGCCGGAAGATTTGCACTTTCTGTCCGAACTCATGGAATCGGGAAAAATAAGAGCGGTGATCGACAGACGTTATCTGTTGGAACAAATTCCCGATGCTCACAGATATGCGGAAACCGGACGAAAAAAAGGAGCCGTCATCGTCCAGGTGGGGCAGGCCGGTGAAATTTAGCAGCGGGAGCGGGCGATCAAACATATAGCCCGACCCAAGGCTGCTGGACGCTATTCGCTAACACTGCGCCGGTATTCGCCCGGCGTTAAGCCCGTTATCTTCTTGAACACCGTACAAAAATGCGGATAGTTCGTAAACCCGACTTTCTCGGCGATTTCGTAGTTTTTAAAATCCGACCGCTGCAGGTAATCCCGCGCCTTCTGGATGCGCAGCATCGTCAGAAAGTCGAGGAAGTTTTCACCGGTTTGCAGTTTGAAGAGATGGCTCAGATAGCTCGGATTCATATGGACGTGTTCGGCTACCTTTTGCAGGGTCAGGTTTTCGCCGAGATGGTTATGGATGAAGGAAAGCGCCTTTTGAATATCCGGATGCTTGTTGGCCTGTCGGCCGGCGGCCGGCTTCTGCAGTTTGCCGAGCACGGCTTCGAGCTGGGCGTTCCAATGCTCCAGCGTGTCGCTGTATTCCAACTGCAGCCATTCCTGGCGGTTAAGCGGGAGCGCCATCCGTTCCAACAGCTCAATAATGTTCGCTTTCAGCTTGGTTGGCCGCGGACGTTTCTCCCGAACGAATGCCTGAAGCGACTGTAGTCCTTGAATGCGGCCCTCGATATTTTCCATGGACCATTGGGACAGTAATCTCTCCGTCAAGATCTCCCAATCGTAATCGGTATCGTGGCGCCATACCACGCGCTGATAGTCATGATGGAAATGCAGTGTGGCGCGGTTGTCATAGAATTGAATCTCCAGAGTTTGCAGTGCCTGCGAGATTCCCTGCTTGAGCATGGACAGTTCGGGAAAAACCGGACTGATGCCGCACAGCAGGGGGGTGTTCAAAAATTTACGGAACCACTGGTTTAGCGCATGATAGAGACCGTGAATTTGCGTTTCGGCTTCGGCTTTGCTCGCAGTAACCGGTTTCCGCACAAGGATGAACGCCTCGCCGTTGACATGGGGAAGGACGTCGCCCAGGACCTTCTCGCAGACGATTTCATAAATCGCTTGATTCATGGTAAACGAGATCAGCGAATGGTCGCTTTCCGGATACTGCGCAAAAATGGCCGACCGCTGCTGCAGGCGCACGCACAGCACGAAATACGGGGCCCGCTCGGGCCCGTCTCCGCTATTTCGGAGCAAATTGTCCGCTTCGCCCGAGTAGTTGAATACGCCGCGGCGGATTTGCTCCAGCATATGCCGGCGAATCTCCCAGATGTGCTCCTTCTGCAGCCGGTCACCAAGCAAAGCCCGCCGGTTTACATCCTTCTGTTTGATCACCGCATCTTTACAGCGCAGCAGCGTTTTTTCGATATCTTCGATATTCATCGGCGTCTTCAGCAGGTAATCCAGCGCGCCGGCCGACAACGCCTGTCGGGCGTACTGAAAATCTTTGTGTGCGGTCAGGATCGCAAAGCGAATGTCGGGGAAATCTCTCGACAGTTCGCCCATTAATTCGAAGCCGTCCATGACCGGCATCGTAATGTCGGTCACGACGAGATCGGGCTGATAGACGGCGCAGCGCTGGAGGGCCTGCTTTCCGTTCGCGGCGGTAGCCACGATTTCCATGCCAAGCGCATCCCAGCGAATATCGCTGCACAGGGCGTCCAGGACCATATATTCATCATCAACGAGCAGTACTCGCAGCATGTTCGTCTCCTCCCATCGGCAGGTTGGCGTCAGGAACGGCCGGAAGCGTGATCGTCACCGTCGTCCCTTCGCCTGCAATACTTTGGACATGGAGGCCGTACTCCGGACCGTAATGGAGCTGCAACCGTTCGTGGATATTTCTGATGCCCAAATGATAATAGGCTTTACGGCTCTCATTAGCGCCCGTCCGCAGCAGGGTGCCGAGCTTGCTCTCGGGGATGCCGACGCCGTCGTCGGATACTTCGAGTACCACGATCGCACCATTTTCCACGCGGCCGGTCAGCACGATCGTACCGCACCGGTCTTCCGCCAAAATGCCGTGAAAGATCGCGTTTTCGACCAGCGGCTGCAGCGTCAGCTTTGGAATCGTAAAGGCGTTGACGCTTTCATCCAACTCCACTTCCAGGGAAAACCGGCCGGGATAGCGCATGGACAGTAAATAAGCGTAATGCTCTACGCCTTGTGCCTCCTGGCGGATCGGGACAATTTCGTCGATTTTGTCCAGATGGAAATGCAGCATTTCCACCAGACTGGTAATCATGCGGTCCACATCGTCGGTTTCTCCCCGCCGCACGAGATAACTGATCGAATTCAAGGTGTTGTACAAAAAATGCGGCTGAATTTGTGCCTGCAGCACCTTCAGCTCGTATTGCTTTTTGCTCGTTTCGCTCTGAAGCAGTTCGTCCATCAGGCCTTTGATTTTCTGCACCATCAGGTTGAAATTGTGGACGAGAATGCCGATCTCCCCGCGGAAAGGCAGTGTAATGCGCGTCTGAAAGTCCCCCCGGCTGACCCTTTTCATTTGGCGAATCAGCATATAAATCGGGCGGGAGACGTAGCGGGACAAGTAATAGGAAATGACGAGGGACAGCATCACGCCGATCAGTCCGACCAGGAGCGTATAGAAGCGGATTTTGCCGATGCTGCTGTAAAGCTCCTTTTCGGGCAACACCGCCATAATCTGCCAACCCCAATTGTTGTTGCGCGCTCGCGATATGAACCATCCATTGCCGCCGGCGTCGCGGTAGTTCCATTCCTTCCGGTTCGCCTCCGCCAGGCGGACGAATAAACTTTCCTTGACGCGATATTCGTCATCAAAAGCATTATAGGTCACAAGCGGGTGATAAATGGAGATCGGCCGGAAGTCACGGCTCACGATCAGCAGGTCATCCGTTTGCGAGAAATCCCAGTGCCCGTAGCTGGACAAGATATTCTGCAGGTCAAGGTCAACCGCCAGCACGCTGTAGAACTTTCCGGCCGCATCGTAAATGCTCACACCGGCGGTGACGGTATGATCCGAAACGTCGGATACATACGGCTCCGACCAATACATCTGATCGCTCATCACCACCGCCTTATAGATGTCCGGGGCCATGCGGTGCCCTTTAATGTCCCATAAGTAGTCCGACGTACCGATGACCTTCAGGTCGGGACGGATCAAATACATATTTTTCAAATCCTGATTCCAGTACATAAGATAGCTCTCCATCAGCTTGATCGCCTCGTCGTCCGAAGCGGTCTGCAGCCGTTCGTCCCGGGACAATGCCAACAGGTTTCCTTGAAGCGTTTTCATGAACAAATTCAGATGGACCTCCGTGCGTTCCAGCAAATTCGCGACATAGCGGGTTTGCTGGGTCTTAAACGTATCCATCATGAAGTTTTGCGTTAAATACCAGATGATCACGATCAATCCGGCCATCCCGCAAAAACTGATCCAAAAAATTTTAATGCCGAGTCCCATCACTTTAACGTTAGCCATCAACAATGCTCCTTATATGGGAGTTGTTTTATTGTAACGCGAGTTTACTTGCGGCGAACCTTCGAATTTTTTGGATAAACGTTCGTATCTTTTGGAAATTAGGCGTCCACTTTGCACCACTATTATATCAAAATATAAGCAAGAAATTGACTTGAGGAGGTTTATGGATGGTCGCCAACCTAAAATGCCTGGGCATGCTGGCTCTCCTGCTGATAAGCACGGTGCTTGCATCCTGTACGGATCCCGCAAGGGAGGAGCCGCCGATCGTACTGGAGGTGGACCGATGGTATCCGTACAATGTGGAATTTCCCGATCCGCAAGAAGATTTGATTCTGCAAACGATTCGCCAGCGGTTGAATATCGATTTGCGGTTCAACTTCTCGACCGGAAGGTCGCAGGACTGGAGGACGAAGCTGTCCTCCCGGGTCGCTTCGGGCGATATGCCGGACATGATCTATTTTTTCAACATGATGGATTACCGGACCGCCCGCACGCAGGGGTACATCATGCCGCTTAACGAGGTGCTGAAGCCCGGTGATCTGCCGGAACATCTGGATTATATCACTGTAGATATGCTGAGATCGATCTCGGATGACGAGGGCTATTATCACGGAATCCCCAACCGGACCGGCCCCTCCGTGGAGGGCATGTTCATCCGCAGCGACTGGCTTGACGCGTTGTCGCTTGAAGCACCGCGAACCGTTCAGGAGTTTGCCGGGGTCGCCGAGGCATTCGCAAAGGGCGATCCGGACGGAAATGGCAAAGCGGACACCTACGGCTTTACCGCCGGGGGCTGCATGAGCTGTCAGGATTTTTGGGATCTAATCTCGGCCTTTACCGGCAATACGTCGCCGGATGAGTATTTGCTCGACGGGCAGCTGAAAGGGGGCTGGACCAGTCCCGCATACCGGGAATACCTGACTTTTATGAACGGATTGATGCAAAAAGGCGCCCTGGACCCGGACATGGCGACCAACGATTCCAATACAAAGCGGGAAAAGATCGTGCAGGGCCAGGTCGGCATTTTTCACTACACCGGCTACCCGTCCGAGCTGATGCAGCAGATGAAGACGCATAATCCGCAAGCGGAGATTGCCTACTTGCCGCCTTTGCAAGGGCCGGCGGGGACCGGCTCGCATTGGCCGAT
Source organism: Paenibacillus sp. A14 (assembly GCF_036864815.1). Taxonomy (NCBI): domain Bacteria; kingdom Bacillati; phylum Bacillota; class Bacilli; order Caryophanales; family Paenibacillaceae; genus Paenibacillus; species Paenibacillus sp. A14. Next base: position 71,872 of record NZ_JBAGJD010000006.1, read on the forward strand.
GATTCGTGTGCCCACGACCGTCGGCGTCACGGAAAAGGCGGGGAAGTCTCCGGAGAAGGTAAGGAAAATTATCGAGCTTATGAACTGGTATTACAGCGAAGAGGGACGGGATTTGATTCTTTACGGTAAAGAAGGTGTCAATCACATTCTTCAGGGCGGCCGGAAGCGGTTGCTCGAAGGCAAGCAGAATGAGTATCTGGAGGTCTACAGTTTAATCGGCCAGCGCAGCGTGTTTCTGGACGACGAAGACGTGATGCGGGCCATGTTCCCGGATCAGCGGCAGTTCGAGGTAGTGCGCAGTATGATTGATAACGGCGGCAAGCGGGGATCGGTCTATTCGATGGGGTACGCGCTGGAACGCGCCGATTTGATCGACGGGCTCAAGTCATTCCGCGAACAGATGGCGGCCCGATTCATATACGGCAATGAGCCGCTGGACGACCAAAGCTGGATGGACTACGTGGCAAAGCATGATCATGTGTATAACGGCGACACGGTTCGAGAAGCGATGATGAACGATTTACGGAAAGGCGGGTATTTGACGACCTACAAAAAATAGAAAGCGTTTACCAAAGAATTCGAAATCAAGTCCCTTCCTTTTGTACCTATAATGATTCGTAACTCAACACATCAATCAATCAACAACAGGGAAGGGGCTGGATAAGAATGAAACAGACCAAGATGATCATGTTGTTGGCGCTCGCGTTCATGCTGGCGTTGGCGGGATGCTCCGGCAACGGTTCGGGAGGAGGGAGCGCGAAATCGGAAGAGGGCGGATCCGCCAAAGACAATCCGGATGGAGCGGGGCAAGCCGAAAAAATCACCATTACCGTGCAGTACCCGCCGCCTGATCAGGAGGTGGACCGCAAGGCGATGGATGATAAAATCGCGCGGTTCCAACAGAAATATCCGAACGTCGTCATTGAAAAGAGCGACTGGTTCTACAGCGACGGAGGGGCGGCCACCTTGGGGCTCAAGCTGGCGGCCGGAGAGGCCCCGTCCTATTTCAACACGTACGCGACCGAGGCGAAGATTCTCACCGATAAAGGCTACGCCGCCGACATTACGCAATTGCTGAACGGCTACGACTTCAAGGATCAGATCAATCAGAAACTGCTCGATATCTTCAACATAGACGGAAAGTGCTATGCGATCCCGCAGGGCGGCTATGTGATGAGCGTCGGCATTAACGCCAAACTGTTCCGCGACAAGGGGGCCGAGCTTCCAGCCTACGATTGGACGTGGGAGGAACTGATCGACGCGGCCAAGTCCGTCAGTGATCCGGGCAAAGGGATCGCCGGCTTCGCGGTAGCCGGGCAGAGCAACGCGGCCGGCTGGAATTTGACGAACTTCATGTATCAGGCGGGCGATTTTGTCGAGGAAGTCAAGGACGGCAAGGTGACGGCAACGTTTAATTCCGCAGCGGGGTTGAAGGTGCTTGAACTGTACCGCGACTTGAGATGGAAGCACAATGTGCTGCCGGGCGACTGGAATCTGGCCAATCCGGATTTATCGAACTTGTATAAGCAGGGCCGCCTCGGCATCATTTTCCACTCCGGATCGCTCAACACGGGCATTAACGACGGCGGTTTTGCGCCGGAGGACGCCAAAATTTATCCGCTGCCCGGTATGGCGAAAGGCTCGCCGAACTATGCCATTACCGGGGGAAATTTCTTTGTGATTAACCCGCAGCAATCGCCGGAGCAGCAGGAGATGGCATTCAAGTTCATCACCTTCGATTACTTCCAGGACAGCGGCATCGAAAACGAGGAATTGAAAATTCAGGAACGCCAGAATAACAAGCAGATGCATATTCCGGAACTGATGCCATACTACAATCCGGATTCCGAGTATGCGCAGCGGATGAATGAAATGTACGCCAAATACCCCGGCGTTGTCTACGAATACGATCCCGAGTTCCTGAAGCTCTACAGTTCGAACGCAATGCCGGAGCCCCCTTTTCACGCGCAAGAATACTATGCGATCATGACCAAAATCATCCAGGAGATCTTCAGCAATAAAGATGCCGATCTGCGGGAGCTTCTGAAGGAAGGCGCGGACAAGATGCAAGCCGACTATCTGAACAAGGTTGAACTGTAGGCGGCCTGCCGGCGGGCTTGCGTGGAGTTCGCGAGAGGGCCAATAGAGCCAAAACGAGGCCTGTCCTTACCTCGCAGCTGGGCGGTTCGGATAGGCTTCCCAATAAGACGGAAGCGGGATGGTGGAGCATGAAGACGCAACTGGCCGCGCACAAACCGGCGAGCGGAAGCAGGTTAATTAAGCATTCGCGGCTTTATTTTTGGGGTTTGGTATTTCTGATTCCGGAAATTGTGATATTTTGTGTTTTTTTATGGAAACCGATCATCATGGGTGTTTATTACAGTCTGCACGATATTAATTTTATCCGCGGCAACACGTTTGTCGGCCTGCAAAACTACCGGGATATTTTCCAGGACGATGCGTTTTTTAAAGCGATCGGCAATACGCTCTGGTTCGTGTTCCTGGGTTTGGTCATGGGCTATTGGGTGCCCGCGGTTGCGGCAACCGCCATCTCGGAACTGCGAAAATTCAAGGCGACCGCGAGGCTCGTCGTTTACTTGCCGAATATCGTTCCGGCCGTCGCCTTATACGGAATGTGGCGATGGCTTTACGAGCCGATCGGTCCGATTAATGATTTCTTGTCGGTTTTTCAGCTGCCGCCGGTAGAGTGGCTGACGGACAAATCGGTGGCGATGTTCTCCATCGTACTCATGAACACCTGGCATTATTTCGGCTCTACGGCGCTAATCTACCTGGCGGCGGTCATGAATATCCCCAAGGATTTATACGAGGCGGCCGAGATGGACGGAGCGGGCATTTGGCAGAGAATCAAGCATATTACACTCCCGTCGGTCCGCCACATTTTTCTGCTGATGCTGATCATGCAGCTGATCGCCAACAGTCAATCCTACGAACCGCAACTGGCGATGACGGGCGGGGGACCGAACGAAGCGACCACCACGTATATGCTGCTGGTCGTTGACGGCGCCTTCAAGCAATTCGCCTTCGGCAAGGCATCGGCGATGGGCGTGCTGCTGTTCGTCACGCTGACGCTGTTGTCGATCTTGTTGTATGCGTTGCAGAGAAAAGGAGGAGACGAATAATGAAGGGTGATTCGCATCAGGAGCGGGGGATTATCTCCTTCCACGACATGCAGCGGAAAAGGGTGAAATTCGGTTACGGGGTGATGGTCGTTATGCTGGTGGCGGTAGCGTGGACGATGATCTATCCGTTCCTCGTCACGATCTTTAACGCCTTCAAAACGAAAACCGACATCTATACCTTCCCGCCAACGCTGCTGCCGAAAGAATGGGTGTGGACGAATTTCGGCGACATGCTGAAGTATGTGGATCTGGGCCGCCATATGGCAAATACGTTTCTGATTTTTGCGGGAAATATGCTGTTTGCCATTCTGTTCATCGGCCTGGCTGCATTCAGCCTGTCGCATTTAAAGATCCCATTCCGCAAAGCCTTTACCTTATTTTTTATGTGTACACTGATGATTCCTTCGGCGACGTACATGATTCCGAACTACTTAAACCTGCAAAGCCTCGGCCTGCTCGACTCCTACTGGGCGTTTTGGCTTCCGGCGGGGGCCAACGCTTTCTGGATCCTGCTGCTCAAGAGCTTTTTCGACGGCATCCATAAAGAATTGTTCGAAGCGGCCCGCATGGACGGAGCATCGGAGATCCGCTGTTTTCTGCAAATCGCTTTCCCGTTGTCGCTGCCGATCATTGCCACGATCCTCATCTTCGGCTTCACGCAAACGTGGAACGAGTGGTACTGGGCGGGCGTAGTCATCACAAGTCCGGAGAAATACCCGATCGCCTCCGTCATTTATAAATATGTGCTTTCGGGCGAAACCAACAATATCCAGGAAAACGTAAAGTTTGCGATCCTAACCATCGTCATGGTGCCCCCGCTCATTATTTTTGCCTTCTTACAAAAATACATTATCCGAGGCGTGAATTTGTCTTCTGTAAAAGGATGAACTATTCCAGAGTAAAGGAGAATCGGGAAATGACGGACAGAACCCTGAAGCGTGCAATTTCCCTGGTTATGATCGTGGTTTTATGGTGCACCTCCTTGCCGCTGTCGGTATCCGCGGAGGAATCGGCCATCCGGATCATCCACGAACCGCTTACGGCCGTTCAGGCAAGCGAAGGCGCGCGGGTTACCGCAACGATTCTCTCCTCCTTGCCGGTCACGGCTTCACTGCATTACCGATATGGTCACGGAGAGGACGGCGGGGAGTTTGTCAGCGTGCCTATGGCAGGGAACGAGAGCCGGGTGTTTACGGCAGCGGTCCCGCCGACTCCCTCCGCCGAACATCAAACGCTTCATTATTACATTGAGGCGGTGGATACGGCAGGAAACCGGCAAGCGACCGGTTATCACGATACTTTTACGGATCAAGATTTCACGAATGAGCATTGGACCCAAACCCCCGAACAGTGGTCGGTCGTCGGCGATGAGGAGTACCCCGTTATGAAAGCGGTTGCTCCGAATACGCGGAACTTTCTGACCGGGATCGACACCGGCGGATGGCGCGACTATGACGTGGAATTTATGGGGAAGTACTCCTCACGGACGGACGGACGCGGCGAGTTCTTCTTTCGCTCGAACGAAGAAGGGGACTTCTATTCCATCGAAGCGCTGTTTTCCCAAAGCTCGGAAACCGTTACGCTGAAATTGCACTATTGGGACAATACCGTGTACCAGCGAAACCTGACCGCCAACCGAACGGCCTTCTACGATCCGGCGGAGTGGAATCATTACCGCATTCAAGTGCGGGGCGATACGTTTACACTGTTCGTTAACGGAGAGCCGGCCATCTCCGCCACCGATCCCGCCAACCGTTATCCGGCCGGAGGAATCGGGTTCCGTTCGCAGGGCGTGAACATGATGGTTGCCGACGTTGCGGTCACGCACCCGGTCAAGGTAAGCGGCCTTGGACAACTGGCGATTTCGCATACGCCGGCCGGTGAGGCCCAGTACAACGCGGATGTGCCGGTCGTTTTTCAAGTAGCGGATACAACTGCTCCGGTCACGGCGGCCGTTTATTACCGCTACGGGAACGATTCTGCCGAGCAAAGCCTCTCCGCAAGACAGGAGACGGAGAAGACGTTTACGATGCTTGTGCCGGGATCGAACCGTTCCGAGGCGGTGTCTTACTTTATTACGGCCCAGGATGACGAGGGACGAACGGCGAGATTTCCGGAATCAGGGGTGGTGACCGTCCCGATCGGAAAACTTGAGCCGTACGCCAGTGATTTTGAAAACGTACAGGTTGGCGCGGTGCCGGAAGGCTGGAACGTCAGAGGCGACGCGAAGGTTGCGCAGCTTGCTACCGGAGAGAAGGTGCTGCGCCTGAACGGCAGGGTGGGACAAATTTTCCCGACGGCGACGTTATCGGCACCCATGTATCAAAACATCGACAACTTTATCATCAAGTTTCGCGCCAAGTACGAACGAACCAGCAACCAGGATTACAATGTATGGCGACTGCGCTACCGCATGGACGATGATAACAACAACTATGCCATGGAGTGGGGTACGCATAATTGGCGGTACTTCCTTATGAGAAAAACCGAGCTGGGGGGAAATTATTACCTCGGCACGTATAACGAGTCTCTGGAAAACCGCTGGGTGGACTATGAACTCCGCGTATCGGGCATTACGCACGAACTTTATATCAACGGAGCGAAAGTGATTTCCGTGGACGACTTCGATCAACTCCGGATGGAGAAGGGAAGGATTCAATTCGGTACCGTCTACGGCATCGACTTGATGATCGATGCGGTTGAAGTCTTGCCGTTGAAACCGTCGCATATTTATAACGTAGAGCCGGCGGGAAATTTTACGGGCATTTACGGACCCGATGAACAAGCGGGCATCCACTTGCATTTGGCCGGAGGATCGGAAGAGCATACGTATAAGGTGGGATATACGGTGTACCGGGCGGACGGAGATCGGGCGCTGGTCACTTCCGGAGAAAAGGAATATCCGCTGGACGCGTACGGATTGGCGGATGAAGCGATATATTTCGACTTGCCGTCCCATTTGATCGGTACTTACGATGTCCAGGTGAATCTTGCGATCGACGGCGTACCGATGGATCAAATGACCAAGCGGATGAGAATGGCGATCATGCGCGAGATCCCGGAAAAAGGTGAACCCGATCTCGATATGGCATCGAAATTCGGGTTTAACACGCATTATGACTTGAATTGGCGTGACGATCTCATGGATGCGGTGCGCAAGACGGGGGCAAAGCATCACCGGAGCGGGCTGAATCTGTCCGAAATTTTTACCGGACGTTATGATTCCTCGGGCAATCCGGTGTTTGACTACAGCAAGGTTGACGCTTATTTGTCCAAAATCAACAGCTTCGGGTTGAACCATATTCCCGTGTTCGGTTTTATTCAAGATACGAAGAAGGCGGCTTCTTACGAAGGATTGCAGTTGGTTGAGGATTTCATCTATGAAAGCGTCGACAGATATCAAGGAAAGATCCGAAACTATGAGACGCCCAATGAACCGGAGTTATTTACGAAACCTTATATTCCGTATGAAGTGGTCCAACAGTGGAAACGGGCCTATATCGCGGCAAAAGCCGCCGATTTGGATTCGGTGATCATTGCGGGCGACCATACGTCAAGCGTAAGAAGTGTGCTTCCGGAGGAACTGAGCTTGGGCGCTTACAATTATGCCGATGCATTTTCGTGGCATCCCTACGTATACAACGCGATGCCGGACGGAGCCATCGAAGCGTTTGTCGATGATATCGGGGCCATGATCGACGAATACGGAGGGTGGAAGGATTATTACCTGACCGAAGGAGGATGGCCGACCGCGAAAGGCGGTTATCCGAACGTCTCGGAGGAAGTTCAGCGGGATTACATCGTCCGCGCTTTTTTGATCTACCTGACCCGGCCCGAGGTGCGCGCTTGGGAATATTACAACTTTAAGAACGACGGTACCGATGAAAATTATTACGAAGTGTTTTGGGGCATTACGGATGTGAACGGACGTCCGAAGCTGGCCTATCCGGCCGTGGGCAACATGATGACGACGCTGGACCAAGCCGAATACGTCGGCCGCATCGACACGGGAGACAACCGGGAGCGGGCGTATGTGTTTCTGAAGGACGGCGAGCCGATCGTGGTCGCTTGGCGCTCCGTTGACCATAAGGACAATCCCGCGGAAGTTCCGCCAACCTCGGTAATCCGGCTGAATTCCGATCGGGACACCGTTACGGTGCGGGACATCAACGGGGTTGAACGGATCGAGCATGTCAACGGTGACAGCCTGGGAATCACGGTTTCCAGTTCCCCGGTTTACGTGATGAACCCGGGGGAAGGGGTGCTTCTCCAGGCCGCGGCGCAGGCGGTTGAAGATAGCCATCTGGCGGTGTCGGCGGATATCGCGAAACTGGAAACGCCGGATAATGCATCGGTCCTTGACGGCTTGATGCAGCAGCTGGAGACGATCAAGTCCGGCTTGTCGGCGGCATTTACCTCGGCGGATCCCTCCGTGAGAGCAAATCAGACGGAGCAAGGAATTCGCGATATCTATGGTCTGATGAGCGGCATGGCCGACGAGGTTCAAGCCGGCCGGTTGGACCGGACCAAGACGTTTGCGGCTTTGGAATCTCTTTATTATTATGCCGAGTCGGTTTCGAAGGCGTTGATTTATTTGAAGGCGTCGTCGGGAGCGGGGGGCGGCACGCCAGCTTACAAGGAAAGACTGGAAAACGCAAACCAAGCTTATACGGCGGCCAAAGGGGAGGACAATCTGCTGCCGGTTTCCACCGCGGCACTGATGCGCGCGAACCGGTACGGGCGATTGGCGGAAGAACACGCTTCGCGCGGGAATGCGGCCGAAAGCGATGTGTACGGACTGCTTGCCCACGAATTTGCGGGTACGGTCCAACAGATTATCGCCGCCGATAAGCCCGTCTACGTCGGGGTGTGGCTGAACGTAACGCCCATCCAAATGACGGGCGAAGCCGGCAGTCCGAGCGCGATTACGGGCACGGTAGCCAACGATACGGCACAGGAGCAGCAAGTGAAGGTCCGTTTCCAAGTTCCGGAAGGCTGGGACGCCATCCCCGAGCTGACGGCGGACATCGGTCCTCATGAAGTTTTCGAATTCGATTTTCCTCTTTCGGTACCGTTTGGCGCCGCAGCCGGCGCGTACGAGCCGATGGTCATCGTTGAAAGAGCGGGCGAACCGGTCGACGCGGCCAAGCTTGATTTCCGGGTCGAAGATACGGTCCAGGCCGAGATTTTGCCCGTGAGCGAAGATGTTCGCGATCTGGAGAGCATTACCGTTCAAATCAAAGGCACATCGAATTCCCCGAAAAGCGGCAAAGTCAAAGTGCTTGCCCCGGACGGAAAAGAGCTACGGCCGCTGTCCGGCGATACGTTCGAGAATTTGGCCAAGAACCAATCGGTGACGATGCAATTTGAGTGGAACTACAGGACAAAGTCCGATTATCACGAATACATCAACGAGCTGATCATTACCGAACCGGACGGCCAGCGTATTCTCTTGCGCGAGCAGGTACCGCTCGACTTTCTGCTTGTGCGGTTCAGCCCGCAGCCCCCTGTCATCGATGGGAACCTTGACGATTGGAAGACCGCCTACCCGGTGCACCTGCGCGGGGCGAAGCGGAATCAGAACGGGCGGTACGATCCGGCAAATCTGGACGCGAAGGCCTTTGGGATGTGGGATGACGGCAATTTGTACCTCGCGGTGGAGGTCAAGGACAACATTCACAAAAGTTCGGAAGACGCTCCTAATCTATGGAAAAACGATTCCCTGCAGGTCGCCTTTGATCCGCTGCGGGACAGTACGGCTTCCTATAACAACGACGATATGGAGTGGGGATTTGCGCGCCATGACGATGGACGCCACCTGGCGAATATTTTCTTCTCCCGTTCGCCGAATCCGAACGGAAATGTCAGTGACGGGCTTCCGTACCGCATAACCCGCGATGAAGCGGCGAAAACGACCTATTACGAAACGGCGCTGCCGGCCAGTATGATCCATCACCTTGCTTTGGCCGAGGGCACTGAGATCGGTTATAATCTTGCGGTGAACGATGCCGACTATCAGATGGGCCGGGATAATTTCATCCAATGGACGAAGGGGTTGGCGGACGGCAAAAATCCCGGCGCTTATGACGCCTTCACGCTGGTGAAACCTGAGGACGGCCATGAGACGCCGGAGGGAGAAGCGAAAATCAAGCTGAAAGCGGACAAAAGCATTGTGGAAGTCGGCGAGGAGACGGTGTTGACCGTCTCGGCCGAGGAGGCAAGCGACCTGTACGGCATGGAGCTGGAAATCAATTATGATTCAACCTTGTTCGAGTTCAAGTCGATGGAATTGATGGAGCCTTTCCGGGAAGGCGGCGATCACGGCGATGGCTTCCTGATGCATTCCGATCTCGGAGGCAAGCTGCGCATTGCCGCCAGCCGGTTGGGCGGGGTGCGGGGAATCGATGGCGATGCGGACTTGCTGCGGATTGTGTTTGCGGCGCGGCAGCAGGATGGCCGCACGACCCTGGCCACGGATCAGGTTGCCGTCTCCAACAGTATGGCTGGTGTTTCAACCGGTTCCGACGACGCCTATCCGCTTTCGGTGGCGGATTCCTTTGCCATTACGGGATCTGAGCCGCGTTCCAGTGCGCTTGTGGCGATCGCCAAAGCGTTCGGCGCCAGGGATGGTGAGGCAAACTATGCTCCGAATCTGGATATGAACAAGGATGGAGGCGTCGATATTATCGACCTCGCCTATGTCGCTATCCGTATTCTCCAGGCGAAGAAGTTTGCTGCCTTTCCGACGGAAGCCGCCCTTTAAAAGGATGATGAGGAGGAGAAGTATGAAAATAAGCAAATGCTGGTCTATTCTGCTCGTCATAACGCTTTTGTTTACTATTTGCCCCATTCCGCCCGGTCAGGCAGCAGCCGCTTCCGAAAACGCCGCTTTAGCTGCCGGTTTGGTAACGCAGGACGCTGAACGTATTTTGCTGGAGGAGGATGTCCCGATGGAGAGCGTTTCGAAAGAAAATACCCCGGGAGATAACGTCCCGGATCAAAATGTCCCGGAAGAGAATAGCGGTATTGAACCCGGGGAATTGGAGGTATCTGCGGCCGCGGCGACGCCGGGCAAGGAATTGGCCCGTGGCAAATCGATCACCGCGTCTTCCCAGGTTTCCTCCAGCGGCCGGGTCGCCGTCAACGCGAACGATGGCGACCTTTCCACGCAATGGGAATCGGCGGCAAAACCTGCGTCGATTACGATCGACCTGGAATCGGTTTATCCCGTCGCAGGCGTGGCCATGAGCCTGGGTCCGAATTGGACGGCGCGAACGCAATCGATTGCCGTGGAAGGAAGCCGGGACGGCGAGACATACATGACGCTTGTTCCCGAAGGGAATTATTCGTTCCAAAAAGACCCGAAGCACCGCGTCGAATTGGAGTTCGCTTCCGCGGATTTGCGGTATGTCCGGTTCACCGGAACGTCCAACTCCAATCCGAACGGCATTCAATTTGCCGAGCTGGAAGTGTACCAGGATCCGAATCATATTCCGCCGGAGTTGCCCGACCTTTCGGTATCCTCGGTTCACCTGGCTCCATCCGCACCCGAACCGGGAGATGAAGTCACATTCAGCGCGGAGATCCGGAATGATGGAACGGGGACCCTGACGGACTCGGACATTCGGGTGGGATTCACTTTAAATCCTGTCGTCAATGATACGACGGTAACCGATGCGGTTTATGCCGGGAGTCTGGGACCGGGCGATACGGTAACCGTGACGGGAACGACAACCTGGACGGCTTCCTTGGGCACTTACGCCTTACAAGCCGAGGTGAGCGCGGAGATACAGGAAACTGACGACCGGAACAATGCGAAAATGGACTATTTTGCCGTGCGCCAGCCGGCTGCGGAGCGGACCGAGTTTGAAGAACGGGCAGAGTATGTTCTGCTAACTCTCGCCACGAGCGAACCTACGCAGGCGGACCGTACGCTGTGGGTGAAGGAAGCCGTTTTCCACGCCCAGGCGAGGTTTGCGCTCGGCGTTGATGTCGAACAGGGATTGGAATATATCGCCAGCATCAACAATAATCCCGCCGGCGCGTCCATGTTTTTTTATACCGCCAATATCGACACCTATTTAAAATACGGCCACCTCTACCCGGTATCGCTCAGAGAGAAAGTAAAAGCGAATATGCTTGCCGCCGACTATTCCAATAATGGAAGCACGGAGAATCATTTTCTCAAATTCCGGACGGCCGGCTATCTGGTAGCCCAAACCTGGCCGGATTGGAGCCAGGCGCAGGCGACGAAAGCGTTCGCCGAACGGGATATCAGCGATATGCTGGAGCGGTTCGTGAAGTATGGCATGAAGGAATACGACTCCACAACGTATTGGGCGCTCTATGTCGAATGCTTGCTGATGCTGCATGATCTGGCCGATGATCCGCAAATGAAGCAAAAAGCCAAAATGGCGCTCGATTGGATAATCGCCAATACGGCCGCAGATTGGCTGGACGGGTATTGGGTATCATCCACGGTTCGCGATTATATGGGGATGAGCCCCAAACTCGGCGCGGCCGGAACGACTATGGCCTGGCTGTATCTTGGCGGAGAAGAGCGGCCGCGTCTCCTTAAAAATGAACTCAATTATCCGGAGGGGATGTATTCCGTAGTTGCGGCTGTCTCATCTTACCGCGTGCCGGAATTGATTCGAGCGGCGGCGGCCGAACGGGGCGAGCCTTATACAAATCTCGAAAGTCATGATCAGTATCCATCGAGCAAGCTGAACTGGCCGCACGGGTATCGAAAGACCACCTACATCGCGGAACATTACGGTGTAGCGAGCCAATTTGACGGCTACGGTACCTTGGGGTGGTCGGATCAACTGCGCCGGTGGTTCGTCAGATGGAAGTCTGAGGACGCTTTCAGCACTTTTTATGTATCTCATCCGAAAAACGGTGCGCTACAGTCAGGGGCCACGCCATACGAGCAGGTGCTTCAACATGGAGGAACGCTGCTGGCCGTGACCCAAATTCCGGCGGGCGATCCGAAGCCATATATCGCCGGGCCGCTGCCGTCCGGCGTGATCGATACGGTCGAGGATTCAAGCGGCTGGATCTTTGCGCATGAAGGCAATGTGCTGCTGGCGGTCAAAATCATGAAGCCTTACAGCTGGACCGAAGAGTCGGTCGGGCCGCTGGCCATCCCCGTTCTTCGCAGCGAAGGCCTGAAGAATGCGGTGATCGTGGAGACGGCCGACCCGGGGGATTATGCGGAAGCGGGGGATGACGGCAAGACGGCGGATGAACGGCGGGCTAGCGAACTCGCACGTTTCATGGAAGCGATCAAATCCGGCACGAGGGTGGAGGCCGCCCGGTTGGATGAAGCGAATCCCACCGTCGTTTATCATTCGCTTGCCGGAGATACATTAAGCTTAACCTTCAACGGCGAACGGAGCGTTAACGGGGAATCCGTCGATTATACATCGTGGCCGCTCATCGATAATCCGTATATGCATCAGGAAGTGGGGAGCCCGATTCTTAGGTTGATGCATGACGGGGAGACCGTCGAATATGATTTTGACAACTGGACCATCCAGGGCCCAACCGGGGAGCCCGACTTGTCCGTGACCGGCGCTGGGACCGAACCGGAAATTCCAAAGGCCGGCCAAGAGCTCACCTTCAAGGCGGCGGTTCGCAACGCCGGGTTGTCAAGCTTGCCGGGAGGCTTTGAGGTGGTGTTCAGCTTGAATGGCGATCCCGTTTCGACGATCGCTCATCCAAGTGCGCTCGCCGCAGGCGAGACCGTTACGGTGTCCAGCGAACCCTGGACCTTTGAGGAAGAAGGCTCTTACTCGTTATCCGTCTCGGTACGCGCTATAGGCTGGCAGGAGCAAAATCAGAGCAACAATCGATTCGACCGCCCGATTGAGGTGGGCGGAGCGCTGCGCGAGCTGTTCGCGGATGATTTCGAAAGAGATATCGTCACGAACTGGGATAGCGGCGGAAGCGTCGGCAGTTGGTCACAAGTGAGCGATCCTTCGATCGGATCCAAGGTGATGAAGGGAACGAGCACGGCGACCAACGGAAATCCGGTCCGTAAAGTGGCGAAGTCCACGGCTTGGGCCGATTATGAGCGAACGAACCGGGATTATGACTTTTCATTCAAAGCCAGGTATTTGACCGGTGTTACCAGCGGCGGTTCCGGCGAGCAGATGCGAGCCCTGGTTCGATTCGCCAACGTTCAGGCTTATTCCTTTTTTGAATTTAGCGCCCGCGCCAACGAGGTTTCCTTCTGGAAATATACTTCCGAACAAGGCTTTGTCAATTTGTCCGGGCCGGTATCGATCGCCGCCAAGCTTCCCGATTTCGATTTCAACAAATACAACGATTATAAAATTCGAGCGAAGGGCGATGTCATTTCCTTGTCGATCAATGGCCAACTGATAATGGAAACGAAACAGATTTCGGACATCACGGGCGGTTCGGTTGGCTTTATGAACCGAAATTCGGAATTGTGGATCGACCAAGTGCGCGTTCAAACGATTGAAGACGAGGTTCCGGGACCCGGCGATCCGACTTCATTCGACTTTGACTTAGTTCAAGCCGCACCCGGCCAAAACGGAGAAATTGAGGTCGTTCTTAAGGCTTCGCAGGCATCGGACCTGTACGGATTTGTCTTCGATATGAACTATGATCGGGAGAAACTGAAGCTTGCCCGCGCCGAGGCCGATGACGAGTTCGGAGAACATGCCTACGTGACATTCCAAGAAAGAGCGGACAGGGTGAGAATCGTCGGGACCCGAACCGCTCTGGACGGAGAATCGGGGGTGGACGGCGATGCTCGATTGCTGAGGCTCGTTTTCAATCGGCTGGAACCATTAAGTGAATTTGAACTAACGCTGTTGAAAGGTTCCGACTATTCCGACAGCACAGGGAAGCGAACGATTCTTGAAACCCCGATTCGCAAGACCCTCCCGGTCCTCACGGCCGACGTTAACGGGGATGGGAAGGTTGGCATTGACGACCTGGTGTTGGTCGCAAAAGCTTTCGGCGCGAGAAGAGGAGACGAAGGCTACAAGGCGGCATGCGACGTCAATCGGGACGGCGTCATCGACATTGAGGATCTCAGTTACGTAGCGCTTCAATTAATGCAGTCCTAATAAACCTGATAAGAATTCTCCTGCGGTATTCGGAGGAAATAGCGGAAGCCGCAGGGGGATTTTCAAGGAGGAAGCCGTATGAGGGAACTGAAGAATGGGCTGGCGTGCATAACGATATTGGCGGCATGTTTCGCCTTGGCCGCAAATCCCGTTCAGGCCGAAGAACGGACGAAAAGTCAAATCGAACTGTTTTTGCAAGACCAGAATGCTGTGTTGAAGCGGGGCTCCTTCGTGGACATATCCGTCAAGAGCCAGGATGTTCCGGGGTTGTTCGGTATCCAATTCGAGCTTGTCTACGATCCGGATTTACTTGAATTACGCGGCAAGGACAGCGTGGAAATCTCCGAACCTTTCCAGGCTTGGGTGATCAAGAACGATCCGGAAGCAGGGCGAATCCAGGTCGCAGCTACGAGAAAGTCGCTGCCTGCGGACGCGGCGGAAGACCTTCCGCTGGCTAAGTTCCGCTTCCGTACGTTGACCGGCGGAAACGCGGAGGTTTCTCTGCAGGAGATCAAAGCCGTCGATGCGGTCCCGCGGGAAATTCAGTTGAGTTCCGCCGAGGAACCTGTCGTAGAAATTTCGATCAAAGATCCCGCCGCAAATGTCGGAAAAGACCGGCGGGAGGGGGGGAGTTAGGTTGGTGACCTCAATCGAGCCGGTATACCGCTACATGATGCATAGTCCGGAAGAAGAATGGGGGGACCACCCATGGCGGGACTGGGCCATGAATGTCCACCGTTGGGACTGGAATCCCGGCGTGGCGATCATTACGGCGATGGAATATTTTAAGGAGACGGATCACCGTGAGGTTCTGCACGATATCCTCTCCTGGACCAGACAAAATGAGCGTCCGTTCCTTGGCGAAAGCATGGTGATCAATTCAGTGGCGCCGTTTGCGGTCTACCCGGACTTATATCGCATCACCGCCGATGAATCTTACAGGCGTACGGCCATGGAAGTCGGCCATTGGCTTATCGAAAGCGCTCCGCGAACGAAGGAAGGCGCGTTCGAGCATACAGTGACCGAAGGAGACGAGTTCCGCGAGCAGGTATGGGCCGACACCGTATTTATGGCGGTCGTGTTCCTGGCGAGATTAGCCGGCTTGCTTCAGGATAAAAAATATGCGCAGGAAGCCGTCGAGCAGCTTTCGGTTCATTACCGCTTGCTGCAGGATGCCGAAACAAACATGCTTTTCCACGGGTATAACTGCGCTTTAAATTCTCACATGTCGGCCGCGAGGTGGACCCGGGCCAACGCCTGGGTGGCGCTGGGAACGCCGCTGATTTACCGCGAGGTCCATGGCTTGTGCGATGTTCCCGGGGAAATTGGAACCCGTTACCGGGCGATGATGAACGCCATACGCGCGGTTCAACGCGACGACGGGCTGTGGCCGACCGTGCTTGACCGCCCGGATTACGTTCCCGAAACATCGGGAAGCGCCGGAATCGCCTGCGGAATGATCCATGGCATTCGGGAAGGACTGCTGGACGATTCGTACCGGGAAAGCGCACTGAACGGGGCGGCAGGTGTCCGGGCACAAATCCGCGCGAACGGAAGCGTGTCGGGAGTATCGGGAGGAACCCCCGTGCTGGCTTCGGTCGAGGATTACAATAGGGTTCCGGTTTTCCCTGCGTTATACGGGCAAGGGCTTGCACTGATGCTGCTTACCGCGCTGCAAGATCTCCATGTACAGTCTTGAATTCCGCCGCTCTCTGAACTGGCTGGTCAATATTAGTTTATACTTGTTTACTACCCTCTATATCGTTTGAGAGATGCTATACTTGTATAAGCAGATGAAATGACGACCACAAATGGATGTCGAAACATGCAACCGCCCGTGAGGGCGGTTTTTCTTCAAAACTCAAAACCACATTATGGTATTACATAACTAGCGTTGGATTAAACCTGACATGGTGCTGACCATTATGGGATTTAATAGTAATATTGGCGATTTATTGCCGGTCTGTGAGGGATGGACGATGAAAAAAGAGTACCGGGTGATTAGAAGAACCCCTACGTTAGCGGAGTATAAAGCGATTTGTTCCGCGGTAGGGTGGGCCGATGTTATGAATTTCGAGGCCGCGGATGGCTCGTTAAAGAACTCGTTATTCGGTGTTGTCGTCCAACACCAGAATGAAATTGTCGGTATGGGAAGGATTGTCGGAGACGGATGCGTTTATTTTTACATTCAGGACATCGCGGTGATCCCGGAACATCAAAGCCAGGGGGTCGGCCGTCTGATTATGGGAGCCATTACCGGGTATTTGGAGAAGAACGCGCCGGAAAAATCATTTGTCGGGCTGTTTTCGGCTGAAGGTAAAGAAACATTTTACAGAAAGTACGGGTTCCAAAACCATCAAGGGATGACCGGCATGTTCGGCGTGATTCGTGAAGGGGAAATCAAATAGTTTCCGAAAAGTTTTTACTTTTAATGGAACAAAGCCATTTCGTAATACGTTAATACTATTGGGTAATTTATATGATGAATTGACGCAGAGGAGGATTTACTTCAATGAATCGAGCAGTAGGACTGCTTAGCGCTTCGCTCTTGCTTCTGGCCCTGATCGGATGCGGAGGTCATGAAGGGCAAGCGGGCGCCCCCGGAACAGAAGATGCGGTCGGCCAGCAGCAGGAAAAACCGCTGTCTCCAGAGCCAGAGAACAATCAGGCCGAGAAAAGCGACGCCGTCCCGGAAAAGGTCGGAGAGAATGCTGCGGAATATGATGCACCCGATTTGAAAATCCAGCAGGAGACGCAGGAGGGCAAGGTCGTTTGGACAGCGGGTACTGTCAAATTGGTCATCGAAAACACTCCGGATGAAGTCAAGGAACTGAACGTGGAAGCTAACCGAAAGACTTATTCGCTTAAGCCGGAGCGTGAACCAAGCTCGGTCGAAGCCATGGCTTTATCCGCAAACGGTAAGTTTTTGGCGGTAGATCTCTTTCAGAACAATGTTGGCCATGAGGTCCTCGTCATCAATCTGGAGAACGGAAGCCAAGTCCATCTCAACCAACTAGCCTCCGGTAAAAAAGAGGGTGTTGAAACGATCCACGCCTACAACTGGTCGCCGGATGGAAGCATTTTGGCCTACGCCTACGGCGATACAAGTTCCAGCAGCATTGCGGCATACGATTTTGAAAAAGAAACCGCACTGAATTTGGCGAAAGATGCCCCTTATATTACGACAGCTTATATTTTGTGGAGTACTGACGGTGAAGTGATCGACGTCATCAGTGAACAGCCTTCGGACCAATTTAAATTGCATCGCTATTCCGTAAGTGGCGGAACGGTTGAAGAGGTTGCGGACGTAAAACGAGAAGAACTTGCGCAATACAATAGGTACAGACCAAGCGCCCCATGAGAAAAATCGGTCTCCTTGTCCTATTGGGCTACACGTTGCTTATCAGCTACTGGATGCTGCTCGGATTCGGGAGAGTTCCCCAATTCGAGTATTTGTTTAATTTGAAGCCTGACGGCCACCGCCAGTAATTCGCATTGTGAAGCGAAAAATTCATTTATTGAAAATGGAGTGATTTGTCTTGAAAAAGGTTATTGTTTTTGTATTTTTCTTCGTACTTACTTTTCAATCCTGGGCGATTGCTGACGCTGCTAATCGTATATCCGTTAACGGGGTGATGTTTAATGATGATAATGGGAATATCAAAGCTATATACAAAGATGACAAAGGTCAACAAAAGGATCTCACTGCAAAGGCGAAATCCTATAAAGATGTTATCCAACCTATTCCTAATGAGACGATTAATACAAAGCCAAAAACGAATCAAAATGAAACAAAGGTAGATTTATCACTTTATTATTCACCAGACAAAGAGGCGGTAAAAAAAGTTACCTCTAATAAAATTACTTGGAAAGAAAATAAGGTTACATTTATAGCAAATAAGAAAAAGGACAGTATCAGTACGTTAAATTTTATTAATAAGGATAAAAATTTCAAGATCAAAATAGATCCAAAACCTGATGATATTTTTTCGTTATCTTTATCTTCAACAAAGCAGTATGTTGCTGTTGCTCTAAAGTATGGCTATGGTAATAAGTTGATGCTTCTTAACCTTTCTAGTGGAAAATATTTTATATTAAATGATTTGTTGAAGTCTAATAACAAAGGAACAGTTGAAAGTATCAGTGCGAATAATTGGTCGCCAGATGGAAAGAAAATTGCTTTTAGATATGGAGATACCTCTACAAGTAAATTGGCTATTTATGATGTCGAAAAAAATACATTTTCTTATCCTCCAATACGAGAAGATTATTTAGGGGTTTATCGTATTATGTGGTATAAAGATGGAAAATGTTTTGATTATATATCCGACTTCCCAGATAATCCTGCTTTAAAATTATATAGATATACTTTAAATGATAATAGTATAACAACCGTTAGCAGTATTACTGAGAATGAGTTATCAAATATGGATAAATTGGGTCCGACTCTGCTTTCAGTTAATTAATTTTTCTTTATACAATGAACGACAGAATACAATGAACGACAGAATAATGAACTCAGCCCTTCTACATACAGATGATTCTACTCCTAAAATCTGGATGATAAACTTGGTTGGAAATATCGGGGTTTTTGTACCCTACGGCTTGCTGCTTCCCCTCCTCCTGAAAGGCGGGAAACTGCTCAAATCATGGATTGTATTTTTGGGTGGCATCTTCGTTCTCGAATCCTTGCAGTTGCTGACCAGAAGGGGAAGCTGGGATATCGATGATTTTATATTGAACACAGTCGGCTTCCTGCTTGGCTATGGTTTATACCGTACTTACCCCAAATCCAAGGGGTGTTCGGAATAGGGTTGTTTTACAGAGAAGTTGGATAACAGGGGGCGCCGCTAGAAACCCACGCTCTTCAATGAAACGGTGGAGGCTTGGACCCGGGATAAGCGGCTGCCGGGCGGTCTTTTGCCGATGGTATAGGAGGATGAGATGGATTTAAAGCAACTACTGAAAGATATTAGAGAGCGTGATTATAAAATCCCCGAGGGAGTAGACGCAGAGCTGTTGGTACAGGAGATGCTGTGTGAAATCGGCTCCATCGATTCCGAGCTACGGGACGATCTTATTTATTTTACTTTTTATCAATGGATTCAAAGGAATGCATTAAGTCCGGAAACTAAGAGAAATATGCTGTATACAAGTCTCGACGACAACCACTTGTTCCGCGGATTGGGTAGTTCGTGCGAGGACACGGTGTTTACCCGCTCCTTTTCTGTACTGATTTCTCCTCTTATTCTGGAGTGCAATTTTTCCCGGCCATTTTTAACGGAAGAAGATATTCGCCATGTCTTTAATCAGATGTGCCGCTATTTTAGAGGGGAAAGCGATTTGAGAGGATACGTTGAGCATAAAGGTTGGGCACATGCGGTCGCTCATACTTCCGATGCTTTTGAAACCCTTGTAAAGTGTCAAGGCATAACGAAAGACGATCATCTGGCGATCATGGATCTGATTCTTGAAAAGGCTCAGGTAAATACGCACTACTATGTGGATGGTGAAGATGAAAGGATGGCGGAAGTCATAAATACGATCATCCAAAGAAATCTGTTGGGCGATGATCCGATTGTGGCCTGGGTGCAAAAAGCAACGAAGTTCAAGACGATCGGAAAGTATCCCGAAGATAGCATCGTTCGAGGAAATGTCCGGAATCTTTTGAGAAGCGTCTATTTTAATACGATGAGGTTGAACAAAGACTCCAAAATTCCGGAAGCGATAGTTCATGCCTTGGGTCCAATATAAAAGGGGAGCGCCCCATGATGTTTCATATGGATTCATTCGTTTGAGCCCATCCGATTTAGCAGCGCCCGCGGGGCGGGTGTTTTGGTGCACTTATTGTTCGTGAGACAAGCCGCTGATTGTAGAGTTTATACACGTTCGGACTCTAACGGAACTAATAGCCGCTATTTGGCGATAGATCACCGTTTCGATATTTTAACGGAAGTGATAGCCGCTATTTGCGTTCATTCCCACCCAAAAGACCGATTTTTAACCAAATAGCGGCTGCTGCGTCCGTTAGGTTTCCAAATCGGCCTTGAAGCGCGAAATAGCAGCTATTGCGTCCGTTAGAAATCCGGCGGAGGGGCGCGCGACTTCAAACGGACCCGGTAAATTCCCTATACACAACAGGTCAAAAAGCCTCGACAAAGATCACTCTTTTCGAGGTTTTTTTGCGTCGTTTTTGTGAACAGGGTTTTTACCCGGATCATCAGGGATTTCCCTTATGTGAAGTAAAGCGCAGCCCTTTCATAATGGGATTAGAAGAATGAACGCTGATGGATTCCCCTCCAAATGATTCATTCTGGACGAAGGAGTGATCACTTCACATGAAGAGAAGAACAGGCTTGAGATTTTTTAAACCGACGGAAAGCTATTCGGGAAACTGGTCGATTCTTGAGGAAAAAAGCCGGGAATGGGAGAACATGTACCGCGGCCGCTGGTCGCATGACAAAGTCGTTCGTACCACGCACGGCGTGAACTGTACCGGATCCTGCAGCTGGAAGGTCTTTGTGAAGAACGGGATCATCACGTGGGAAAACCAACAGATCGACTATCCGTCCTGCGGTCCCGATATGCCGGAATTTGAACCCCGCGGATGCCCGCGCGGCGCTTCGTTCTCCTGGTACGAGTACAGCCCGCTCCGCGTGAAATACCCTTATATGCGCGGCCGTCTGCTGCGTTTGTGGACGGAAGCTTTAGCCAAGCATCAGGACCCGGTGAAAGCCTGGGCCAGCATCGTGGAAAATCCGGAAACATCGAAATCATACAAACAAGCCCGCGGAAAGGGCGGCCATGTCCGCGTAACCTGGGATTTGGCCTCTGAGATGATCTCCGCGCAATTGATTTATACCATCAAAAAATACGGTCCCGACCGCATCGCCGGCTTTACCCCAATTCCGGCCATGTCGATGATCAGCTATGCTTCGGGGGCGCGGTTCATTTCTTTGCTGGGCGGTGAAATGCTTAGCTTCTATGACTGGTATGCGGACCTGCCGCCGGCCTCTCCGCAAATTTGGGGCGAGCAAACCGATGTGCCGGAATCGTCGGATTGGTACAACTCCGGCTACCTGATGATGTGGGGCTCGAATGTCCCCTTAACGCGGACGCCGGATGCGCACTTCATGACGGAAGTACGTTATAAAGGGACGAAGGTCGTGTCCGTCGCGCCGGACCATGCGGAGAACGTGAAATTCGCCGACAACTGGCTCGCTCCGCATCCGGGGACGGATGCCGCGTTGGCGCAAGCGATGACGCATGTCATCCTGGACGAATTCTACGTGAAGCGCCAGGAACCGATGTTCCTGAACTATGCTAAGCAGTACACCGATATGCCGTTCCTGATTATGTTGGAGCCGCACGAAGACAAACATAAAGCGGGACGCTTCCTGCGGGCGAGCGATCTTGGCGATACCTCGGAGCATGCGGAGTGGAAGCCCGTCATCCTGGACGAAGCGGCTAACGAGATTCTGGTGCCGAACGGAACGATGGGCCAACGCTGGGAAAAAGAAGTGAAATGGAATCTGATCCTGGAGCGCGAGGACGGCACGAAGATCGAACCGGCCTTGTCCGTGGAGCCGCATGGGGCGGAATGGACGGAAATCGTCTTCCCGTTCTTTGATCACGCCGGCAACGGGACGTTTAACCGGACGATTCCGGTGAAAAAAGTGACTCTCGCCGATGGCTCCACCCGTCTGGTTGCCACGGTATACGACCTGATGCTCA
The DNA here is from genome assembly GCF_036864815.1 of Paenibacillus sp. A14. Classification (NCBI taxonomy): domain Bacteria; kingdom Bacillati; phylum Bacillota; class Bacilli; order Caryophanales; family Paenibacillaceae; genus Paenibacillus; species Paenibacillus sp. A14. The sequence goes on from NZ_JBAGJD010000006.1 coordinate 93,854, forward strand.
GCCAATATGGCGTGCAGCGGACCGGCAGCAAACTGGCTGCGGCTGGATATGACGATGCCGCTTCCCATTACACACCCGCCTGGCAGGAGAATGTGACGGGCGTGAAGGCTTCGCTGGTGGTGCAAATCGCCCGCGAGTTCGCCCAGAACGCCGTGGACACCGGCGGCAGATCGATGATCATCATGGGCGCCGGCATCAACCACTGGTTCAATAGCGACACGATTTACCGGTCGATTTTGAACCTGGTCATTTTGACCGCGTCCCAAGGGGTCAACGGGGGCGGCTGGGCCCATTATGTCGGCCAGGAGAAATGCCGCCCGATCGAAGGCTGGTCCTCGATCGCGTTCGCCCGGGACTGGCAGGCGCCGCCGCGGCTGCAGAACGCGACATCGTTCTTCTATTTCGCCACGGATCAGTGGAAATACGAAGAGATGAGCAATGCGTCGCTGAAATCACCGACCGGCGGGCCGATCGATTACACGCATCCTGCGGATTACAACGTACTGGCCGCAAGGCTCGGCTGGCTGCCGTCTTATCCGCAGTTCAACAAGAGCAGCCTGGCCTTTGCGGAAGAGGCCGCGGCCAAAGGGCTCACGGACAACGCCGACATTATCCGGCATGCCTACGAGCAGGTCGTCTCCGGCGAAACGAAGTTCGCCGTCGAGGATCCGGATGCGCCGGAGAACTTCCCGCGGACCCTGTTCGTATGGCGCTCGAACCTGATCTCCAGTTCCGCGAAAGGGCAGGAGTTCTTCATGAAGCATCTGCTCGGCACGAGCAACGGGCTGTTGTCCACGCCGAACGAGGAGGAGAAACCGCAGGAAATCGTCTGGCGGGACGAAGTGGAAGGCAAGCTGGATCTGCTCGTCGCTCTCGACTTCCGGATGACCGCGACCCCGATGTACGCGGACGTCGTACTCCCGGCGGCCACCTGGTACGAGAAGGTCGATATTTCGTCCACGGATATGCATCCGTTCGTACATCCGTTCAACCCGGCTATCGACCCGCTGTGGGAATCGAGATCCGACTGGGACATTTACCGGTCGTTGGCCTATACGTTCTCGGAGATGGCCGAGACGCATTTGCCGGGGGTTTACAAGGATGTCGTCTCTTCCCCGCTCGGTCATGATTCCGCGGCCGAAATCTCCCAGCCGTACGGCTTGGTGAAGGATTGGAAGAAGGGCGAAGTCGAACCGGTTCTCGGCAAAACGATGCCCGGCTTCACGGTGGTTGAGCGCGATTATACGCAAATCTTCAATAAATACGTCACCCTCGGACCGAACCTGGAGAACGGCAAAGTCGGAGCGCATGGCGTTTCCTTCTCCGTGAAGGAAGAGTATGAGGAATTGAAGAAGATCAATGGCGCGTATTTTGACGATACGATCAAAAACGGCCGGCCGAAGCTGCACACGGCCCGGCACGCAGCGAACGCGGTACTGCATATTTCGTCCGCGACGAACGGCCGGGTCTCGCAGCGGGCCTGGGAGGCCGCCGAGCAGGATACGGGCGTGGAACTCAAAGATATTTCCGCGGACCGGGCGGCCGAGAAAATCACGTTCGCCAGCATCACCGCGCAGCCGCGGGAAGTCATTCCGACGCCGGTGTTCAGCGGCTCCAACAAATCGGGCAAACGTTACTCGCCGTTCACGACAAATATCGAGCGTCTGGTACCGTTCCGCACGCTGACGGGACGCCAGCATTTTTATCTGGACCACGAGATCTTTATGCAGTATGGCGAATCGCTGCCGGTTTATAAACCGACGCTGCCGCCGATGGTGTTCGGCCCTCGCGACCAACAGGTAACCGGCGGCAAGGATACGCTGGTGCTGAGATATTTGACGCCGCACGGCAAATGGAACATTCACAGTACCTATCAGGATAACCAGCACATGTTGACCTTGTTCCGCGGCGGACCGACCGTCTGGATCAGCCGGGAGGACGCGGAAGCGCATCAGATCAACGATAACGATTGGCTGGAAGTATACAACCGCAACGGCGTCGTGACGGCCAGAGCCGTGGTGAGCCACAGAATGCCGAAAGGCACGATGTTCATGTATCATGCCCAGGATAAGCATATTAACGTTCCGGGCTCTTCCATCACCAAAGAGCGGGGCGGCAGCCACAATGCGCCGACGCGGATTCATCTCAAGCCGACACAGCTGGTCGGCGGCTACGCGCAGCTCAGTTACGGCTTCAACTACTACGGACCGATCGGTAACCAGCGGGACGTATACGTAGCCGTTCGCAAAATGAAGGAGGTCGACTGGCTTGAAGATTAAAGCGCAAATCGCCATGGTAATGAACCTGGACAAATGTATCGGCTGCCATACCTGCAGCGTCACCTGCAAAAGCACCTGGACGAATCGGGAAGGTGCGGAATACATGTGGTTCAACAACGTAGAGACCAAGCCGGGCATCGGCTATCCGAAGCGTTGGGAAGACCAGGAACATTACAAGGGTGGATGGACCCTGCGCAAAGGCAAGCTGGAGCTGAAATCCGGCAGCAAATTGTCCAAAATCGCGCTGGGGAAAATCTTTTACAATCCCGACATGCCGGAAATGAAGGATTATTACGAGCCCTGGACCTATGACTATGCCAAATTGACGAACTCCGGCGAGAAGAAGCATCAGCCAGTAGCCCGCCCGAAATCCGCGGTGAGCGGGGAGACGATGGAGCTCGACTGGGGGCCCAACTGGGAGGATGATCTTGCCGGCGGCCATATTACCGGACCGAAGGATCCTAATATTGAAAAGATCGAAGAAGAGATCAAATTCAATTTTGAACAATCATTCATGATGTATCTGCCTCGCCTTTGCGAGCACTGCCTGAACCCGAGCTGTGTGGCTTCGTGCCCGTCGGGCGCCATGTACAAACGGGATGAGGACGGCATCGTGCTTGTGGACCAGGAAGCCTGCCGGGGCTGGCGCTACTGCATGACGGGATGTCCGTACAAAAAAGTATATTTCAACTGGAAGACCAACAAGGCGGAAAAATGCACCTTCTGCTTCCCGCGGATCGAAGCCGGATTGCCAACGGTATGCTCGGAAACTTGCACCGGGCGCATCCGCTACCTCGGCGTCCTGCTGTATGACGCCGACCGTGTACAGGATGCGGCGTCCATGCCGGACGAGAAGGATCTGTACCGGGCGCAGTGCGATTTGTTCCTGGACCCGCACGATCCGAAAGTGATCGAGCAGGCCCGGAAAGACGGGCTCGCCGAGGAGTGGATCGAAGCGGCGCAAAACTCGCCGGTTTACAAATTGGCGATTGAATACAAGCTGGCGTTCCCGCTGCACCCGGAATACCGTACCTTGCCGATGGTGTGGTACGTACCGCCGCTTAGCCCGATCATGAGCCATTTTGAAGGCAAAGATTCGATCCAGAACCCGGACATGATTTTCCCGGCGATCGAGGAAATGAGAACGCCGATTCAGTACTTGGCCAACATGCTTACGGCCGGGGATACCCAAGCTGTCAAGGAAGCATTGCAGCGGATGGCGATGATGCGTTCCTATAAACGGGCGGAATTCTCGAAACAGCCTTTGGAAGAGAGCCGGTTGGCCCGCGTCGGCTTGACCGCCCGGCAAATCGAGGAGATGTACCGGCTGCTTGCCATCGCCAAGTACGAAGACCGTTTCGTTATTCCGACATCGCATAAAGAAGGATATATGGATCCTTACCGTGCTCAAGGGATGGAGGGGTTCGGCGGCATGAACTGCGACGGATGCGGACCGGCATCGCCACGGGCGGAAGCCAAGAGCGGCAAGGAGCTGTATGAGGAGAACTTCTACGGGGGGATCTGGCGTGATTGATCTGGTCAAGTTAAACGACTATAAAGAAGCCTTCGGCTATTTTGCCCGGCAGTTGGCTTATCCCGAGAAACAAAGTATGCAAAATCTGACGATGGATGGGGACGTTCCCCCAGCCATCGCTCAATTGCTGAAGACATACCGTGAGAAAATGGAGCAGCTCAGTATGGAGGAAATCGAAGAGAGGTACGTACAAACGTTCGATTTTCAAAAAACGACGACGCTCTATATGACTTTTTATAAGTATGAAGACTCCCGCGAACGGGGGAATATGATGACCGCGCTGAAGGCGATCTATGAGATGTTCGGTCTGGAAATCGCGGATAGTGAGCTTCCCGATTATTTGCCCTTGATGTGCGAATTCCTCTATGCCGCAGAATGGGGGGGCCACGAGAAAGCCGAACTCGGCGTCAATACGCTGCTCAGCGTCCTGGAAGACGGCACGTATTCCCTGATGAACGCGCTGGAGAAAAGCGAAAGCCCCTATTTTTACCTGGTCAAAGCGTTAAGGGAAACGTTCAAATGCTGTTTACGGAAGGAGGCGCTGGAATCATGAATTGGCTCGATCACTTTATCTGGGTCATCTTTCCGTATCTAAGCGTCGCGGTTTTTGTGGTGGGTCATATTTTCAGGTACCGTTATGATCAGTTTAACTGGACGGCCAAATCGAGCGAGTTTATCGAGAAAAAGCAGCTGATGGTCGGCAGCCTTTTATTTCACATCGGTATCCTCCCCGTCATTATGGGGCATATCGCCGGTCTGGGGATTCCCAAAGAATGGATGGAGTCGCTGGGCGTTAACGAACATTTGTATCATATCGGAGCGGTTTATGTCGGCGGATTATTTGGAGTAATCACTTTGGTGGGGATGCTGCTCTTGACCGCCCGACGGCTAACCAAACGTACAATCCGTCAACTAAGTACCACCTCGGATCTGATTGTCAACGTCATGCTGCTGTTCATCGTTTTTATGGGGGTGTTCTCCACTTTGGTGACCACGAATGTGCAGCCGGAGTTTGATTACCGGGAGACAATCTCCGTCTGGTTCCGCAATCTGTTCCTGTTTCAACCGGACGCCGCGCTCATGAGCGAGGTTCCGCTTTCGTTCAAAATGCATGTGGTGGCCGGCTTCCTGATTTTCGCGTTCTGGCCGTTCAGCCGGCTGGTTCATGTTTGGAGCGTACCCTTGAATTATGTCCGCAGAAGCTATATCCTTTATAGGAAACATCGTCAGCAGAGCGTACGCCGCTAACTTGTTCAGGAATAATGTTAGGAGATAGAGATATGCGCCAAACCTCCGGTCAATACCAAACGATCATCGATCAATTGAGAGGGAAGATGGGCTATGATTTCGTTTCGCTTGCTTTTGCCGAGTCCGAGGCGGACGGTTTTGTCATTACTTGGCAGTTTGCCTCCGGTAATTTGAATAACCGGTATAAACGGATTGTGCTTCAGTCAGGCAAAGGTATCGCCGGAATTGTGTTTAAAACGGGGAAGCCGATGTTGGTGGAGAATGTTGCGGATGAGCTGAATCCGGGGGATTTGTTCAATTATCCGATTCTGATTTCCGAGCGGCTGAGCAGCCTTGCCGCAATCCCCTTATACCGGTTTGAGCGGGTGGAAGGCGTTCTGCTTGCGGGTTACCGGGAGAGCGGACGGTTTACGAGAGAAGGATTGGAGCTGTTAAATGCACAGCTTCAGGGCCGGTTCGGTGATTTTGAAGTCAAGGAGATGTCCGTACTATGAATCGGCAGATCGCGGAAATACCATCCGAACTTTTAGGAAACATGTACCGAAACAGCCCGGAAGCCGTGCTGTTCTTCGATGCCGGGAACCGTATTTTTGCCATGAACCCGGCCGCCGAGCGCATGTTTAATCCCCGAATGATGAACCGGCTGTCCTCTGGCGGCAACAACGACTTCTGTTTTTCCTGCCGCGGTTATACGAGCGAGGAGGAGCTGATGTCCTGCCTCAACTGCTACTTGTCCAGTCCGTCGAATGACTTTACATCTTTTCAGGTTTTTTTGGAAACGAAGGAGCGGGGGCTGCTCCCGTTCTCGGCCAGCTTTTTCCCTATCGACGAGGACACGGGGGTCCGGGTGCTGATGCTCCGGGATTTGACCAACCCGCTGATGACGCAAGCCAGTCTGAACCGGAATACGATGACGAAGAGCATCATCAAAGCCCAGGAGGATGAGCGTAAGCGGATTTCCCGCGAACTTCACGACAGCGTAGCTCAAGAACTGATCAGTTCCCTGGTGGATCTTCGGGTTCTCAAATACTTGAACGTGCAGGACGAAGCCTTGCAAAAGATCCAACAAACGGAGGCTTCCTTGACCCGTCTGCTGGATCAAATCCGCAACCTATCCGTCGAGCTCCGACCCGCGTCCCTGGACGATTTGGGGCTGGAGGCGGCATTCCGCTCCCATTTCAAATGGATCGAGAAAAATTACGGCGTTCTGGTCCGTTTTACGGCGGAATTGAACGGAACCCGGTTTAACAGCGAAATTGAAACGGTCGTTTACCGCATCTGCCAGGAATCCGTACTGAACGCGCTGAAATATGCGGATGTGGACGAGATCGCCGTACGGCTCTTTGAGCGCGAGGACAGCCTCGAATTGATCGTTAGGGACGAAGGCAGCGGGTTTGACGTGAATTCCCGGGATCCGAAGGGGACCGGGCTCGGCCTGTACGGGATGAAAGAGCGGACCGAGCTGGTGAATGGGGAATTAACGATCACTTCCGAGCCCGGTAAAGGCACCGCCGTGCATTTGCGGATTCCTATGGGAAAGGCCACTTCGGACCAGCCGTCCGGAGGTTCCGGTGAAAGCTATCGACGGGGGGATGAGGAATGAGAATTGTCATCGCGGATGACCACGCAGTTGTCAGAAGCGGGTTTGAAATGATCATCAATTTCCAGGAAGACATGGAAGTTGTCGCTACGGCGGCGGATGGAATTGAGGCCTATCAGATGGTCGCCAAGCACCGGCCGGATATCCTGCTGATGGACCTCAGCATGCCCCCCGGTGAGAGCGGCTTGATCGCAACCGGCAAAATCAACGAAGACTTTCCGGATACGAAAATCCTCATCCTGACCATGTACGATGATGAGGAGTATTTGTTTCATGTGCTCAAGAACGGAGCCAGGGGGTATGTGCTCAAGAACTCGCCGGATGAGCAGCTCGTCACGGCGATCCGGATGGTGCACCAAGGCGGAACGTATATCCATCCCAAGCTCGCCACCTCGCTGGTTCGGGAATTCATTAACAAGGATCACGGCGTGGATGAGAGTAATCCCTACCAGGTGCTGTCCACGCGGGAAATCGAGATCCTCCCTTTGGTGGCCAAGGGTTACGGCAACAAGGAAATTGCGGAAATGCTCCATATTTCCGTGAAAACCGTTGAAGCCCACAAAGCCAAACTAATGGACAAATTGAACCTAAAAACAAGGCCGGAACTGGTGGAATACGCTTTGAAGAAGAAATTGCTTGATTTTTGACGAAAGAGGTAGGCACCCATGACCCAATCGACTTTGTTGAGTGAATTGCCCGCCATGCGGGTTCTTGAAAACGAACACCGCTATTTGTCATATCTTATGGAACAGTGGCATAGCATCGCCCGGAATCTGCAAAACTGTGTATATACTTCTGCGCAGGCAAAAGAAGAGATGGCCCGGCTGCGCATGCTCCTGTCGGAGTTCAAAATTCCTTTAAAGAAACATATGGAGAAGGAAGAGGCCATTTTCTTTCCGCTGTTGGGCCAATATATCGGTTATGAACAAGGTCCCATTATGTCTATTGAGCAAGAGCACGAGGAAGTGTTCGCTTACATCGATCATTTTTTGCATCATTCGGAAGGAGATTATACGCCTCTGGAAATGAGTGCGATCTCTCGGGATGCTTGTGAAGCCTTTGAAATCTTAACGATTCATTTTGTCAAAGAAGAAACCGTGCTTTTTTCCTTGGCAGCCCAGACTTTGTCGAAGCCCGACCGGAATAAATTGTACGAGGAACTTCATACGCTAATTGTCGACTAGTCCTTTCCCTTATACAAGCCCAAGATCATCCCTTGATGATTTTGGGCTTTTGTGTGTCAAAACCTTGCGCATAGGGCTTTTACCGTGCCGATTAGGGGATTTCCCTATTAAGGGGGCCGTTTTTTCTGCGCTACAATACGTGCAGGGGAAATTCATTCGGCTTCATTTTAGTTCATGGGAAAGGTGATACGGTATGATTAAAAAAGCTCAATTGCCGCTGCAAACCTTAAATCTGATTGTAGGTTTTGCGGTCTGGGTCATTATTTCTTCGCTGCTTCCTTATATGAGGGAGGATATTGCGATTCCGGCGGAGAAAGTCGCGATCATTACGGCGATCCCTGTTGTTTTGGGGTCCGTTCTGCGCATTCCGGTCGGGTATTACACCAACATTTTCGGGGCCCGGATCGTCTTCTTGATCAGCTTTATTCTGCTGCTGGTTCCGGTGTATTTCATCAGCGAGGCGTCCTCCTATTCGGCGCTGATTATTGGGGGGCTGTTCCTTGGGATCGGCGGCTCCGTCTTCTCGGTAGGGGTGACCTCTCTGCCCAAATATTACCCGAAAGAACGGCACGGGCTGGTCAACGGGATATACGGGTTGGGCAACATGGGAACCGCGGTCAGCACGTTCGCCGCACCGCTGGTCGCCGACCGCTTCGGCTGGTCGATGACCGTTAAATTTTATCTGGTGCTGCTGCTCGTCTTTGCGGCGCTGAACTTTCTGCTCGGCGACCGGAAGGAACCGAAAGTAAAAACGTCGCTGGCCGTGCAAATCAAAGGCGTTTACAAGAACGAAAAGCTCTGGCTCTTCTCCTTGCTGTATTTTATCACCTTCGGATCTTTCGTGGCCTTTACGGTTTATTTGCCGAACTTCCTGGTGACGAATTTTGATCTGGCCAAAGTGGACGCAGGTATGCGCACCGCCGGTTTTATCGCGCTCGCCACATTTATGCGTCCCGTCGGCGGATGGCTGGCGGACCGTTTCAACGCGCTCTATTTGCTGATCGGCGTATTCGCCGCCTTTACGGGGGCCGCGATCATCCTGGCCTTCTCGCCGACCATCGCGCTTTATACGTTCGGCTCTCTGGCCATTGCGGTCAGCGCGGGCATCGGGAACGGCGTTATTTTTAAACTCGTTCCGCAATATTTCAACAAACAGGCCGGGATTGTCAACGGGATTGTTTCGATGATGGGGGGGCTTGGCGGATTTTTCCCGCCGCTGCTGTTGTCGGCGATTCATTCCATGACCGGTCAATATTCCATCGGATTTATGCTGTTGTCCCAAATTGCGTTGGCGAGTCTGATTCTGGTTATTTGGATGGTATATCAAAACAAGTTGAGTCTATCCTCGGAAGTGTTCAAAAAGACCCATCAAGGGATTTTGGTCACCGATGCGAAGGGCATTATCACCGCGGTCAATCCGGCATTTACCGAACTGACGGGTTTTGAGGAAGAGGAAGCGATCGGGAAGAAGCCGAATATCCTCAGAACGGATCGGCAGCCGGCGGATTTTTATCAAAAGATGTGGAAGAGCATCAAGCAAACCGGCATGTGGCAGGGTGAAATCTGGAATCGCCGGAAAAACGGCGAAGTCTATTTACAATGGTTGAACATAAGTGCTATAAAAGATGAGACCGGTGAAGATATCCGTTATGTGGGAACTTTTTCGGAACTTGTGGAAAGCCGGAGGAAGAGCGGCTGATTGGAGGATGGCGGATCATGGAAACCCCGTTGCAAGATCAACTTCATAGACCCCTGCGCGACTTGCGGATTTCCGTGACGGATCGCTGCAATTTCCGCTGTACCTACTGTATGCCCATCGAGAAATATGGGGATGATTACCCGTTTCTGCCGAAGAGCGAGCTGCTCTCGTTTGAGGAAATCGAACGGCTGGTGAGACTATTCGTGACCTTCGGGGTCAAAAAGATCCGCTTGACCGGCGGGGAACCTTTGCTCCGCCGCGGCCTTGGCGGGCTGATCAGGCAGCTTAGCGGCATCGGCGGCGTCGAGGATATCGCGATGACGACCAACGGCCTGCTCCTTCATCAATATGGCGAGGAGCTGTACGAAGCGGGGCTGCGGCGGTTGAATATCAGCCTGGACGCGCTGGACCCGGGTATCTTCGGCACGATGAACGGAAGAGGCATTCGTCCCGAACGGATTCTTGAGAATATTGATTTCGCCGGCAAGTTAGGCTACGAGATCAAGGTAAACATGGTCGTTCAGAAAGGGATGAACGACGGGGAAATCATCCCGATGGCCGAGTATTTTAAAGATCGCAACATCACGCTGCGCCTGATCGAATATATGGATGTCGGTAATGACAACGGTTGGAGTTTTGAGAAGGTAACACCGAAAGCGGAAATGCTTCGGCTGCTGGGCGAGGCTTACGAGCTTGAACCCGTGGAGCCATCCTATTTCGGTGAAGTGGCCAAGTATTACCGATATAACGGGAGTACGGCGAAGCTCGGTTTCATCACCTCGGTTTCCGAATCGTTCTGCTCGTCCTGCACCAGAGCCAGATTATCGTCGGAAGGCAAGCTGTTCACTTGCTTATTCGCGTCCGAAGGCTTTGATCTGAGAAAGCTCCTGCGCGAGGGCGCTAGCGACGAAGAGCTGGCGGCAGCCGTACGGGCGGTATGGGAAAAGCGTACCGACCGCTATTCCGATGAGCGGACGGAATTTACCGCGAGAAACCGGAAAAAAATCGGGATGTCTTATATCGGCGGGTAGTGGTTTTGTCGTTTGCAAAAAAGGTTCCTAAAATCGCGGGTACGCGTTTAGGAACCTTTTTATTGACCATCAGTTACAGAATGACCAAGGTGCAGACAGTGAACAGAAGCGAAAAGGCGATTTCCAGCATGCCGCTCCGCTTCACGGTAATTTTTGTTTTCGGCAGCCATACGGCCCGCATCAGCAGGACGGTCAACGGAATCAGCATGGCGGCGGGGAACCAGACCGCGCAGACCACTAGGGAAGCGATATGATAACCTACGGAAAGCTTGTAGAACAACGGGTTGTTTTTCTCGCGGATGATCGTTTTGACATAAAAAATGGTTCCTGTAAAATACAGAATATTTAACAGAAACAAGCTCCCGGCTAAACGCCAATCCTTCCCGCCGCCCATTTGGTACGCGATGAACAGAATCAGGCTGAACTGCACCACCGCCGCGAGATCGTTCAGAAACGCCCGTTCCCGGTTGCGCCGGGCAAAATAGCCGTTGACCAGAAACAAGGGGAGAAAACAGGGGATCCAGAACAACAGCGTCGGATACAGCATGATTAGTGCCACAGCTACCGGGATGAGTAAGCCGCCGAAGAGAAGCATCGGTTTGCCGTAAAGCCGGGTTTTCCCCGTACGAATCCATTGCAGGAGCGGGAAGGTGAACAGGTACACAAGCAGCCAACCTATAAACAACAAGCCGTGAAGCCATCCCGGTCCTGAGGCGAACATGCCGAGCAAAAATGGTATAATCAGCATAGCCCAGGCGCCGTGCTGTTTCGGAATATATTTGGGTTTCATATACGGGTTTCCTCACTCTCATGATCAAGGATAAACGGTGTATAATTAAATTTTAACTAATTTATGAATCCCGCTTGTGAGGGCGGTCACTTGGCGTCTGAAACATCTATGAAGATTTTGAATTCCGGAGAGGTGAATGATTATGCAGCAAGTGGAACTCATCCAGGTTCCGCCTCATCATGCAGACCTAAAAGCGCTTATTGCCCGATTGGACGAGTATTTGTTCATGCTCTATCCGCCGGAGGAAGTGTTTACGGTCGATTTCAACGATCCTTACGTCAATGAAATACAGTTTATCGTCGCCTATATTCAAGGGAAGCCGGTAGGCTGCGGAGCGATTAAAAAAGTGGACGAATCGAGCGTGGAAATCAAACGCTTTTTTGTCGACGAAGCCTATCGGAATCAAGGCATTGCCGGTCTGATTCTGGGCGAATTGGAGCGGCGGGCCCGCGCCGAGTCGTTTGCATCCATGAAGCTGGAAACCGGGGCCGATCAGATCGAAGCGGTGCGCTTCTATGAGAAGCATGGCTTTGCCCCGATTGAGCCCTATGGGGAATATATCGGGTGTCCTTCAAGTCTTTGCTATGAAAAGAGGTTTACGGGTATGGGAGACATCATCCAGGCGGCTGAAAACTTTGTGAAAAAAGAGCTGGAACATGAACCGAGCGGACATGATTGGTGGCATATCGAGCGTGTCCGAAGGCTTGCCGTGCTGCTGGCGCAACAGGAAGGGGCTGACCCGTTCATTTGCGAGCTGGCCGCGCTGCTCCATGATATAGCTGACGAGAAGCTGAACGACTCGAAAGAAGCGGGGATGAACAAGGTGCGCATGTGGCTGACCGGTCAGGGAGCCACGGAGGACGTTGAGCGAAAAGTCCTGTCCATCATTTCGACCATGTCGTATAACGGAGGTAAGAATCCGCCGATGGATACCCTGGAAGGGAAGGTGGTTCAAGATGCGGACCGCCTGGACGCCATCGGAGCGATCGGCATCGCCCGAACCTTTGTGTATTCGGGGGCCAAGGGACGGCCAATACATCTGCCCGGACAGGACTTCAGCGGATCGGATTACCGATCGGTTGATAAATCGGCAATTTATCACTTTTACGAGAAGCTGCTGAAGTTGAAGGATTTGTTAAATACAGACCATGCCAGGAATCTGGCGGAAGAGCGGCATCAATTTATGGAACAGTTTCTGGTTCAATTTTACAAGGAATGGGACCTAACTGAAGAAAGGAAATAGAGTCGTGGAAGAAACTAGGGTTGTATTGGAAACGGAAAGGCTGTTGATCAGGCGGTACAAGGAGGATGACCTGGAAGAACTGGCTGCGATTGTTGGCGACGCCGAAACAATGAAATTCTGGCCGGCCCCTTTTACGAGAGAACAGGCGGAAGCTTGGCTGGAGCGGAGCTTCGAAGCGAACCGGACATGGGGGTTCGGACGATGGGCCATGGTTCTGAGGGAAACGGGTAAGATCATCGGTGACGTCGGATTTATGCAGGCCGAATTGGCCGGGCAGATGGAAAATGATCTGGGGTATATTTTGGCCGCCGAATATTGGGGTCAAAATCTGGGAACCGAAGCGGCCGCCGCCTGCCTCAATTACGGCTTCCGGCAATTGGGGATGACCCGCATCTGCGCCAACATGGCCGTGGACCATCATGCCTCCAGACGCGTGGCGGAGAAGATCGGAATGACGGTTGAGAAACAATATATCAATAAGCGGAACCGCGATAAACTGACCTACTTATTAAGCAAAAGCATTTAACCGGGAAGGTGAAGTATGTTATTTTTCAAAAAGAAATCCCCCGCATCAGAGCGCTTGATGAATAAGCTGATGTTCAATCAAGCGGACGAATTAAAGGACGGATTGTTTTACTACACACGCCGCAAATACGTTGTCTGACAGAAAATCAATAGTTCAACTTATTTTGCTGTAAGGAGGTAAATCTGATGTCAAAACTGTTGGAACAGGTTCAAATACGGGTTACCGATGCATCGCTTTCTAACGAAACCATTGGCGGCCTTACTGTAATCTCCGGAGAGATTATCGCCTGCGATCCGCTGATACCTCATCACGAATCTTTTACTAAGCGCATTTCTCCCGGCGTTTACCCGGTGATTCTCTGGTGGCACAAGCAGGAAGGCAGGATCGCCGGAGCGGAGTTAAGATTAACCGAGGAACGACCGGTACGTTGGGAGATGGCCACCAGGGCGGGACAGGACCTTTCGACCCTGGAGCCGGGGCATATTTACGGGTACCCTGTTGATGCGGGGCTTGGTTGTTTTGCCGACGCTAGGGCGATTCGGGAAATGGAGCAGTTGGAGGAACGGCTGGCCCGGGAGCTCGGGGATCAGTTTATCAGCTTTTATGATAACAAGGTCGAATTTATCCTTGAGGAGAACGACGACAACTGGGGAAATTTAATCGTCAAGGAAGAAAGCGGACTAAATGTCATCCTGTTCGCTTCCGGCTACGGTGACGGGCACTATGCGTCCTACTGGGGGATCGGGGAAGACGGTGAGCCGGTTACTCTTGTAACGGACTTCAATTTATTCTAGTTATGATGTTATAATAGATACCGTAAATTTTAAAAAGAAAGCAGGTACACCCATGGGGCGTAAGTGGAACAATATCAAAGAGAAGAAAGCTTCTAAGGATGCAAACACCAGCCGAATCTATGCGAAATTTGGCGTAGAGATTTATGTTGCGGCCAAAAAAGGCGAGCCGGATCCCGAATCCAACCGCGCGTTGAAGGTCGTGTTGGAACGTGCAAAAACTTACAATGTGCCTAAAGCGATCATCGACCGGGCGTTGGATAAAGCCAAAGGCAGCGCCGAGGAGATCTATGAAGAATTGCGTTACGAAGGCTTTGGACCGAACGGTTCCATGGTCATCGTCGACGCTTTGACGAATAACGTGAATCGTACCGCTTCCGCCGTGCGCGCCGCGTTTAACAAAAATGGGGGCAACATGGGCGTCAGCGGTTCCGTGGCCTATATGTTCGACTCCACCGCGGTGATCGGCGTCGCGGACAAATCGATCGACGAAGTGTTTGAACTGCTGATGGAGGCCGATCTGGAAGTCCGCGATATCATTGAGGAAGATGACAACGTGATTGTCTACGCCGAGCCGGATCAGTTCCATGAGGTGCAAGAAGCGTTCAAGCAAGCCGGCATTACGGAGTTTACGGTGGCCGAGCTGACGATGCTGGCCCAGAACTATTTGACGCTGCCCGAGGACTCCGTCGCTCAATTCGAGAAGCTGATCGATGCGCTGGAGGATTTGGAAGACGTGCAGCAGGTATATCACAACGTGGAGTTTGAAGAAGCATAATCTTCGCAGCGGTAATGAACAAACCGGGTTTCGCCATGAGGCGGGCCCGGTTTTTTTGAGATATCGACGGCATGTACCGTAAGGTTCATATTTGTTTCAATTTAAGAATTCCTAAATTTTGAACTCTGTGCTAGAATAAGGGCGAACCTCTGTTCTGTATGAAAAGAATAGAGGAGGAGAGCAGCATGGTCAGACCTCATGATCATTCCAATTCAAAAAAATTTAGGAAAAGGTGGTAATCGTATGGCGCTTCAGTTGAATCAAGTTTTTATTAACCTGCCGGTAAAGGACCTGGATAAAAGCATGGCCTTTTATAAGGAGATCGGTTTTGAATTCAATGCGCAGTTTACGAATGAGAATGCGGCTTGCCTGGTCATTAGCGAGCATATTTTCGCCATGCTGCAAACGGAAGAGTACTTTAAAGGTTTCACGAACAAAGAAATTCCCGACACGCGATCTCAAGCTCAGATGATCCTGGCGTTCTCCGCAACCAGCAGGGAGCAAGTGGACGATATTGTCAATCGGGCGATGGCGGCAGGTGCTTCCAAATATAACGAGCCGCAGGACCACGGTTTTATGTATTCCTGGAGTTTTCAAGATTTGGACGGGCATCTTTGGGAAGTATTATATATGGAACCGGCCAACATAGAGCAATAAATCGATATAAATGTTATTAAATATTTATGTCATTAATTATCGAAAAGTGCTGAACTTTGTCTGGTAAAGGATACTTACTAATCTTGAAATGGAGACTCCGTAAATGAGTAACTATATTTTTACGCAGTTGAATTTTGTGCGCAACAATACGCTACAGCTCGTGAGCACGCTGGATGAACGGAAATCGGAGATTCTGCTGGAAGGTTTAAGCAACCATGTCAAATGGAACCTTGGCCATATTTACTTTGTGCAGGAGAAATTCGCCTTCCACTTCCTTGGGGAAGAGATGCTTCTTCCGCCCGGCTTTGCCGAGCTGTATGCCCCAGGGACTCGTCCAGGCAGTGAACCTGCTGATGGATTCGCGCTTGCGGAAATCCTCGATTTATTGGACGGGCAAATGACGCGGATTGAGGCTGCGTTGTCCGCGCGGCTCAAAGAGGAGGTTAAACAGCCTTATACGACTTCCAAAGGACTCCGCTTATCCAGAGTGGATGAGTTTTTGAGCTTTTGTTTGTATCATGAGGGCATGCATTTCGAGAAGATCAAAACCATTCTCCGTTTGATTGAACTGGAGGACAGCCGAATCTAGCAATCGGCGGTTGAACCTCGCGGGAATCTCGATTATGCTGAATGTAACATCGACTAGAATGGAGTAATCCCGTTATGTATCGCAATTTGGAAGAGTGTATTTTGGATTTGGAAAAGCATGGGCATTTAATCCGGGTTCGCGAGGAAGTGGACCCTTATCTTGAGATGGCGGCAATCCACCTGCGCGTTTATGAGGCAGGTGGACCCGCCTTGTTGTTTGAGCGCGTCAAAGGATCCAAGTTCAGGGCCGCTTCCAATCTTTTCGGCACCTTGGAGCGCAGCAAATTCATTTTCCGCAAAACCTGGAACAACACGCAGAATATTATCGCTTTGAAGAGCAACCCCCTGGCTGCCCTGAAAACCCCCTTCAAAAGCATCGGAACCGGTTGGGCGGCGTTGAAAGCCCTGCCCATGAAGGGAGGAAACCGTCCGGTAACCTCGCGGGAAATCCGGATTTCGGACCTGCCGTTAATTCATCATTGGCCGATGGACGGCGGGGCTTTTGTAACTCTGCCGCAGGTTTATACGGAAGATCCCGGCAAACCGGGCATCATGAATTCGAATTTGGGGATGTACCGGATCCAGCTTAACGGAAATTCGTACGAGCAGGACCGCGAGGTGGGCGTTCACTACCAAATCCACAGGGGAATTGGCATTCATCAGGACAAAGCGAACCAACTCGGACAACCGCTAAAAGTCAGTATCTTCGTCGGGGGACCGCCCGCACATACGCTCTCTGCCGTCATGCCGTTGCCGGAAGGACTTAGCGAGCTCACGGTAGCAGGGATGTTAAGCGGCCGGAGATTCCGGTACAGCTATGTGGACGGGTACTGCATCAGCAATGAGGCCGATTTCGTGATCACTGGCGAGATTTACCCGGGTGAGACCAAGCCGGAGGGACCGTTCGGCGATCATTTGGGTTACTATAGCCTGGTCCATCCGTTCCCGGTGATGAAAGTGCACAAAGTGTACGCCAGAACGAACGCGATTTGGCCGTTCACCGTAGTCGGCCGGCCACCGCAGGAGGATACCGCGTTTGGCGAGTTGATCCATGAACTGACCGGCGACGCGGTGCGCCAGGAAATCCCGGGCGTCAAAGAAGTTCATGCCGTGGATGCGGCGGGGGTACACCCGCTGCTGTTCGCCATCGGCAGTGAACGATATACGCCCTATCAAGACGCAAAACGGCCGGCGGAGCTGCTGACGATCGCCAACCGGGTACTCGGCACCGGTCAATTAAGCCTGGCGAAATATTTGTTTATTACGGCCGAGGACAAGATGCCGCTCGATACACACCGGGAAGTGGAGTTCCTGACTTATATTTTGGAGCGGATCGACCTGCACCGGGATATTCATTTTCAAACCCAGACGACGATCGATACGCTCGATTACTCCGGAACCGGCTTGAACAGCGGCAGTAAAGTGGTTTTTGCGGCTTATGGGGACAAGAAGAGGGAATTGTGCAGGGAGGTGCCGGACTCGCTGAAGCAGATTCGGGACTTTGAAAATCCCCAGCTCATCATGCCGGGAATCGTAGCGATTCAAGGACCGCGATTCGAAAGTTACCCGGAGGCGCAAAAACAGCTGGAGACATTGACGCAAGCGATCTCCGGAAAAGGGGAGCTTTCTTCTTGCCCGATGATTATCCTGTGTGACGACAGTTCTTTCGTAAGTGCCAACCTGAGGAACTTCCTCTGGGCGACCTTTACGCGCAGCAATCCGTCTCATGATATTCATGGCGTAAACAGCTTCTATGACAACAAGCATTGGGGCTGCGACAACGTCATCATTGATGCGCGCTCCAAACCGCACCAGGCTCCGCCGCTCGTACCGGATACGGCCGTGGAAAAGAGAATTGACCGATTATTTGCTCAAGGCGGAAGTCTTAGCGGAATTAAATTATAATCTCCGGATCAGTAATTGACATATCGAAAATTATCGATATAATAATATTCATGAAACCAATTGAAGTTTTTAAAGCGTTGTCGAATGAGTCGAGATTGCAAATCCTGTACTGGCTGAAACAACCCGATCTTCACTTTAAGCCGCATGAAGGCATTGACATGAACGAAATTGGAGTGTGCGTTTCCCAAATCACCGACAAATTAAATATGACGCAATCTACAGCTTCGCAGTATTTGACGATTTTACAGCGAGCCGGACTGATCAAAACGCAAAGGATCGGCAAGTTCACTTATTATCGGAGGGACGAGTCGGCGATCGCGGAAATTGCGGAATATTTGAAGAAGGAAATTTGAGACCACGGATCCTGAGCAGTGATGGAAAGGCTCAGGATTCATTTTTTCAAATACAATTCGACAATTCGCGATATATATTTTTTTCTTTAACATATCGTTATATCGCGAAATGTCTTTATATAGATTTTAAATCATGTAACAGAATAGGAGTGAACCTCATGCAAAATACCTGGAAAGTTTACGTGCTCGCTATCGTTAGTTTCTTAGTCGGGACTTCGGAATATGTGATCTCGGGTATACTGGATAAAATTGCCGAGGATCTTGGGATTACTATTTCGGCCGCCGGCCAGCTCATTACGATTTTTTCGCTGGTCTACGCTCTGGGGACCCCCATTGTTATGGCTGTAACCTCGCGAATGGACCGCAAGAAATTGATTCTCTACGGACTAGGTTTGTTCGTTGCGGCAAACGTACTTGCCTTTTTGCTTCCAGGCTATGGATTGTTTGTGCTTGCCCGCGCCATCATGGCGCTTGGAGCGGGGACCGTGGTCGTCACCGCGCTCAATATCGCGGCCAAAATAGCGCCTGCCGGCAAGCAGGGCAGCGCCATTGCGACCGTCATCATGGGCTTCACGGCTTCGCTTATTATCGGGGTACCTTTGGGTCGTATCGTCGCCGATACGATGGGATGGAAGACCGTTTTTGGTGGAATTGCCGTCATAGGCGTTTTGGCCATCCTGGTGCTTTGGCGAACCCTCGACCGCATTGAAGGGGATAAACCGGTCCCCCTGATCCAACAGTTGTCTCTCCTGAAGAAGCGGAACGTCGCTCTGGGGCTGTCGATCTCCTTTTTCTGGCTGGGTGGGTACTCCATCGCTTATACCTATCTCTCTCCTTATCTGCTTCAAGTCTCGGGAATAGCCGGAAACCTGCTCAGTCCTTTACTGCTCGCTTTCGGATTGGCCAGTCTAGCCGGTTCCAAATTCGGGGGATTCAGTACGGACCGTTGGGGAGTTAACGTCACTTTGGCCGGGGGGATGCTCCTCCATATTTTAATGTTGATCTTATTGTCGATGATAGCCGGAACGGTAACCGGTGTGTTCCTTCTCCTGATTTTTTGGTCTTTCGCCGCCTGGTCGACGGGTCCGACCCAGCAATACCATATGGCGACGATGGAACCCAAAGCCTCCGGTGTGCTGTTAGGCTTGAACCAGTCGATGATGCAATTAGCCATGGCTGCCGGGGCGGGAGTCGGCGGCTTGGCCATCAAGTATATTTCATTGGCTTCGGTAACGTGGATTGGTGCGCTCGGCGTCTTACTCGCCATTTTTGCCGCATGGGGAAGTTTACGGGCGGATGTAAAATCCAAGGAAAAAATGGATATGGCGAAAGGGTAAATTTGGATTGCCACAGGCTATTATCTGTGATATGATTACGCAACCTAATGAAAGGAGGCTTTCGTGTGATAGATTATTCCCGATTGAGACGGCAATGAATTCATCAAGCTGTATTCGTTCTGCCTGTGTGCAGGAAATCGGGAGAGGTATGTCTATCGGCGAGTGTCTTCAAACCGTTATTGTTAAGGTGCATTTTATGTGATTTTTTTGCCCTTAATAATTTGGTTCTGTGAAGCCATTTCTTTTTCGATACCGTCACAGGCAGAGAACTGCCTGTGTTTTTTATTTTCAGCAAAGAGGAGTGGTCGATCTATGACATATTCAAATTCAAATGGTATCAGCAATGAGAATGCCGAAGCGCAACTGATCTCGGATGCTCGGCGGCATGGGTTAAATCTTGAACGGAAGAGTCTGGAACTGAATGAAACAGGAATGGACTTTTTGGTCGGCTTCGCAAAAGACGTGAACACTGGCCGTACTTGGGTGCTTCGAAAGCCCAGACGAGAGGATGTCTGGGAGAGGGCGGTCAACGAACGAAACGTGTTGAACCTGCTTCATAGCAAGCTGTCCGTGGCCGTGCCCGACTGGCGGATGTTCAGCCCGGAGTTGATCGCTTATCCGCTGCTTCCGGGAAATCCGGTCGCCGCCGTCGATCCGGTCGCCGGAGGGTATGCCTGGGCTTTTGAACAGGATCAGCTCACGGATTCATTTTTCGACTCCCTTGCCGGCGCGCTTGCCGATCTTCACCGGATTGATCGGGAAGCTGCCGCCGCGGCCGGCTTGCGGGTCAAGACGCCGCAGGAAGCGAGACAAGGTTTTGCGGATCATATTCGGGAAATATCCGCTCATTTTACCGTACCTGAACCTTTAGAAACCCGATGGAAGCGGTGGCTCTCCACGGACAGTTACTGGCCGGACTTCTCGGTTCTGATTCACGGTGACTTGCATCCGCCTCATATTTTGGTTGATGAAAATCAGCGCGTGACCGGTCTGATTGACTGGACCGAAGCGGAAGTCGCCGACCCGGGAAAGGATTTTACGATTTATTATGCGCTGTTCGGACGTGAAGGACTTGAAGATTTGCTGGGGCGCTATGAACGGTACGGTGGCCGAACTTGGCCCCGCATGTCTGAGCATATCGCCGAGCAGTGGGCGGCTTACCCCGCACTGGTCGCAAAATTTGCGCTGACGACGGGGAGAGAACAAGACATGGAGATGGCCGCAGGGATGCTGACCAACTGGAAAGCCGATTAAGCGGCAAATTACTTTCTATATAGGTTGAACCAAAGAATTACCAATAGGCAAGAGTGTGAAATGATTCTGGAGAAGCTACAAGCTTTCTGTAAGAAAGCTGCTTCGGAATCCGGAATTTAGGTACGGGCCTGGTGTTGCATCTCGCCTTTAGAGCACACATAATATACATGAACGTATATGATGTGTGCTTTTTTGTTTGACGGCAAGAGCATAAGGAAGGAGCTTCACATGACAACCCTGGATCTGGCCTGTCTTCTCAGGGACCAGCCTTTATCCCGATATTCCACGTATGAGATCGGAGGAACCGCAACATTTTTGGCTCTGCCGCAGACCGAGGACGACATCCGCGAAGTTTTGGAGGCGGCACGATCGCATGGTCTGAACCCCGTCTTCTTCGGCATGGGATCCAATTTGTTGTTTCCCGACCAGCCAAGCCGGGAATCTTTATTCATCTCGACGAGATCCCATCGTGAACTTTCGTTGAGCGGGGATCGAATGTTCGTGTCGGCGGGGACGCCAATGTCCTTGCTGGCGCTTGTCGGCGCCGAGATCGGCACCGGTGATTTCGATTTCTGCTATTTGCTGCCGGGAACGCTGGGCGGCGGGATTTATATGAACGCTAAATATTTTGAACACCATATCAGCGATTTTTTGGATACCATCTACTATGTGAATTTGGACGATCCGCGCCAAGGTATTCAATCGATAACCGCAGATCAATGTGAATTCAGGTACAAACATTCGATTTTTCAGAAAAAGAACTGGTTCATTACCGGAGCGCATTTAAAGTTTAAGCAGTTCCCGGCAAATCCGCATGGGTTGAACCCTTTTCTTGCCCGATTGGACCGGGATAAAACGGCCATTTCCAGTCTGCCGGAATTTTACGGATTTTATGCCGACGAGTTGGATCGCCTGGAGTCCCGGCTAGGGCGGCCGCTCACCAGGATGCGGGGCGTCATTGACGACCGGACGGGGAAACATCATTTCGACTATCCTTCTTGCGGATCCGTATTCAAGAACAATTATGACATCGGAGAACCGATCGGCAAGCTGGCGGACCGGCTCAATCTTCGAGGATTGCAGTACGGAAACGCCATGATCTCTCCCGTACACGGCAATGTGATTCAGAACAGGGGGGGCGCCAAAGCGGAGGATATTCTATACCTGATCCATAAAGTGCAGGATGCCTTTGAGCGGCATTACGGGTTTGTCCCGGAGCCCGAGCTGGTTGTCGTCCCGTCATAACCCGTGTGAGGATTTTCCTGGACCGTGGTTGACATAGCTGATCGGCTATAATAACATGTAACTATCTTCCAAGAAGGAGAAGTTTTTATGTCTGGAGTCGTTCTTAACTAAGATAATTCCATAAATAGGCTTTATTTGTCCCGTTTTCTTTCTGATGTCTGTTCAGAAGGGTTGTTTATATGCGGGCAATGACGGCTTATGGATTAGTTAAGAACAGCGGATACCCTCCGAATTTGGAGTCGTCTCGATACGCCCAACGTATATCCGTGCTGAGTTCAGCGCGGATTTTTTCGTTTAGAGGCATGTAGGGACATTGCAAAAAGAGCGGGCGTGAACGTATGTTCATGGACCGCTCTTTATTTATTTTGAACTAAGGAGTGATCGGAATGAAACAAATTGTACGCCCCGTTAATCCGGCAGATGAAAGAAGAAGATATAGAAAAAGGGAGCGATGGGATGAAGACCTTGATTGAACAAGTATATGGACGGATTCAGCCGCAGGAAGGGACGGTCGCCTTGGAAAGGGTGTTGCTGGAATGCTATCTTAGCCCGGGTATTTCCACCAAAGCATTGGCCATAAAATGCTGCCTGCCGGTCCCTTTGACGGCCGCTGTCAAAAGAGAATTTATCCAGGCCGGCGCCTTGGCGCAGGACCGCGGTGTCCGCTGTACGCCTAGGGGAGAAGCCTGGGTCGAAAGGCACTGGGGATATCGGGGGCTGGATAAATCCCTTTATCATCAGCTTGTTGCCGAAGGAGCGGCGGATTGGAAAAGAGAGGTTCAAAGCATACTTGTCGAGTTAGCGGATTGCTATGCTGCAAGGCCTCAGGCCAATGTCCAACTGGACCAGGCCAAGTGTACGCCGGAAACGAGCTTGAAGCGGGCGGTTCTGTGTCTCCGGGAGCGAGCTTTTATCGGCAAAAAGATACTCTGCGTAGGCGATGACGATCTTGTCAGCGTTTCGGCCGGTTTTTTGCTGAAACGTCTTTTTCCGGGTTCGGATCACCGGGCCACCGAAATCGAGGTCGTGGATATCGACCCAAGATTTCTGAACTATATCGAGGAATTGGCGGCGGCTTATCAATTGCCTATCCGGTGCAGACTTTGGGATTTGCGCGAACCCTTGCCTGGCGATATGCTGAACGGGTATGACTGCTTTTTTACGGATCCGCCCTATACCCTGCAAGGGATGTCGCTGTTTCTTTCCCGGGGGCTTAGTGCGCTTCGCAATGAAAGCGGGCTGCCGATCTTTTTGTCCTTCGCCCATAAACCGCCCGGGTTCACCTTGGCGATGCAGCGCGCCTTCGTTAACATGGGGCTGACCGTATGCGCCAATTATCCTCATTTCAATGTCTATGAAGGGGCCGAATCGATCGCCAACCGGAGCCAGATGTTCGTGCTGCGCACAACCGATCAGAGTGCACCGGAGGTTATGGACAGCTTCAAAGACGAGATGTATACCGGCGAGGTAAACCGAACGCTCCGCACCTATCAGTGCAAACGATGCATGACCCAGGTGAAGGTAGGGGAACGGGGCGAAACCGCGACGATTGAGCTGCTCAAAAATAAAGGCTGCCCGAAATGCGGCTGCTCTACCTTTGAACTCATCCGCAAGGTGAAACAGGGCCCAAGCTCTCCATCCGAAAGTTGAGGACATATGTCCTTCCCAAAATCCTGTAGATCCCTTTTAATAAGGAATATCAATAAGGAATGGGGAGAGAAAAAAAGATGAAAGGGCTCTTGTTTGCGTTTATGGCCGGGTTTTTCGTCACTTTGCAGGGGGTGGCCAATTCCCGGATCAGCGAAGGAATCGGCACCTGGCAAGCGGCGACGATTACGCAGTTTACCGGTTTTGTGACGGCGCTGTTGATTCTTCTATTTGTGAAAGAAAAGAGATGGCGGGGATTTAAAGAGGTCAAACCCGTGTATTTAACCAGCGGAGCTTTGGCCGCGATCATTATTTCCAGCAACATGACGGCCATACACCATGTGGGGGTTACGCTGACAGTTGCGGCCGTATTGATCGCCCAGCTTAGTCTGACCTTCCTCGTCGACATTAATGGCTGGTTCGGCGTGGTCAAGCAGAAAATGCGCCTGCCGCAATTTATTGGGATTGCCTTGATGGTGATCGGCATCGTCATATTGAAATTTTAAGCGGAACGCTTAGGAGTGGTGAGCGATGAAAGAAATCAAGGATCCTGCCTTATTGGAAACCTATCTTCGGGACTACGAGCTGGGGTCCGTTTTTTATGAAAAAATCAGACCTCATATGGCCCTGTACGCGTATGACCGCGGGGAACTGATCTGCTCCCAAGGCGAAAGTCCGGAATTTCTATATATTCTCGTCAAGGGCAAGCTGAAGGTATTCATGACCAACGCCGAAGGGAAAACGCTGGTGATCTCTTTTAAAACCGCGCTTGAGCTCGTCGGGGATATTGAGTACGTTCAGGATACGGATATTTTGAATACGGTGGAGGCGGCTACCGGCGTCCATATGATCGCGGTGCCCTACCGGATTCTCAGGAAGCATGGTCGGGAACACGCGCCTTTGTTGCAGTTTTTGCTGAACGTGATCACGAAGAAATTTTACCTGAAGTCGAACTCCATCAGCCTTAACATGATGTATTCCGTCGATGTTCGTTTGGCCAGTTATCTGCTGGCCGTGTCCTCCGACGAGTCTCATAACCCGGTACCGGGACTGCTTAGTACGGCAGAGCTTAAGGATGTGGCCAATTTAATCGGGGTCAGTTACCGACATTTGAATCGAATCGTGCTGCAATTTTGTTCCAACGGCCTCCTTGAACGAAAAAAGGGCGGCATCGTCGTGAAAAATCCGGATGGTTTGAGCAAACTGGCGATCCGGAATATTTACGAATACTAATAAGGGGGCTTTTCATGATGATGATCGGATTGTTGTTGGCGCTTCTCGCCGGCTCTTTAGTGGGGCTGCAAAATATATTTAACAGCAGGGTCAATGAACGCGCAGGTTCTTGGCCGACAACCACCTTGGTTTTGGGCCTCGGATTCCTGGCCTCATTCCTGATCGGACTGGCGGTTGAAGGAAAGCGGTTGTTTCACTTGGAGCATATGGAGCTGTGGTTCTGGTTCAGCGGCATCGTAGGGGTCGGAGTAGTCGTTTGTATGGTGAACGCCATGAAGCTGCTCGGTCCGACCTATACCATCGCTGTCGTGATGTGTTCCCAACTTTTTTTCGCTTTGTTATGGGATTCTTTCGGCTTGCTGGGACTGGAGGTCGTGCCTTTTACACTGAAGCAGCTTGTGGGCGTGCTTGTCATCGTAGGCGGAATCTTGCTGTTCAAGTTCGGCGGTGTGCGTGAAGTACGGACGGCGATGGCTCGGAGAGAGGAAGCTTAAGCGGGAAGAAACAACAAGGCCGTATCCGTATCAGCGAGCCGGCGGAATCTCTTGAAGCTCGTAATAGACGTCTTTTCCTTTGCGTCTGGCCGTGTTGACCATTTCATCGGCACCCTGGGAGGGACCGCCGACCCGCAAAACCGCGTCAATGTGATCGAGGAGACGAACCGCGGAAGGATGGAAAATCCGGTTGAATATGTCGTCCCCGATTCGGGTGGATCCCGCCGTTTCTATGAGCGGCAGAGCGTACCACTCGCCCAGGACAGGCAAATGGCCCATTTCGTAAATTTTGGAGGCGAATGCCTGCATTAACCGTACGTTGCGCGAAATGAGCGCGGGATCATCATTCGTCCCCGAGCGGTAAGGGCCCGCGATCAAAATATGCAGAGATGGCTTGGTTAATTCAGGTTCCGGAGTCTTCGGCCGAATCAGCCCTTCCGTTACCGCATATTGAAGGAGCATGATCGTTTTGGCATCCCTGATGTCCCCGGACGCCATCATGTTCAGCGCTTCGCTGAAAGGAATCTCCAGAACTTCTATATTCTCTTGCTCGTGGGCCAGTCCGCCGCCTGCACCTGTACGCATGTCATCGGAGTACTCGGCAATATAAAAATGCAGAATTTCGGTAACGGAGCCGGGCGACATATAGGCCTCAAACACCTTCTGCACATTGGAAACCCGGTACCCGGTTTCTTCCTCGGTTTCCCGAATAATGGCGTTCTCGGGACTTTCATGATCCAAGAGACCCGCGCAGACCTCAATCAGCATTCCGGTGTCATTGCCGTTGATGTAGGTCGGCATCCGGAACTGCCGGGTCAAGATCACCGTCCCTTTAGCCCGGTTAAACAGGAGTATGGCAGCTCCATTCCCGCGGTCGTAAGCTTCCCGGGATTGTTCGGTCCAGCTTCCGTCTTGATTTTGGGTTTCAAACGTGATCTTCTTCAGTACATACCAATTGTCGGATAAAATCTGTTCGTGAATCAGCCGTACATTTGAATTCATATCGATCCTCCATAAAGTGATGTTGTCTCATTGTGCTGCTATCTATACTAGCAAGAGGCATGAGGATGAACAATCTTAATATATTGAACAGAATTGTCGCAAAATTGACCTCATCTCCAAGGCGGGTGACGAAAAGATGCTATCACCTTCATCCTTTTATTTCCGAACGGCGGATGAAAAGCCGTTTCCATTCGCTACTTTATCTTCGATCGGTTGGGACCGTAAAGCGACGGAAAAATACGATTTTGATGTTTCCCGTCGTGCGGACCAGGGACATTTTATATTTCAATTTACGCTTTCCGGGGAAGGCAGAGTCATCTTGAATGGGAAGGAGCTGCGGCTTCCGGCCGGGACTGGCTTTTTGGTCAAAGTGCCGAGCGAAGCCCGTTACTACTATGAGGCCTCGGTGAAGGAGCCTTGGGAGTTTATTTGGATGAACGTGAAAGGGGAAGACGCTCATCGGTTCGCGGATCGGTTATGCGGTGAGGAGGGGGCCTTGATCAAACTGCAGCCGGAATCGCCTCCGCTGCGCTTGTTCTGGAGCCTATACCGCGAAATTGCCATAGGAAACTTGCGGAGCCATTATCGAATATCAACCAAGGTGTACGAATGGATCGTAGCCATGCAAGCCTACGAGAACGAGAAAGAAAGGGAGACGGATCGCGTGCTCCCTGCGTTTGTAACAGCCGAGGAATTTATCAAACGGCATTTTACAGAACCGTTAACCCTGGAAGACATTGCGGATCATACGGGGATTTCCAAACATTATCTATGCCGCTTATTTCAGAGAAATCTTGGTTATTCGCCTATGGAATTCGTAAGGCGGAGACGGATCGAGCAAGCGGCGGCCGCGCTCCGCGTTACGGATCATGCGGTTCATCAAATCGCCGCGGAATGCGGTTTCGATTCCCAAAGCTATTTTGGAAAGGTGTTCCGGGATTACTTCGGAATGTCCCCTCTGGAATACCGGAAGAAAGAACTGGAATACCCGTATAAGACCGTAATTATTGAATAGATTCGTGCCATTTTCGAAAATATTGTTTACATTTTTCATTAGGAGGAATATACTCATGATATAAAGTTGCACTAAGGAAACTTTACTGGTTGAAGACAACTTTAACCTGTGCATAAGGAGGGATCGACATGATGGAACAAGGTGTCGTACATGAACAAACAAAAAAAATGGATCATAGAGGAACGGCCTTGCCCGCAGCGGCAAATGCCGCTTTAAACGGTGAAGCGAAGGGAATGAAGCGCCTGCTGCCGTTTTTGGGTCCGGCCTTTATCGCAGCGGTCGCCTATCTCGATCCCGGCAATTTCGCCACCAATATTACCGCAGGCTCCAAATACGGTTACCTGCTTCTATGGGTCATCGCGGCTTCGAATCTCATGGCGGTTCTGATTCAAACGCTATCGGCGAAGCTGGGCATCGCCACCGGCAAAAATTTGCCGGAGGTCGCACACGACCGGTTTCCGAAGGGCGTATCGATCTTCTTATGGATTCAGAGCGAACTGGTCATCATCGCGACCGATCTGGCCGAGTTTATCGGGGCGGCTCTGGGGCTGTACTTGCTATTCGGCATTCCGATGCTGCCGTCCGCCATTATCACCGCCATCGGTTCCTTTGCTATCCTGGAACTGCAGCGGAGGGGATATCGCTCGCTTGAGGCCGGTATCGCCGCGATGGTGCTGATCGTCGTATTGGCCTTCGCCTTTCAGGTAATCGTCGCCAAGCCGGATTTCGCCGCGGTTGCCGCCGGCGTGGTCACCCCCCGGTTTGACGGAATCGACAGCGTAATGCTTGCTGCGGGCATACTTGGAGCTACCGTCATGCCGCACGCCATTTATCTGCATTCTTCGCTAACGCAAAACCGCATTGTTGGCAGAAACGAGGCGGAGAAGAAGAAAATTTTCAAGCTGGAGTTCATTGATATCGTCCTGGCCATGATTATTGCCGGAGCGGTCAATATGGCGATGGTCGTTGTTTCCGCCGGGCTGTTCTTCAAGAACGGGTTGGTGGTCGAGGACCTGGGCGTGGCTTTCCGGCAATTTGGACAGTTGTCCGGTCCGGTTACCGCCGTTTCGTTCGGTCTCGGCCTGCTCATCGCCGGACTGTCGAGCTCTTCGGTGGGAACGATGGCCGGAGACGTGGTCATGCAGGGATTTATCAACAAGCGGATTAATTTGTATCTCCGGCGCGCCATCACAACGGTACCGCCGCTCGCGATCATTATCTCGGGCGTAAACCCGACCGACGCTTTGGTGATGAGCCAGGTGGTTCTGTCCTTCGGCATCGCCTTCGCCCTTATTCCGCTCATCCTATTTACCGCCAACCGCAGCATCATGGGCGGGCTGGTCAACCGGCGCATCACTACGGTACTGGGGTGGATGATTTCCGCGCTGGTCGTCGGACTCAATTTGTTCCTTATCGTGCAGATGCTGTGATAAAGGTATGAAATCACACGGCTGCATAAATATCAGTGGAAGGGCAGGACAACGTGAAATCGTTGGCCTGCTTTTTTTGAGTTGCCCAATTTTTATTAATAGAGGCGTAACCTTTTTATCCAAAATCCGTGTAAGTATTGCTGGGATGGAGGTAGAGAATTTGTATGATGACAACGAGTTAATGGCTCTTGTACAAGCGGGAGATCAACAGGCTTATGAAAAATTAGTGCTTAAGTACAGGCTGAAAGCCATCGCCTTTGCCAATAGCTTTGTTCATGATCTGTACGCTGCCGAAGATATCGTGCAGGAATGCTTTGTGAAAATCTATATCAAAAGAACATCTTACCGCCCTACTTATGCTTTTAATACATATTTGTTCACCGTAATCCGCAATAGCTGTATTGATTTTTTGAGGGCCAATAAAGCTCTGCAAAAGCTGAGTGGGAATGATTTAGAGAAGGTATGCGATAGTAATACGCCAGAAGAAATCGTAGGCAGTGCAGAAGATCGACAGCATATTTTTGAAGTTTTAAATCAGTTGCATGGCGACTATCGAACAGCCCTGTATCTATTTGCCGTAGCTGGTTTCAGCTATAAAGATATAGCCAGAACGATGAAGAAGACCGTGCCGCAGGTCAAAATTTTGCTGTATAGGGCAAGGAAAAAATTTAAAACTCAATATGAGGGTTGGGGAGGGTGAGGAGGAATGAAAAACGAGCAGGAATTTTTGACGGAAATGTGGGCCAGCATAGCAAAAATCGAGTATGAGGAGCAGCAAAAAATGTTGGCCAGAAAGAGGCACCGCTCCTTAGTACTGCAGAGCATAATATTGTATATTACCCTAGGCATGGTGTTCTTGGTCCTGGTTTTCTTTAGTAAGATGACTTCAATGACTTCCCATCTCCTTCTGCTAACGGGTGGGGGTTGTCTAATACTGGGCTATATTCTGGACGCTTTTTCTTTTAAACGTCTCATTCATTCAAGGGGGAATGGATCGTGAGAACTGAAATAACCATTGAAAATCTCTCGAAAAACTTTGGAAAAAAACAGGCGCTGCAAGGAATCACATTGCAGCTTGAACCTGGTATGTATGGGCTGCTTGGAAAAAACGGCGCAGGAAAAACGACCTTGATGAGAATTCTGGCAACCTTGCTTAACAAATCAAGCGGGACGGTTACCGTATGCGGAATTCCTATCGGACACGCTAAAGAAATCAGGCAGCTCATTGGATATCTACCCCAGGACTTTTCCTTGTATCCCGGAATGACTGTCTATAAGGCCATGGATTACTTGGGCACGCTATCGGGATTATCCAGAGCGGAGAGAGCCCAGCGAATTCCCGAACTGCTGCAAAAGGTCAATCTTGACGATTGCCGGAAACTCAAAGTTAAGGCGCTGTCGGGAGGGATGAAACGCAGACTGGGCATCGCCCAAACACTTCTGCACAATCCCCGCATCTTGATTGTGGATGAGCCTACGGCGGGTCTGGATCCGGAAGAGCGGATCCGATTCCGCAACCTGCTATGCGAAATTGCCGCCAACCGGATTGTTATATTGTCCACCCACATCGTGGAAGACATTGAAAAGACCTGCCAAAAGATTGCCGTACTTGATCAGGGGCAAATCATCTTTCAGGGCTTACTGCAGGATTTTATCGGAAATGAAAAAAATCTTGAGGACGCCTATATGAATCTGATGGGAGGACAGCTGCAATGAGTCTGCTTCTCCAAGAATGCCGGCAAATCTCCAAAAGCATCATCTATTTTGTATTTATTGGCGTTATCGTTTTGTTCAACGTTACACAGATTGGGGACAGCGTCGGCTCGGATATCCGGGAGGCACAACACCCATCCGAATACAACAGCAAGAACCCGCTGATGAAACCTCCGGCCAATGCGGAGAACTACGGCACCCGGGAGGCCGAAATCCCGGAGCAGGTTATGCCGGCAGCTATAGATAGTCTTGTGTTGGAATACGAGGATAATCAATATGTAACCTACCCTATAGGGTTTTATAAAAATGTGATATTAAGCCAAGAAGAGCAAACCAAGATCGCATCGATATTAAAGGAGATCACCGGATTAGAACCGGCATCTTATCCCGCTTTTAAAGAGAAGATGGCCGAGGTGGATGATATTTTGGGCGGCGGATCAAAATACGCTCCGGAAAAGCTCAAGTCATTTGGCCAAGCTCCGATTACTTATCAAGAAAAGTTGGCTGAATACAACACTTTTATTCAAGAGGATCAAATCAGCGGCGCCTATGCCAGATTGTTTTGCGATTACATGGGGATTACCGTTTCGTTGTTTTCTATTTTTGTCCCGGTTGCCTACTTGAGCAGAGATCGAAGAGCCAGAATGAATGAGTTGCTCTATTCCCGAAAATGCAGCTCAACCCGGTTGATTATAACTAAGTATATTGCCTTGATCGTGATGATGCTGCTTCCTTTTATTCTATTGTCGTTAATTCCGCTGACCCAACTGCTTGGATACGGAATGGACCAGCACCTGACCGTGGATGTGTGGGCTTACCTCAAATATATGATCGCCTGGCTGCTGCCTACGCTGATGACAACAACCGCGGTTGGATTCGTGCTGACAACGCTCACGGACACTCCCATTGCGATTGCTGTGCAGTTTTTGTGGAGCTATATGGATTTACTCATGACCATGAATCGTCTGAATGGAGGCGGTTATGGGGCTGAACTGAGCATCCGTCACAATTCATTGTTTAATCTGCAGGAGATGAAGGACGGAATTCAGGTTCTTGTCATAAACAGGGTGGCATATGTGCTGCTTTCTCTTGTTTTGGTAAGTGTAACCATTCTAATTTATGAATTAAAGAGAAGGGGTAGGCTGAATTTTCATGGACATTTCCGGAAAATATTTAGACATCGCCAGGGTGCAAATCAAACTAACACTTCGTACTAATACGTTATTAGCGTTGGGTCTTGTTGCGGTTACTCCTGTAGTATTCAGCATCCGCAATCTGGACAGTCTTGCCTCCAGCCTTGTTCTGGAACGTTTTGTGGCCCTAAGCGGCATTGTTTTGTGTACACCCTTGTTTTCACCGGAACAGGATCACAACATCAAGGAGGTAGTTGAGTCCAAATTGACGCCATTAAGCGGAATCTATGTAACAAGACTTATTCTGGCAACGGTTGCTCTTGTTTGTATTTTAACCGGTTTTATCGGTGTGATGCTGCTGAATGACTGTCAATTTGCTGTCGATGCGTTTATTTTTGGCACCTTTGCTACAGCCTATTTCCTGGGTTCCATAGGGTTTGCGGCGTATTCGTTGTTCGACAATATGGTTGTGGGTTATATGCTGCCGCTAGGATATTATATGCTAAATTTATTCTCGGGGGCCAAGCTGGGCAACTTCTATTTATTTTCACTGGAAAAAGGAAGTTTAATCGAGAAGTATTGGCAGTTTGCAGGGGGGATGATCCTGTTTGCATCAGGGATCGTTTACAGAAGCATGGTGAGAAGGATTAGATAATAGCAGCAACAAGAAAGCGGCTCATGTAGAGCCGCTTTCTTGTGATAAGTCTTTTCCGATCAACTGATGTACCAGCGCTTTATAGTCCTCCTGATTTTGGCAGCTTTGATACATGCGGTTAGCGGTAGTGTTGGCGTTGCCGAAGAAAAAGCGCTCGAACTGGCTTTGCCTGCCCCCGAAAGGGCCCGCCCCCAGTTCCCACGCCAGCCTGAATAAGGCGATCCGCTCTTTGGCAGAAGACGATATTCCCTTCAAATAAACCTCCAAATATTTCTTTGGAGGGGATGACAAATCGGCTTCAAACGGGTTCATAATCAGATTGCTGGCGCTAAGCGTTTGAATCGTATGGATCATTTCATCATAGTAGTCGGGAAATTGAAGATTAGCCGCGATTAAGGGAGAACTCCCGGGAACATAGTACCCGCTAGGGGTCATATAACCCGTTGTTTCGGAAGCCAGCCTCAAAGCGCGAAGATTCTCCAGCATCATCATCACTCTGGCGATCCGGCTCTTTGTCGTCAACTCCGTTGCCGAGTTTTGCTCTTCGGCCAGGGAGAGCATCAGACCCAGCAAAAATTCGGTTTTGGCGATGTATCTGGACAGGATCTGATGTCCCGCATAAGCATGGAAGTTTCCTTCCCGAAATAATCGGTCGAACATGCCCTCATCCCCGTAAAAAAACACCCGATCATGCGGGACAAGCACCCGGTCCAACACAACCAGCGTATCCATTTCCTCGAATCTGCTGCTAAGCGGGTAGTCATAGGCCGAATCGCGGGCATAGCTCTCGCGGCAAATGAACGTAATCCCGTCAAGATCATTCGGGACCGCAAAGGCAAAAGCAGTGGGATTCCCGGCCTCCGACAGCGAAAAGGAGGGGGAGGGGAATACCAGGATTTCTTCGCAGGTGGGGCCTTGGGTCGCCATGATAAAGGCGCCGCTAACGAATATTCCTTTTTCGTTCGTTTCAATGACTTTAGCCGTAATGGATTCCTCGGTGTCCGCGGGTTCGGACCATTTGCTTGCCAGGGGCTGCACAAAGGCATGGGACAGCGTAATATCGTTTTCCCGGCAGTAAGCGTAATAGTTTCTTAAATTCCGGGCATATTCCGGCGTGTTTTGTTCGAGAGCGGAAGCGGCGGTATAATAGGACATCAACGCCGTGTTCATATAATCGGGGGATCGGCCGAGAAACCCGTGATGCCGTCCCGACCAAATCTCCGTCACTTGCCTTCTGCGAACCAGATCGTCCGCATTGACCGGAGGCAGGTAGGAGAGACCGACGCGTTCGCCGGTCAGCGGGGAAAGATAAGTCATCCGGTCGAGATATTCCTCGTCACCCTGCAGGTCGTACAAGTCGGCCTGTGTGCGAATCAGCCCGCGAAAGGCGGGGTGCTCGGACAGGGGCCCGGACACCCGTTCACCGCGATACCAGAGGTTGATGCGCTGCCGGTCTATCCGTTCGATATATTGCCTACCGTTTTTAAAAGGCATGGGAATAATCTCCTTTACGAAGATGATAATGCGTCCGCTTGTCGCCGCGGAATGATCTCACTATATATATTGCAGGGCTAACGTAATTGGTGACGTGCTTTTGCCGACTGTTTGAAACAAAGTTTGATAGGCTTCATCTAACAACCGGAAGTGAGCCGGATTGAATTTTTTTGAATTTTTTTACACATACTTCGCTTAACAAATCGGTTGAGGTGAAGTTATCATGTTTGGTAAATTTATTAAATTTATTTTCAAAAAATCATCTTATAAAACCTCGTCTTTAATAGATAATAAGCGCTATACTGAACCTCTCCAAATAAGAATTCAACAGAACATTGAAGCCAATCAAGCTCATCTTAAGAGTACATTGGGAAAAAGCGATGATGTCATTTTCCGGGAATTTGAACTGAATACCAAAAAAACTGTAAAAGTATTGATTTGTTTTATCAATGGAATAGTAAATTTAGACTTTATTAATAAGAATATTATTAAATCGGTCATGGAGCCGTTAGAGCTGGCTGACTTGGACGGCAGCCAATTTAGTTCCCGAATGATTAAGGTCTTTAAGAATCACATTTTGAGTGCCGCCGAATTAAAAGAAGCGGATTGCATGGATAAAGTGATCGATGCCATTTTATCTGGTGAAACCGCCCTATTTATTGATGGCTGCGATTCCGCTCTGACGATTAGTACGCAAGGTTTTGAATCAAGAAGCATTGAGGAGCCTAAAACGGAATCCGTGGTTAGAGGGCCACGAGAAGGATTTACTGAGGTGTTACAGGTGAACACTTCTTTAATACGCAGAAAAATTAAAAATCCTCAGCTTATATTTGAAAATTTAGTCTTAGGAAAACAGACGCGTACAACGATCTGTGTCGGATATCTTGATGGAATTGCCAACCCCCAAATTATTCAGGAAGTAAAGCAGAGGCTGAACCGAATCGATACGGACGCCATTTTAGAATCCGGGTATATCGAGGAGTTTATTAAAGACCATCCGTACTCTCCATTTGCAACCGTTGGAAATAGCGAAAAGCCCGATATTGTAGTGGCAAAATTACTGGAAGGAAGAGTAGCCATTTTATGCGATGGCACTCCGTTTGTTTTAACCGTACCCCACTTGTTCGTTGAAAACTTGCAAAACTCAGAGGATTATTATTCGCTGCCCTTTTTATCATCTGGAATCAGATTGCTCCGGTTTGCTGCATTTTCTATTTCTATTTTCACTCCGGCATTTTATGTAGCCATAAGCAGTTTCCATCAAGAGATGATTCCGACAGTTATGCTTATCACGATGGCGGCGTCGCTGGAAGGAACTCCATTTCCGGCAGCATATGAAGCTGTGCTTATGGGGATCGTTTTTGAATTGCTCAGGGAAGCCGGTGTGCGTATGCCGCGGCCTGTCGGACAAGCCATCAGCATTGTCGGGGCGCTGGTCATAGGAGAGGCGGCTGTCAATGCGGGAGTCGTCAGCGCCCCGATGGTTATCGTGATCGCCATCACCGCCATATCCAGTTTTATTGTTACGACTTTATATAATGTGATCGTTCTGTTCCGGTTTTTTATTCTGATCTTGGCTTCCACCGTTGGAGTATACGGAATCTTGATCGGCACATTTATCCTTCTCGCGCACATGTGTTCTTTAAGATCTTTTGGAGCTCCTTATTTAGCGCCGGTCGCCCCCATTATTTGGAACGAATTAAAGGACTCCTTGATTAGGGCTCCTCATTGGCTAATGAAATCAAGGCCCCGGTCCATTACATGGAGCGATTCGACGAGACAGCGTATATCCTTGAAGCCTGTGCCTTCAAAACCGAATAAGGAAGGTGACGACCATTGAAAGGCAAAATGGGTGTGGTGCTGCTCCTTGCTGTGCTCTTGACCGGTTGTTGGGATGGTATACAATTGGATGAGATCGGCATTG
This sequence comes from Paenibacillus sp. A14, assembly GCF_036864815.1. Classification (NCBI taxonomy): domain Bacteria; kingdom Bacillati; phylum Bacillota; class Bacilli; order Caryophanales; family Paenibacillaceae; genus Paenibacillus; species Paenibacillus sp. A14. Next base: position 129,636 of record NZ_JBAGJD010000006.1, read on the forward strand.
TCATGTCGATCGGGTTAGATAGGGAGCCAGATACGGGGAAAATAATCCTTACCGCGCAAGTCATACGGCCCGGCGCACTAGGAAAAGAAAAAATGACAGATGAAGCCCCGGTAATCCTCGTCACCGGGAAAGGTGATACCATTTTTGAGGCAATCAGAAGCATGGTGAAGATAATGGATCGTAAAGCTTTTTTCGCCCATACGAAAGTCATTGTAATAGGAGAAGGAATTGCCAGACAAGGGATTATGCCGGTTCTTGATTTTTTTGCGCGAGGAAAGGAGATGCCGAGATACGTCTGGCTATGCGTGGCAAACAATGCGCAGGCGCGAGAAATATTGGGAGTGAAAAACGGAATCGAAAGAATCCAGGCCGTCTATTTGAAAGAAATGATCCAAAATCAACGCTATAACTTGGGGATAAGTAATTCCAATATCATCGATTACTATAAAAAAGCGCTGGGAGACGGAATCAATCCGGTGATGACCGCATTGAAAATTGTTGAAAAATCAAATCTGCAAGTCGAGGAAAAACAGTCGTCCACCAAGGGGGTTAAGCTTTCGGGGACAGCGGTTTTCAAAAATGATCGGTTGGCCGGATATCTTGATGAGATGGAAACCAAGGGAATGAATTGGATCCTTGACGAAGTGAAAGGCGGAGTTGTTACGTTCCCTTCTTTTATGGAAGAGGGAAAGCTAATGTCGATTGAAGTGCTTAGAGCGAATACAAAGATCATTCCTAAAATAAACGACAGCAGGGTTACTTTCGCCATTGAGGTCAGTGGAGAAATTTCCGTCGTTGAAACACAAAGCTATCGCATGCTGAATCGGCCAAGTGAAATACTTAAACTTGTAGACCAAACGGAAAAAGCAACGAAGAAAGTGATAATGAAAGAAATCAAGGCGGCTGTGGAAAAGGCGCAAAAAGATGTGAAATCCGATATTTTCGGTTTTGGAAGCGAGTTAAACAAGAAATATCCCGAGAAGTGGAAAGAGATAAAAGGGGAATGGAGCGACATGTTTCCTAATATCGATTACACCGTAACGGTCAACATTAATGCCAAAAGAACCGGACTACAAAAATCTCCATTTGAACCCAAAGAATAGAGTTCTTCACCGCCTGACCATCTTGAGCAAAAGTAGAATGATATGATAAAAAAGAACCAACAAGAGGGCCCCTGTATAAAAAATGCCTCCAAATATCAGAATGACTGCCACGAGGCCCAATTGTTTTAACGTAGAAAGGTCTATCGGAAGAAATTCGAACAAGCGGTATCACCTCGTAGGGATAAGTTTGCTTTTAACCCAAAGGATCATTAAGACCAGCGCCGGACATATGATTTGAAAAAAAGTTTGGATATTGCGGTCCATTATCTCTCCTGACCAGCGTTGAAAGGGGAAACTTCTATAGAAAACGATCGTAAACCAAGTCGTGCAAATGCCGGTGATCACAATAATCCACTTCTCATTGCCGATTTTGAACAATGACTTGACTGCCAATACCCCTCCTCCGAAATAAATGGTCATTTTGAAAAAACCGCCGATAAACATGACCACAACAACGACGACATCCAGATTGGTTAGAATATCCATGACGTTAACGATTTTAACCAGATCGTAAAATGGAAAGGTAGCGTTTGACGCATATTCGACACCTAATACCGAAATCAACATGATGGTCGAAACAATAATGAAAACTCCAGATATTCCAATCGCAGCCAACGATATTGGGCGCATCGAAGTCTTCCTATCCACCAAACTCCAATATAGGAGAAACACCACGATTTCACCGAACGGGAAGTTGACGATGCCAGGGATCGTTGCTTGCAGAACCGGGTTGATTCCGTTGGCCAAAACAGGCTTTAACTGGGAAAAATCAGCTTGCCCCGAAGCGTAAATTAGTGTGTAAATCACCAGATTAAAGAGCACTACAACAGGCAGCATCAATTCGCTTAAACGTGCCAATACTTCGTATCCCAGGCAAAGTACATAAACGCTGGTAAGCATAAAAAGGCCAAGAACAACCACTATCGGGGTGGTAGGGAGAAAAATCGTAACGATAAGCTCGCCAAACTCGCTAAGTACAAACGTAGAGATATAAAAAAATAGAGTATATAAAGGCAAATCAAAGGGACCGCAATCCACTTCCCCAAAACGGTACTTAGAATTTCAACCCAGTTTTTCTCCGGATAATAGCTTTGAATTTTCGTATAGACCCAGAGAAGAACAAAACCTAAGAGCATCGCAATCAGAATCGCCAACCACGCATCTTGCTTTGCCTCGATTCCTCTGGCGAAAAGGGTGGTGCTACCGATTTCGAACAGCATTAGCAGCGAGAAAAGTTGTGTTTTGCTAAAACCCGCCATTTTATGAATTCCATCCTTTAATATTTATTTAACTTGCAGGAACAGGATAGGAATGTCCTATGTAGTACTAGTCATTTTCACCATAAATCAAGCCATCTATACTTTCAAACACTTGATAGTGTATTCCCCTTCCCCAAAAAAACTTGCATTTCCATGCTTTCTGCGTTATATTTGACCTATCAAACATTGATAAATCAAATATTGATAAGTCAATTTTAGCACTAATCCGTTTAAAGAAGGTGAGAATTAGCATAATGTGCTCTTCGATGGAGTCCGTGATTTTATATAAACTGCATTTTCTCAGTAAAGAGATCAACTCGAAATTTTCCGAGTGCACAGGCATCAGCCAATCGCGGTTTGAGCTGTTGCATCATCTTTATCAGACGGAAGATGAAGTGAGTCAGCAAGAACTCCAAAAAGAGCTGAACATCGATAATGCGGCGATCACACGGCATTTAAAACAGCTTGAAGCGAGCGGCATGATCTCGAGACGAAAAAAAGAGAGCGACAACCGAGTCACGCTAGTGCGGCTCACCGACCAAAGCCGGCAAAAAATCGGCACGTTTGAAAAGGAAAAGAAGCGTTTGGTCGAGATCATGCTCAAGGATATTCCTCAGGAAGAACGGGAAATTCTGCTCGATCTGCTGAACCGGATTCAACTTGCGATTAAGGAAATGTAACCAACCGAACAGAAACAGACTAAAAAGGAGAAGATAACCATGACCAATGCGCAACAAACCAATGATTTCAAGGAAATTGTCACCGGACGGCGTTCCATCCGCAACTACGACCCATCCGTAAAGATCAGCAAAGCAGAAATGACCGAGATCCTGACGGAGGCCACGACTGCTCCTTCATCCGTAAATATGCAGCCGTGGCGGTTCCTCGTCATTGAAAGCGAAGAGGGGAAAGCGAAGCTGGCCCCGCTGGCGCGCTTCAATCAGACTCAAGTGACCACCTCGTCGGCGGTAATCGCCGTATTCGGGGATTTGAACAATTTCGATTACGGTGAGGAGATTTACAGCAAAGCCGTCGAGTCGGGATACATGCCTTTAGAGGTAAAAGAAAGACAAATGAGCGCCCTGAGCGCGCATTTCGCAAAGCTGGACCCGCAAGTCAATAGGGAGACCGTACTCATTGACGGCGGCCTGGTGTCCATGCAGCTTATGCTTGCGGCCCGTGCACACGGGTATGATACTTGCCCTATGGGCGGCTACGAAAAAGATCAAATCGCCGAAGCTTTTGGCTTGGATAAAGAACGTTATGTGCCGGTGATGCTCCTTTCCATCGGGAAAGCGGCCGACGAAGGATACCAATCCGTCCGCCTGCCGATCGCTAAAGTAGCCGAGTGGAAATAAAGCGAAAAAGGGAGATGTAAAGATGATCCTCATACATGCCGGATTTCAGGTAGACCCCATGAAGGAAGCCGATTTTTTGGCTGAAGTTGGTTTGTTGGTTAAGGCTTCCAGGGGAGAATCAGGAAATCTGTCGTATCAATTTTTTAAAGATACGGAACAGGAACATAAGTTTATGATGGTGGAAGTTTGGAAAGATGCGGCGGCGGTGGATGCTCATAATTCAAGCGCGCATTTTACTTCATTCGCTGCTAAGGCGAGGGAGTTTTTGACCGCTCCGTTGGATATACAAGTTTATGACGGACAGCCCTTGAAGAGCTAAAGAAGACTTTGGGACAAGGGGGCGTTTATGGAAACATTGGCGGTTATTTTTACTTTGCTTGTAGCCGTGGAGCATGTATATATCATGCTGCTGGAAATGGTTTTTTCCACGAGCAAAGCGGCGCAAAGAACATTTGGACTGACAGAGGAATTCCTTAAAGATCAAAGGGTCAGGACTTTGTTTGCCAACCAAGGGTTGTACAACGGCTTTTTGGCGGCAGGTTTGTTTTGGGGAGTTTTGTTTGCGCCGGCACCTCATAACACATCGATCCAGCTGTTTTTCTTGGCTTGCGTAATCATTGCCGCGGCGTTCGGAGCCGTTACCTCAAACAGGGGAATATTAATAAAACAAGGTATGCCGGCCATTTTGGCGATCATTTTCGTCCTGCTTTCCTTGTGACGAAGACTCGTTGAGATTCCGACTCCGCAACACGCGGGTCTGGTTAAACTGTATTTATTTGAGCTGCGAGAAAGTAATTTTCTTGCAGCTCTTATTTTTATTTTCACCTTACCGAAAGAAAGCCCCCCCCCTTAGCCTCCTAAAGAGTATCCGGACGGGCGCCAGGAAGCCGTTCAATTTTCACGAAGATGGCCCCGTGCGGCATTTTGTTGGGCCGGGGCCTCCCGACTTCCGATTTTTAGCCATAGTCCGAGTGAAAGCACAAAGCAAGCCAACGTAAGGGAAGCTACGGCCATAAATTGGCCCGTCCATCCGTACAGGACGCCAGCGATATAAGAGCCTGCGGTCGTGGCCCCGTACATGACGGCATTGCTTAGAGCAGCAATCGTGCCCCGGGCTTGATGGGAGAGCGATTGAAGCTCGGCCATCATCACCGGAAACAGGGTGCCCATGAGAAGGAAGATTGCAAACAATCCGGCTTTTACAAAAAACGGAGAGGGGGACACGGAGATACCGAGATATAATGCGCCTGCCGCGCCCAAAGCAAACACCAACACCCCGCGTTTCCCGAAACGCTTTACGGCCTGGCTCCCAAACAAACTGCCGAGCAAATTGCCGAGTCCCAAAAACATCATGACCTGGCCTGTTTGCGCAACGTCCAACGAATAGGCGTCAGCGAGCCAGGTTCCGAGAAAGCTGAAAGCCGCAAAATTGCCGAGCTGAAAAGCAAAGTAGGCGATGAACGAAATTTTTCCGTTTTTAGCTGTGAGAACGCTGCGGTAGCTTTGGAGAAAGCGAAGACCGGACGCTTGCCGATTCACCTGTCCCGGCGGGAGGTCGGGCACTAAGAAGCGAATCAGAACAGCAAGCAGCAAGGCGCTGGCACCCAGGAGAAAGAAAGGGAGCGACCAGGTTCGGGCCGCCATAAAAGCCCCTACCGGGACCCCCAGGGTTTGGGAAATGGCAAGGCCCCCCGTGACCATTCCCATGGCTCTGAGAATTTGGTGAGAACGGACGACGGAAGGGATCGAGGCCCAAACCTGCGGGGTGACAACGGCCGCCGAGATGCCGGAAAGAGCGCGGAACAGCAGCATTACGGCAAAATTGGGAGCTATTCCGCATAAAAAAGTCGATACGGCGAAGCCGATCATCCCGTATAGCATCACTTTTTTTCGGTTCCATCCATCCGAGAGGGGCCCGATTACCAAGGCGAATAGGGCGTATCCGAGCGCATAAGCACCGATCATCCATCCGGAACTTGCTACCGAAATGCCGTAAGTTTCCCGCAGCACGGGGAGTAGCGGGGAGATCAGAAATGTGTCCGTGCCGATTAGAAACATAAGTAAAAAGTAAAGAATGATAATTCTGTTCATGAGGCAATCTCCTTTGCAACAATGATTTAGTTATGTAGTACAACAACTATTGAACTAATAGACATAAAATAGAGTCCTTGCGTCATAACGACTCAAGGAACCCCGGAAGAAAAGTGGTAAACGCTGCTTTGTTGATAAGAGGCATCCGATTTCTTTAGTTCAATAGTCATAAAACTAAGATACATAAATTTAATGGAGATTGCAACTCCCCGGTCCTCATATTTGTGTTTTGCAAGTTTATGTCGAGCAAATCAGGTTGTTACCGGACTGCTGCTGCATAGCTTGATTTTCCCATGGCTTCATTCAGCAGGCGAACGGAACGCAGAATCGTTTCTTTTTCGAATTCGGTTAAGTGCAAAAAGATTTCCTCAAATGTTTCGGCCATTTGAGCGTCGATGGAAGCGGCGATGAACTGACCTTCAGCAGTTAGAGACAAATTGTAAACCCGGCGGTCTCCGGCATCCGGATTCTTCTTCAACAGTTTCATTTTAACGAGCGATTGGACCTGTCTGCTGAAGGTTGTAATATCCGTACCCAGCGCATCGGCGATTTCCTGCATCGACGGCTTGTGCCGGCGGCTTACTTCGTACAGGATATGGCTTTGAACCAGCGAAATTTCAGCGCCGCCGGCCGTACAGCAATTTTTGCTCAATACTCCGAAACGGCGGGTCAGCATATGAAGCAATTCACGCGTATTCTCCATATAAAATTCATCTCCTCTTGATATTTAGTTATAACGTATTTGGTTGCAGGATGCAAATATATATTGAATAAAAAAGCGGCTAAACCGGGGGAAGTCCCGTGTTTGACCGCTTCCGTCTTTTCCTGATTCATTTAAATGACATATACGTATTCCTTGGACTCCTGCTTCTTCAGCCCGAATTCAAACGTATCCTGGCGAAGCCCCCGCCGCATCGTTTCCAACGAAAGTATTTCCGTCGGAGGAATATTGCCCAAGTGCACGCCCGGCCCGAATTTGCGCAAAAACAGAACCTGCTGATGCTTTAAGGGCGCTTCCCACATCAAACGGTTCAGGTCGGGCACAAATTTCAAGACGTCGTCCAGCAGATTCGTCCGGCATTCGCCCTTTTCGTCGAAAACGCCGACCCCCGTACCGGATTCGCGGGCCTCCACCGTCAACAGTTCGGCGCCGGCCGCCAGATCCGTTTCGAACGTTTCGGCAAGGGAGGCGGCATCGATCAGTGATCCGGACAATTTTTTGCCATGTTCCGTGAACACCATTAGCCCTCGCTGCTTGCCTTCCTTGATCAGTTCGGTCCGCTTTTGTCGCGGAAGGTCAATCGTGCCATCGGACACCTCGATCCCGTTAAAGCCCAGGCTGCAGACGGTATTGAAAAAGTCGGGGATGACACCCTGCTGAACGGCCGTCTCCAAAAGCGTCCCTCCCGGCATGACGACGATGCCGTGACGTTTGGCCAGGTTGATTTTATAAAGCAGCAGTTCGGTGCTGTATAGAGGGGCCGTGCCGAAACCGAATTTGATGCAGCTGATATAGGAGGAGGCCGTTTCGATCATGTCCGTAAACGAATGCCTGCCCAGCCCTTTATCGATGACCATCGTCTGTCCGCGTCCCGTCCCTGCGGCACTGTTGCAAAGAGCCGGCTCCGCTGCGGAATCTTGGCGAAGTCCGCTCGGATCACACAGCTCGGATGGCCAAACTCCACGCAAGGAATTTTTCATTTGAAATCTCCTCAATTCTTTAGACTTTTCATGTCATCAGGTGACATTGATATCTTATGCGTGGATACCCTGACAGGTGCCCAAAGCGAGGAGAGGCCAGTAAAACCGTCACTCCGCCAATTTGGCGGGAGGCTTGATCAAGAAGAATACCAGGCCCAACGTGATGAAGGACAAGGCCGAGACGGAAATGAACACGAGCCGGTCCGATTGATCCATCATCCAGCCGAACAAAGGCGGACCGAAAGCGACGCCCAAAAAGCGCAAGCTGTTATACAGGGAGGTGATCATTCCCCGTTCGCTTTTCTGGACAGCCCCCGTGATCATTGTATTTAAGCAGGGAAGAAGAAGCCCTGTTCCGATGCTGCTTAACGTGAGCAATCCGATGAATACATAAATGTTTGTAAAGAAGAAGATCGTGGCGGCGAGCGAAACGCTCATCATCACCAGTCCGATATTCATGAGCCAGCGAATGAGGGTGCCTTTTTTCTTGATCAAGCTACCTGTCGTGTATGAGGTGATGACCATGCCCAGCAGCGGGATAGCCAGGATCAAACCTTTCACGACGCCTTCGATTTTATAGGGCGGATCTTCCAGCGTATTCGATAAATAAAACAGCACGCCAAAGAGAATAAAAAGCCCCAGGGATCCGGCGAAAAAGGAGGTGATAAGCCAGCGCCCTTTTTCCTTGAAGATTTCCCCGATTTTGCCGATATAGCTCTTCAGATTTTGTTTCTGCTCATGCTTTGGTTCCTTGATCATAAAAAGTACGGCCAGCAGGGATAGCGCGCAAAACACCGGAAAGGCAAAGAAGGAGGCGTACCAGACGATCAACACGAGCAGGGAGCCGATAATCGGGCTGAGTACCTTGCCGACGCCGTTGGAGGCTTCGATCAAGCCAAGCGCTTGGCTCTCCGTTCCCCCTTTGTATAAATCGCCGACCAGCGCCATGGCGATCGGTGCCGTTCCGGCTGCGGCCATTCCCTGGATGGCCCGCGCTATGATAATAACCGTATAGGAGTCCCATACCGCGCCGAAGCCCGCAAGCAGCCCTGCCGCTCCATAAACGATCAGCGCCGGGATAATGATCACTTTACGCCCGAACCGGTCCGACAAGTAACCGATCACCGGGATAAAAATGCCGGCGGCCAACGAAAAGATCGAGATAATCAAGCTGCTTTGGAATTTGTTGATGCCAAGCTCTCTCTGCATTTGCGGCAGAACCGGGACCAGCATCGAATTGCCGAAGACCAGTACGATCGGGATGGTGGCGATGGCGATGAACTCCCAGATTCGGCCTTTGCTGCCGCCGCTTTTTTTCTTGTTCTCCCTTGTTTCTGATGTTTCCGATGGGCGGCTCAAATCGATATCGCTCTCAAAAGTAATGTTCAGCTTTCGGGATTTCGTTTTTGCCATAGGTTTAATCTCCTCTGAACGGAAATGTACTATAGGTTAGACTATCCCGCTTTGAGCTTCATTATTTGCAGTTTCGAAAAAGGCTCTTTTAACTGCTGCATCCGCCGCCGCAACTGCTGCAGGAAGAGCCGCCTCCGTCGGATGAACCGCCGCTGTCGGAGCAGGAGGAACCCGAATCATGATTCGAGCCGTGCGAGACATCCCCGTGGTGATCTCTCCGGTCATCGCTTCCCGAACTGCAAGCCGTGCCGCCGCAGCTGGAGCCGGATTGCTCTTTCTTAAGCTGTTCCTCGGGGGTCAAGTAATCCGAGAAGTTGGCCGGGTCGGTCATGGAGAAGAAAATGACGGAGCTCAGCAAAACATCTGTATTGTTAAAGTTAACGGGTTTGCGGACGTCTTCCGCTCGCTCCACCTCCAACCGGAACTGCAGCGCATCCTTCACGGATTGAATGGCTTTGCGAGCTTCGGGCAGTCGGTCGTAAGCCCAAGCATTAAATCGACCGCCTTGAGTGGGAGGGGCAGAAGCATCTCTGTATGCCTCCAACTCTTCGCGCGGGATCGGATGGCGGAAAAACCGGCCCCACAACCGTTCGCTGTAAGGGTTCCAGCCAAAAAGCTCCACATAAACGAAATCGAACCAAGCCCGCTCTCCGGGGATCGGAACGGATTCGGCAGGGTTGGGGGAGTGATGCAGCATCCGGCCGAGATATTTTTCCGAGAAAGCCTGGTAGTCCCGGGTATACATAAGCATTTCGTGCCAGACTTCATCCACCGCCTTACTGAACATGGGCACGCGATCCAAAACCGCGCACATGACATAAAAACGCTGCAACTCAAGCCAGCGCCATTCATATTCCCGCTCGCTCATTTCCGGATGTTCCCTTAGAACCCGCTGCTTAAGGGACTCTTCGTAAGACGCGGGGATCGACTGCTCCAGCTTGTTCGCGAGCGGCCACACATCACGGTTCCGTTCTGCGATCGGCGGAGGGGGAGGAGCGTTGCGTAAACTTTCTTTTGGATGACGAGTTGATCTTCTTCTCCTGGATTGGGATAATAAGAAAATGATGGTAATTGTAATGACTAGGATCAAGATGAAGATGTACATGCAATCTTCCTTTCTCATAAAGTCTTATTCTGAATTATGTCAAATTTAAACTACTCTTGCAAAACAATAAAAGGGAGAAGGAGGGAGGAAGTCAGTGTCCAAACCTGCGATTTACCTGATTACGGGCATCATGGCCAGCGGAAAATCGACGGTCGCCCAGCTGCTGGCCGAACAATTGGAACACTCTGTTCATCTTCGAGGCGATGTGTTTCGTAAAATGATCGTAAATCATCGGGTCGAAATGACCCCTGAGGCGGAACGGGCGGAGGCGGAAAGTCAGCTTCGGTTAAGGTACCGGTTGGCCGCCGAAGCCGCTGATACCTACGCTAACGCCGGATTTACGGTAGTGGTTCAGGATGTTGTAGTCGGTCCCCTGCTGAGCGATTTTATTGCTTACGTCCACAGCCGGCCGCTTTACGTCATTGTTCTGTGTCCCGATACCAAGGTTGTCGCCAAAAGGGAAGCGGAACGCGCGAAAAAGGGATACGGCGCGTGGACGATAGAGGCGCTGAACTCGGTTCTACAGCAAGAAACCCCGCGAATCGGTCTTTGGCTGGACACTTCTCGCCTCAGTCCGGAAGAGACGGTTGCGCAAATTAGGGCCCGGGCGAACCCCGAAGCTCTGATTATGACTTAAATCTCAAATCACCTTACTTCCGAGGAGGATGCACTATGATTTTGCTGGAGCCTTTCTATTAACTCTCTCTTCCGGATATCCGCGGACCTCCTTTTTGGCCATAGCAGGAAAAGAAAGTTAAAGCCCAAAGGAGGGATTCGGATGCGATCCGAACAGGAAATGTTGAACTTAATACTTAATGTAGCCCGAAACGATGAACGAATCAAAGCCGTTGCGATGAACGGTTCTCGAACGAATTTGAATGTTGCGCAGGATCTTTTTCAAGACTATGACATTGTTTATTTGGTCGACGACTTAAAATCTTTTATTAAGGATCCCGAATGGATCGATGTTTTTGGGGAGCGGCTGATTCTCCAGACTCCGGAAACGATGACCCTGGTTCCGCCGGAGGGCGGGGGGCGGTTCCCCTATCTTATGCTGTTTGCAGACGGCAACCGGATCGATCTGACCCTGGTTCCACTGGAAGAGAAGGAAATTTATCTCCGGGAAGATAAGCTGACGGCGATTCTCCTGGATAAAGACGCCATACTTCCCGAACTTCCTCCGCCAACCGATGAAGACTACCGGGTTAAAAAACCTACAGCCGCCTTATTTAGGGATTGCTGCAATGAATTTTGGTGGGTATCCACTTATGTGGCCAAAGGGTTATGGCGCAATGAAATGTTATACGCCTATGATCATCTGAATATCGTCCGCGGCATGCTTCTGCAAATGCTGAGATGGAAGGTAGGGTGTGAGACCGAATTCTCCTGTAGTGTGGGAAAAAATTCGAAATACTTGCCCCGTTACCTGGATCAAAAATCATGGGGACAGTTACTTCACACTTTTCCGGGAGGATCCATTGGGCAGATGTGGCGGGCGCTTAACGCGATGACAGAGCTATTTGAACAGACGGCACAACAGGTAGCGGCAGTTCTGGGAGCGGATTACCCACTGGAAGAGTACAGGAAAGTCAAAAACTACCTGGAGGATGTTCGGCAGCTTGCCCCGAATGCCGCAGTTTTTCAAAAGCGCCTGCCGGACGGAGAGCATTTGCGGCAGACGAACGGACCATTCCCCATGAGCCGTGATTCCCGGCTGAAAATCGCGGAGGAGATTAAAGAGCGGATTTTGGAGACACACGGGGAACGCGTTAAAGCGATCGGAGTCTATGGTTCCATGGGACGAGGAAGCGATGGATCTTACTCCGATTTGGAGATCCGCTGCGTGCTGAATAGCGCGGGAGAGGAATACAACCATGAGTGGTCGACCGGAGAGTGGAAAGCGGAAGTCAATTTCGTCAGCGAAGATATCCTCATTGAGGATGTCCGTACGATCGAAGGGGATTGGCCGCTTACGCACGGGCAGTTTTTATCCGTGTTGCCGCTTTACGATCCGGAAGGTTTCTTTATGAATTTGAAGCAAATCGCGATCTCCCAGGACAAGGTTAAATTTCGCGATGCCATCCGGGGGCTTTTGGTGGAGGAACTGTTTGAATATGCGGGAAAGTGGCGAAATACCGAGGCAAGGGGGACAGTTCCTTTTCTGCCTAGTCTGGCTGTGAAGGTGGCGGAGGCGGGGGCGATGCTGATGGGCCTGCATCACCGTATTTGTTTTACGACCGGAGCGCGTGTCCTGTCCGAAGCGCTGGAGCTGCCGGATCGCCCGGAAGGGTTTGATCGCCTATGCGAGCTTGTCATGACCGGAAGTCTATCCGACCCCGATAACGTATTGGAAGTATTGGAAGGTTACTGGAAAGGGGTGAACGGGTGGGCCGAACGTAACGGTTATACGATGAGTGCGACGCGGCGCATCCCGTTTTAACATGACAGTTAACGTCAAGGCACTAAGCAAGTCCGATCTCGGGCTCCCGATGCACATTCGCAATGAATTCACCGTGGATTCCGTTCTCCAATTGAGTATGAAAGACGGCGTTATCCAATACGAAGCGGTCAGCGTCCCTGCTTATACGAAGCACTACCCGGACGACCTTCTTCCGATGGCGGAATACATTGAGAATCCCGATAAATATTTGGTCATTGCGCGGACGGATCAAGCGATCGTCGGCCTGGCCGCAGTGAGCAGAAACTGGAATGGGTTGGCACTTCTGGAAGAGCTGAAGGTGGATACCGACTACCGTCGGCACGGCTTGGGAAAACGGCTGATAGACGTGGTTAAGGAGTGGGCGAGAGTCCGGGGGATGGCCGGGATCATGCTGGAGACACAACATAACAACGTGCTGGCGTGCAAGTTCTATGAGGGCTATGGCTTCACGATCGGCGGGTTCGACCGATATGTCTATAAAGCCATAGAACCTTCCAAAGATGAAGTGGCTCTGTACTGGTATCTTATGTTAAGCTAGCCAACAATTTTAATTCACTCCATTAATTAATAGGGACTAATTTATGTAGTGAATTAATGGAATGACCCAAGGGAAACAATGGAACAAAAAACAGACCTTGCAGTTCCTTTCGGTATGCAAGGTCTGTTTTTTTGTTCATCTCATTAATATCTTACTTTTCAACAATTTTAATTTCCGTGATCGTGACTGTTTCCGTAGGGGAACTCGGTTCTCCAGTGTAAGGATTTGCTTCAACCGGGGTGGCGGCAATCTTATTCACCACGTCCATGCCTTCCGTTACCTTGCCGAAGATGGTGTAATCCGGCTTTAATGTACGGCTGTCATCACCGGTACAGATGAAAAACTGGCTCCCGTTCGTATTAGGTCCGGCATTGGCCATAGCGACAATCCCGGGCTCGTACGCGTAGTTTGTTTTCTCGTCTTCAAATTGATACCCCGGTCCGCCGGCACCAGTTCCTTCCGGATCTCCAGTTTGAATCATAAAGGATTGAATAATCCGGTGGAAGATCACATCATTGTAGAACCCTTGCCGCGCAAGAAAAACGAAGTTGTTCACGGTCTTCGGGGCGTCTTTGGCAAACAGTTCAATTTTGAAGTTGCCCTTCGATGTCGTAAATTCTGCCTCATAGGATTTCTTGGTGTCGATCTCCATCTCCGGCGGGTTGTCCCAGCTTAATTTCTTCTCCGTTTCCTGCGGCTTTGCAGCCGGTGACGTTTGCTCCTTCGTTGCTTGCGTTTGCTCTGTTGTTTCTTGCGTTTGCGCCGCCGACTCTTCCGTTTTCTCACCGTATTTACTGCAGCCGCTGAATACGAATGCAGCAAGCAGTAGCATAATGACTGGCAGCACTACAAATTTCTTGCTCATCAGTGCTTGATCACTCCTTTTTACAAACCTTGATATATCATACTGATATTTCGACAAAAAATCCAGTTGATAATGGAATAAACCGCCGGGAAGGCGGAGAGGTTAGGGATAACCTTGTTGATTGGGGAATGTTGCGAAGGCAGGTGATTCTCATATCCATATTTAAAAAAAACGGGTTATGGCTGACGATGATCTTGCTTTGTCTAGTTGGCAGTGGATGCTTTAAGCAAGGTCAGGCGACCCGGGAACCGGATTTGGTTCATGTAAAATCGCTGAAAGGGCGCGAGTCGAAAAAAGTGATCCTTATTGTCGCCGACTCTCTAATGCCTCAAGCCATTAAGGACGGATTGACCAACAAAAAGCTCCCGGCCTTTCAGTACCTGATTGAGCATGGGCAGTACTATAGCAATATGGTCAGCTCTTTTCCCACCATGTCCGTCACGATTGACAGCTCGCTGCTTACCGGCGCCTATCCGGATGACCACCGGATTCCCGGTTTAACCTGGTATTCCACCAAGGATCAGGAACTGATCAATTATGGAACGGGGCCGCTCGAGGTCGCCACGCTTGGAATAGATCCGGTTTTGACGAATGCCGTCATCCATCTGAACGGACGTCATCTGAATCCCCAGCTGCCTACGATTTATGAGGATTTGGCCCGTCTTGGGAGGAGAGCAGGCAGCATAAACGGGTTAATATATCGGGGAACCGAGAGTCATACTTTATCTCCTCCCGCATGGATGCATGCTCCTACCTCACTGCCCAAATCCGTTACAGTCAAAGGACCGGACTTTTTGGCTTTAGGGGCCTTGTCCGATCCGCTTAAAGGGATCGTGAATTTGCCGGATGGTTTAACTCGGCGGATGGGAATGAATAATGATTTTTCCATCGAGACAGCCAACTATTTGATCAGGAACAACAAGCTGCCGGATTTTTTGTATGTGTATCTGCCCGATCTGGATAAGAAAATTCATAAGCAAGGCCCCTCTCCGAAGTTAAAAGGGGTCCAGGAGTTGGACCGACAGCTGCAAACGCTGCTGGACAGCTTTGGTTCGCCGGAGCAAGCTCTCCAGAAGGCCGTGATTATCGTGTTAGGAGACAGCGGGATGACCCGGATCTTGCCGCAACGGGAGGATTCGGTCATCGAATTACGTTCCCTTTTCAGAGGGTATAATGTGCTGCAGCCGGGTGACAAAGTGACGGACGAGACAGAAGCGGTTCTCGCGGTCAATGAAACGATGGCTTATGTGTATAATCTAAAATCGGATGAGCTGAAACCTTTTGCCGACATACTTAAAACGGATCCACGGATCGGCTTCATATCATGGAAGGAAAGGGACTGGATACATGTCATGCAGGGTGGCGGTACGACAATGCTGCGATTTAGGAAGAATGGGTCCCTGATCGATCCTTACCGACAGAAATGGTCCGTTGAACAAGATAAAATACTCCTGGATCTGAAAATTGACGCCGCCCGACGCCAATTAAACTACGGACGCTATCCGGATGTGCTGCGGCGGCTATATGGGGCCTTACATTCCCACCCCGGAAATTTCCTGGTTGTGACCGCCAAACCCGGTTACGAGCTGGCGGATATCAACTCACCAACACATCCGGGAGGGGGAGGACACGGAGCTTTCGGACAGGCGGAGTCGCTGGTTCCCCTTATCATTAGCGGCACGGAGAAACGTCCGCCGTATTTGCGGATGGTTGATTTAAAGGATTATCTGATTAACCTTGTGACCCAGTGAAGCTTGTCATTAATGGCCGAGCCGGCTCTCTCTTTGACCGAGGGAAGCGGCTCGGCTGGTTGTTTTTTTCTCCTACTTAAAAGTTTATATAAATATTATTATGTAAACTATTATTCATATCATTTAAACCGTATATGCCGCTACTGTGGCAAGCAATTGCAAACACGAATACATTAAGTTATAAAGTTAGCCATAGTAACGCTAGTTTTGAATCTTTCCCATCCGGTTAAAACAATTAAAAGACTGTGTGCATGGAAGGGGGAGCTAAAAACTTGAAAAGACCGCAAAACCGAAGGCCGTTTGTGACCATTTGGACGTCGATCTTATCCGTATTCTTCTTATCCGCATGTGCAGCGATTGAAAGCGTGGACGAGTCGTTAAACTATGTAAATGATGCAACGGGTTATATCCAGCAAGTCTCGGAGGCGGGGACTGAACTTCAGCAAATGGCCCAGGATGCTGTTAACAACGCCGATATCACTGCCCAATTCAAGGACAAATTAGAGCAGCTTCAAACGAAGGCAAACGAATTCAAACAGATTCATCCGCCGGCCATCGCCGAAACCATTCATGAGAAATTACTCTCCTATAATGACCAATTGATCACTGCGGTCACTAACTTTAACGAATCGCTGGCAGCGCAAGGCTTTAGCTTAGAGAACTGGCAACGAACCGGTATTCCCGACCTCATTGCAAATATTAACAATTTAAAGCAACAATTAGGTGAGCTTGGTGGTGGATAAGGGAAAATCCTGCCCCGGTCTGACTGAAATCGGGGCAGGATTTCATATCGTTCATTTATTCCGGCGTCTTCCGACTCTTAACCCGCTTAACAATGTCTTTCCAGTCGTATGTCTCATAGGATATACCATCCGGATTGAACGGATCATCTTCGCTTCGCACTTCCATGATCTCCATGCCGGTTTCCGCCAGTATGGAATAAGTCCCTTGAGATGCAATCGAGAACTGTTCGCCCGCCGCAACCTCGAATAACCGTCCCTTAAGAAGCACCTGTCCGCTCCCGGCAAGTACAGTCCAAGCCTTGTATCCCGACCGATGATTGCGCAGACCGATATGTTTTCCGGGAAAAACGGTCAGCTTCACGGTTAAGACGGTTGTATTTCCGTCGCCGGGGAACCTGTCGATCACCTGAAAATTCCCCCAGGTCGCTTCACCGTACATCGGTTGCTTCGGCATATCGCCCATCTGCGCTTTAATGTCATTGGAGGTTTTTTTGTGGGCGATCAGAATGCCATCCGGACTTGCGGCTGCGATGATGCCCGGAACTCCGATAACATGGACCGGATAGGGCAGCTCGTTAACGATATGAGAACCCGGGGAGTGGCCGGATATGCTGCCGTTGCCGTACACATTGGAATCCAGCAGGTCGGACAGCGCCTCCCAACTTCCGATATCCCGCCATAATCCCGGATAGGGCAGGACAACGGCCTGCTGCGCTTGCTCCGCGACTTGTTTGTCGAAACTCCTCTCGGGTAACTGTTCGTAAATGCGAAGTAAATCATCAAAATTAGCCGGGATGCCGGCTTTCTTCATATGGGAAAGCATAAAATTCGTTGAAAAAGCATACACCCCGCAGTTCCACAAAGCTTTACGCTGCAGAAGTGTTTCGGCCAGGTGAATATCCGGTTTCTCCAAAAATCGAGCCAAAGACATATACCCGGTACGTTCATGAACATCCGGCAAGATGTACCCATACTGATCCGAAGCATGGGTGGGTGTTGTCCCGATTAAGGCGATATCGGATTTTGCCGCCTTCAGGAGATCCGGAAGCAGTTTGAAGCTGGCAAAAAAATCGTCACCGGCGAAGACATCCGCCGGCGCAATGCAGATAATGTCCTCTTCACCTAATCCTCGGCGGGATTGTAGATATAACGTGGCCAAAGCCGCGGCTGTAAAAGTTCCCCGTTTGAACGGTTCGCCAATGACCGGAATTAAGCCCTTCGAATGCCGGGTAGCCAGGTTGGTTTGGCTTTGATGGGATATCAGGAGCGTTGAATCCAACAAGTTGGCTTGCGCCAGCTGACGGCACACCCTGCCAAGCATGGACTCCCTGCCGACACCGTCGTCGGGTGAAGGAAGCAGCTCCACAAACAATTTGGAACGCAGCTCATTGGAAGTCGGCCAAAGCCTTTTGCCGGCGCCGCCGCACAGAAGTACAAGATGCACGATCCGCTTCCTCCTTAAGTCCGACGGACTTTACTGTATATTTTTCGCTTATGAAAGGAGAGAGAGCGGTTGGTAAGGGCAAGCCTGCGGATTTGTTTCTCGTTTAATGAAGATGCGTTCGAATTCATGCTTTTGTTCTTGGCGCTCTTAAGCAGCGTACTGCCCGGAGCGATTGTATACATATAGTTGGCGTAAGTTTCGTACTCGGAAAATCCAAACTGTTTCTTCTTGTTGATACTGCGGATAATCGCTTGATACCAAGGCATCCGGTGTCTGGCTTCGATTTTTTTCTTCAGCGAGGCGAGCTTCGATTTTTCGAACAGCATATAATGGGTGACAAAAGATCGGGGTCTGGGGGCCTTCATCCCGAGCAGCTTGCGATAGGTGTTGAAGTATTCCGGCTGGCTCCAATCCCGGCAATAAAAAACCGTTTTCCCGCCGGTAAGAAAAGAATGGGGTTTGATCAACACGGTGTCCGCATCCACCACCAAAAAGTGATTGGCTCTGACAATATGATCTCCGTTCATTTTAAGCAGTTGTTGGTATAACCAACCCGAGCGGTTCCAGCGAGATGACTGGTAATGGATGTCTTTTTTCGTGATGGGAAGAACCGAGCTCTCATTAACAAAGACGCACTTCTTACTGGCACAGAGGCCTCTGATCCTATTGCTGGCGGGGGAAACGATATAAATACGCCCGATGGGTTGCTGTACGTAACGGCGAAGGTTATCAATGACATAGGGGAGGGTTCCCAAGTCTTTTTCAATAGCAGGTATTAGAATATCGATGACGGGCGCATGATTCAACCGTATTTCGTTTCGTTCCGGCATTTCCTCAACTCCCTGCGTAAAATATCCTGTCGGGTTCATGATATGTGTACTTGAGAGGATTTGTCAGGGCGTGAGCATGTATCTCGTTCTCGGCAAAAAGGGGCTCTTGAACCACGATAAGCTGGCCGGAGTTGCATATGATGGAAAGACCTTGAAAGAAAAGCGAGGAAGACTACCCAGCAGACAGGAGAGGTGTGGCGTGGGGCACGATAAGCTTCAACCTTTAAGGAGCAAAGGATTAAAGACAAGGGTGCTGCTCAAAAATGAATCCATCCGGCCGTTTATCCCCGATACACAGAAATTCAGCAAGGAGAATTTAAGGAGCATGATCAACCGTTATGGGATGGTTTATATTAAACCGGACCGCGGCACGTACGGAATGGGCGTCATCAAAGCCGAAATGGAAAGCCCGCGTTATTTTGCCTATCAAATCAATCAAAAGCGCCTGACATTTAGCCAATTCGATGCGTTCTATACGAGTCTTGCCCGTCAGATTCAAAAACGAAGCTATCTCATCCAAAAAGGCATCCACCTGTTAAAACACCAAAACCGCCGATTTGATATTCGGGTGATGGTGCAATTAAGTCCGGACAACCAATGGGAAGCCACCGGAGTCATTGGCCGGCTCGGCCACCCCAAAAAAATCGTGACCAATTATCATAGCGGCGGAAAACCGATGGATGTTCACAAGCTGCTGGAATCCCATATTTCCGCCCAGCGTCAAAACGCGCTAATTCAGGAGATGAAAGGGCTCGGGCTTCGAATCGCCCGTCATATGAAGAAAACTTACCCGCATTTGAGACAAATCGGCGTTGATATCGGCCTCGACCGAAGTCTAACCCCTTGGATTATTGAAGTGAACGTGAAGCCTGACCCGTATATTTTTAATCAATTAAAGGATAAGAAAATGTACCGCAAAGTGATCAGATATTATCGTTATACCGCGAAGAAACTGAAATAACAAAAACAGCGTAACAAAGGGGTTGGATTCAAAAGCCTCCTGACCGTTAAACGGAAAGGGGGCTTTTCGTTTGGAACCGCAATTTGACTGTCAAAGTTGAGGTATGTTACGATCATTCCGAATTAAGTTATTTTAACGTCTAAGGAGACATGTTTTACATGTGTTGCATCTCATTCATTCGTATTCGTTAATGGCAGGTACAGAACATTTATAACCCGCAATCACTTATCCTTTTTTTAGGATATCTCGATGGGTTTATTTGTGCTGTGCCTTTTTCATTTACTATACGAATGAATGAGGTGCTTTTTGTCATGCCTAGAAACAATTCAAGACGTCATCAGGAGACGTCTAATTTCTCTGGACAACACTTCTTAATAAATAAAACCTTAATAAAAGAATTGGTTAGTCTGGCAAGGATCCACCCTGGTGATACAGTAATTGATATCGGTGCGGGAGGAGGGGCAATCACCTTTTCTTTAGCCAAGAAAGCGGGAACTGTCATCGCAATCGAAAATGATCCCGTAAGCATTCAGAAACTAAGAAGCAAAATGAATGAAGAAAATAACATAAAAATCAAGCAAATCGATGTTCTACGGTTTGAACTTCCACGAAATCCTTTTTGCGTGGTGGCTAATATACCGTTTTCGATTACCACTCCCTTATTCGAGAAGTTTTTGGGAGACCCATCCCTGCAACTGCAGCGGGCCGTTTTTGTCATCGAGAAAGGCGCTGCCAAACGTTTTACGGCTGTTCCTGTTACAAATCCGGTAATTCTGGCATGGAGAATGTGGTATGATATTCGGCTTGTTCGAACGGTCGCTCCGAGTAATTTTTCACCGCCACCGAGTGTGGATTCAGCCGTCGTAACTGTGATTAGAAAAAAGAATTCAATGGTTCCTCAAAACCTTCGCGGAAAGTTTACAGCCTTTGCTTCACATGGACTTCGATATCCCGGTTTACCTTTTTACGAGGTGATGGGAAGGGTATTTACGCCTCCGCAAATCGCAAAATTAGTGAAAGAGCTGAGAATAGATCGTAATCAGCCCATTTGTTCCTTAAATGAGGAACAGTGGGGCAGGGTATTCATCGCAATGACGAGACACGTTGAACCCTATCGATGGCCAAAGCTGCTCAAGAAAAAGAAACGTAGATAAAGGAGCGTTTCAGCATACGAAAGTACCAGCCGATATGCAATCGGCTGGTCTTCTCGTTAAGCCAACGGGCAGTTATATTCAAGTACTACTATAGTTTTCTTGCTTTGAATACAAAGGTAACAGGAAGCATCCTTGCTTTTTTTGCAAAATCACAGTTATCGTCCCGCGATTGCATAATTTCATCATCAGACTGTTCAATCATTTGCTCAATGACAAATCCCGCTTTTGACAACGCATTCACATAGGTTGATAGTTTTCGGTCCGATAATGTTAACGTACCTTCATCAAGTGATACCGAATACCAAGATTCATCAAAATAACATTTTTTAAAAGAAAGCATATTATTTTCTGCAACCACACACTTGTGTATTGGATGAGACCAACTGAAAATAAATACGCCGTCCTTTTTTAGGTAAGAAGCGATTCGGCAAAAAGTTCCCTCAAGGTCGGTGGTCCAGCCTATGGCATAAATCGAATAAACGAAGTCAAAATAATCCTCCGGAATACCACATTCTTCTTCCATGGGAGAACAGATCAATTTTGCTGAAAGACCGCACGACGTCAAATGTTGCTTTGTCTTTTCGATTTGTTTATCTGATAAATCCATACCCCATAGTTCAGATGCTCTTCGTTCCCCCAGATATTGCAAGGATTGACCGCTTCCACAGCCTATTTCCAGCATCTTTTTTCCTGAGACATCGCCAAAAAGTTGGCATTTTTCTTCTGAGACAAATGCTCCATAGAAAGGAAGCGCGGTTGCTCCTAAGATGTCATTTCCTTTAGTATCCCAAAAGATGCTGTTTGTTTTATGTATAGAATTCTTGTCCATGTCGACCGAGACCGCGCTGCCGACCTCGCCAGCGCCTATAATGTTTGTTCTATAAACAGAGTTCTTGTCCATGCCGGTACCATCCCCCAATATAAATTATATGAGCCAAAACGTATATCTCGATTTGTACGTTATCCCAAAAACACACATCGAACACAAACACTCTGCGCTATTGATCCGAAAATAATGTACCATCTTTATCTGGTAATCCCAAAAATGACGCTCGAATATAAGTTTTAGGAGGTATTTTTAGATGAACAGGCATTAACCGCTCATGCAGGTTCTTCTTGGACAGCGACTCATGAAGTATAGCAATGGCTGCCGCAGCTATTTTCTCGGAGGGAATATCTATGGTTGTGATAGACGGTGTAGAGTATTGGGTAGCATCCGGTCCGGTCATCCCGATGGAGATAATGGCCACTTCCTCTGGGATTCGAATATTCTGACGGTTAAATTGATGAATCATTCCCAGAACGATCGTATCTGATTCACAGAATAACACCCTGGGACGGTCTGTTATTTGTAGATATTTTTCCGCCGCTATCAGACCGCCAGCTAACGAATTTGGCGCCTTAATCATGTGCCGTTGTTCAACCGAAATCTGCTGCTTCTTACACTCTTCAAGAAAAGCGTTTATTCGTTGGCTTGAAGCAACATAAGGACTCTCTATAGCCGCTACTCCTATTTGCCTAATCGATTGTTTTGTCAGCAAAGAAACAGCCTCCGTCGCAACTTCCTCTGAGTCAACATAGACTGTGGAGAATATTTTTGACTTACGATTAATGAGCACGATCGGCATACGGGGCGATAACGATTCTAAGTAGGCAACGTCCGATTCGGAGGTAGCGCCTATAATAATTCCACTGTAGGAATTATTCTTGATCTCCTTAGCATCTTTGGCGATCTGATCATTCGTATAAATTCGAATAACTAGTTCGCATTCAAATTGTTTTTTTTCGATTTCGGACTGAATACCTGCCAGTAGTGCAGCCAGCATGTTCGTCCGAGCATCTAATGTCCAATATAAAGCAATAATCGGTTTGGCTTGATCCAAATTGCGTAAACGTCTTGCACTTACATTCGGTTGATAACCCAATTCGTCCATGGCTTTTACGACTTTATCGTAGGTTTTCAAGGGAATATTCCGTTCCTTCGCTTTGCCATTGACGACAATAGATACCGTCGACACAGATACCTCAGCTAACTTTGCAACATCCTTCATTGTAACCATTCTAAGGTCTCCAATCCAACAAATAATTGACTCTAAGCTTTTCTTTAAAATATCATAGCCAACTCATTAGTAAATGTGAACATTTGTGAAAAATAAAACATATCATTGATTTCTTAAGTTTATTGATTTAAAATGAGAATGTCAATTCAGTATAACGTTCTACTAAAACGATATACTTAATCACTATGATCACTTCGGCCGAAACTTTGAAAGGATGAGGGGGGATCTCCTTAAATTTAGGAACACCATTACCTTATTAGTACAACGTTGTACTTATCCGGGTTGTATTGTCAGTGCGATCGATATAGCGGTAGCTTTGGACAATTGAATTATCATGTTATTCCAAATTTTGTAAACAAAGGAGGATGGGATAGATGACTTATAACATCTCGGTCATATATGGAGATGGTATCGGTAAAGAAATCGTTGACCAAACCATCAAAGTGATCAACGAAGTCGGCAAAGTATTTCACCATACTTTTCATTTTCATCTATGCGATGCTGGAACTGAGGCCGTTCGTAAGTACGGTGAGCCCCTTCCTGACAAGAGCTTAAGGCAATGTCAAGAAAGCGACGCAGTATTATTAGGCAGCCTTTGGCTCGACAGTTTTCCAGAATTGCCACAAAAAGAACGTCCCAGCTATGTCCTCTCTTTATTGCGGAAAAATTTGCAGCTTACAACAAACCTGCGACCTGTTTCTGTTTATAAATCTTTGGCGGAATTGAGTCCTTTAAAGAATGGCATCATTGGCGAGGGATTTAATATTCTTATGGTTCGTGATCTTGCCGGAGGCATGATTATGTCTGAAAAATACCAGGGAATTGGAGATCACGGTAAAGAAGCATACGATAAAGAATACTACAATGAAGAAATCATTACAGGGAATGCTCACTTTGCCTTTAAGTTTGCCCGCCAACGCAGAAGGAGGGTTACAAGCTTGGATAAAGCTGTGATCCTGGAAAGTTCGAAATTGTGGCGTGAGGTTGTTCAAGAAATTAGTGCAGATTACGCCGATGTTACCCTTAAGCATCAATTCATCGATGATGCTGCTGCCCAAGTCATTATAAATCCCCATGATTACGATGTAATATTAACGTCCAGTATGTTTGGGGACATCCTTTCGGATGAAATTTCCGCACTCGCAGGGGCGCCGAATTTACTTCCGTCGGCGGAGCTCAATGGCCAGGGCAAAGGATTGTTTACACCGAACCAAGTCCATAACAAAGATCGTGACATAGTCGGTAAGGATATAGCCAATCCGATCGGATCCATTTTGTCAGGTGCCATGATGCTGCGATTTGCTCTTCATTTGGAAGAAGAGAGTCTGGCTATTGAAGAAGCAGTTATGCGGGTGCTAAATGAAAATTATGCGACAAGGGATATTTATTTGCCGGGGAGCAGACTTGTTGGAACCAGCGAAATGGGTACTCTCATATCTGAGAAGGTCAGGGAAATGGGGAAGGAGTTAGTTTGACATGACAATTATCGAATCCATATTGAACGAAAAGTCCGGTACAGCCATGGTTATTGAACCCGACTTTATCGTTCTCAATGATAGTTTATCGTTGGATATTGTAAATGAATTAGAAAATATTAATCATCTTGAGGCACCTGAGCGTGTGATCGTAATGCTCTATTTCGATACGCCTGCAGGGAATTTCATATCGGCTGAAATTCAGAAGAAACTTATTCAATTCGCCCGCAAGCATGAACTGAAATTTGTTCAATCCCAAGGTATCGGGTATCACATTTTGCTAGATCAATATGTAAAACCGGGAGATATCGTTGTTTCACCAGGACAGATGAACGGTATCTTCGGCATGAAAGGGGCTCTTGGGCTCCATGTGGAGGCTACCGAATTGCTCAACGTGTGTGCAACCGGTCGAATGAATTTAGTGGTCTCGAATACTGTGCATATTGAGCTTGCCGGTCAACTTAAACCGGGGGCGTCCATCAAAGATTTTATGCTCTCATTTTTAGCCTCGGACGACCTTAAATACTCTGGCAAAGCTCTTGAATTTTATGGCGAAGGCTTGAAAAATTTATCCTTAAAAGAAACTGCCGATCTATGCCAATTGGCGACCAGAAGCGGGGCGGTTACGGCTTTTGTTAATTCGGATTATCAAGGGTCCGGCCAAGAAAGCTATGATTTTGGAAGTGTGGACCCCATGGCAGCCCTCCCGGGATCGATTAATCAATCGAAACCTATAGCCGAATTGGAAGGCACTCCATTGTCGGCCTGTTTCATTGGCGGCTGTACGGGAGGCAGCATTGAGGATTTGAGAAAAGCCGCAACGATATTAAAAGGCAAAAAGATTCCAATTAATATGCGCTTATCGATCGCACCACAAACCAATGAAGTATATAAACAAGCTATATCCGAAGGCTTGATTCAAACCTTTATCGAAAGCGGTGCTCAAATCTTGAGCACGGGTTGTGCCAGCTGCGTTACCACCTCGAAAGGCGTTATCGGTAAAGGCGAGACTATGCTATCGGCTAGTTGTTGGAATTTTAAGGGTTGCAACGGCTCAAAAGACTCTTTGGTTTACCTAGCTTCTGCGGAGACCGTCGCCAACTCTGCATTAAAGGGCTGCCTTACATTAAACTCAAAGGGATGAGGAGATTAATATGGAAAAAAAATTTAGCGGCAAGGTATGGAAACTGCCTGACGACGTAGATACGGATACCATCATTGCCGGCCGTCATGGTGTCATTCTTGATAAGAAGGAAATGGGCTCGCACTGCTTAGAAACGCTTCGCCCTGAATTTGCTTCCCAGGTACAACCTGGAGACATTATAGTAGCCGGTAAAAACTTTGGTTGCGGTTCATCGCGGGAAATGGCCGCTGAAGCGATTAATGTACACGGGGTGTACTGCATCATCGCCAAATCATTTGCGCGTATATTCTTCAGAAATGCAATCAACAACGGGATGTTGCTGATTGAAAGCGCGGAGATACCTGAAAGCTGCCAAGAGGGAGATATTCTTACTGTTGAGGTGAATAAGTCGGTTACCGTCAACGGCAAAACGTTCAACATTCCTAATCTGCCCGATAATTTATTTGAAATTATTCAAGATGGCGGACTAATCCCCAATATCATTAAACGAATGGAACTAGCAGAAGCGGAAGGGAGATAACAGAAAATGGGATATACGCTGGCTGAAAAGCTGTTAATGAAAAATTCGGGAGAACAAAGTTTGACTCCTGGTGATATTGTGATCGCTCGGCCCGATCGTTATATGATCCATGATATTTATACTTCGTTTCTAAAGCGTGCTCTAAAGGATATGCATGTGACCAAGGCGGTTTACCCAGAGCGTGGAGTGATCATTTTTGACCATCTTATGCCAACAAACCAGGTCGATACAGATCCTATCCATTTTGTGGATGGACTTGATTTAGCGGAGAAATTCCAAATTAAAAATGTCCACAAAGGCGAAGGTATCTGCCATTCATTGATGCATGAATTGGGATACGCTAGACCTGGTGAGCTCGTTGTAGCAACGGATAGCCATACGACCACCTATGGCGGTGCAGGCTGTTTCTGTACTGGTATTGGACATACGGAAATGGCAGCGGTCATAGCTACGGGAGAGATTTGGCTTAAAGTCCCTTCCGCCATCAAGATTGTGCTTGATGGCGACTTTACTGAGGGCGTCGGGGCGAAAGATATCATTTTAAAAATACTTGGCGACATCAAGTCGGACGGAGGCCAGTATAAGTCGCTGGAATTCGGGGGGAATGCAGTTCGCAACATGAGTATACAGTCACGTTTCACCATAGCCAATATGGCTTTAGAAGCCGGCGCAAAGGTTGGATTATTTGAGGCGGATCAAAAAACCGCTGAGTATTATGGCATGAACTACAATGATATTTCCTGGCTAAAATTCGATGAAGATGCCAAGTATGAACAAGTTCTTCATTACGATGTTAGCAAACTAGAACCTCAGCTGTCTTGCCCGCAAGGGGTGGATAATGTCCATCCTATTTCAGAAGTTGAAGGAACAAAGCTAAATCAGGTCTATATCGGATCCTGCACTAACGGCAGTATCGAAGATATGGAAACGGCAGCAAAAATTCTTGAGGGCAAAAAAATAGCGCCTTTCTTAAAAATGATTGTGATACCAGCGACAGTCAACGTCTATAAAGAAGCTCTCGAGCGCGGTTATATTCAAACCTTTATCGATGCTGGGGCCAGTGTCTCGCATCCTTGCTGCGGGTTATGCTGTGGTCAGCCATATGGATTAATGAGTGACGATGAAGTGGTACTTGGCACGAATAACCGAAACTTTATCGGTAGAATGGGGACCAAAAAATCACTGATTTACTTGTCTTCACCGGCAGTAGCTGCAGCTTCCGCACTAACGGGGGTAATCACTAATCCAGCTAAACACTTTGCTATACAATAATAATCAGTCAGGAGATTACTATGGACAAGCAAATTGAGGTTACCTCCATTCCGTCGAAGTCAACTTTAATAACCCGTTTTAAAGGCATAAAAATTTCAGGACTGCCGTTAAAGTACTATATTACTTTTTCAATCATCATTTTAATTGCGGCCTATACTGGGAATTTGAATAAGGATATCATCGGTTCAATTGCGTTTCTCTTGATGGCTGGCGGTTTATTCTCATATGTTGGCGGTATTATTCCCATTTTCGGCAGTTGGATGGGAGGTGCAATCCTCCTGCCGTTATTTGGTGGATCTGCACTTGTGTATTTTGGCCTAATTCCAGACTACGTCCAAACGAATATTTCAGGTTTTATTGGGTCCGGTTTTGTCAATTTATTCTTGGCTGCAATCATTATTGGCTCCATATTAAGTATGGATCGGAGGACATTGGTCACCATTTCATTAAGGCTTTTACCGTGCATTCTTGGCGCACTGGTTTTTGTATTCATCTTCTTGGTGTTAGGATCCTTCCTTACAGGAAAGTCGTTGCTGCAGGGTCTGTTTATGACGGGTTTACCGAATTACAGCGGGGGTTCTTCTGGTGCAATAGCCGTCGTTCCGTCCATTTACAGTCCGATTTTTCATCAGCCTGCGGGAACTTATTCCGGACAGTTTCTTGTTTATATGAATATTTCCAACTTGGTTTGTGTCATTTTTGCCGGTTTGCTGCATAAGTTGGGCAAGCGTTATCCTTCTTTGACAGGCAATGGCGAATTGCTAAAGAATGCGCGTAAGAACCCGGATCAACCAGCCGAAGAAAAAGGACAAGCCACGGGTGATTTAAAAAAAGACATCACTAAGTTAGGTACAGGCTTGTTTGTTTCGGTTGTTTTTATGATTGCCGGCAACATTTTGCAGAGTCTCATCCCGCAGCTTAACTTTATTGCATGGGCAGTACTTTTAGTAATTATCGTGAAAGCCACAGGCTTTTTGGATAATAACCTGTGCCAATCTAGTGATTATTGGCAAGGGTTTATGGTCCGGAACTTTTTGCCGTTTATGATCACGGGAATCGGTATTTCATCGCTCGATTTAACCCAAGTGGCTTCCTATTTTACAATCTCGAATTTTATCATTATCATTTTCGGTGTTATCGGCTCTATGGTGGGTTCATTGATTTTTGGCAAGCTAATGAAGTTCCACTCTATTGATGCGATGATCGCTGTTGGTCTTAATTTGGGGAACCTAGGGGGAACCGGTGCCATCGGGGTATTGTCAACGTCGGAACGAATGGGCATGATGCCATTTGCAACTATTGCCAACCGAATCGGCGGAGCCGTGATGGTTGTTGTTATCAGTTTTTTGCTGCCCTTCTTCTTATAAACGTATGGAGTCGGGATTTACGATTAAGCTCGGTGTCGTCCATAATTACTGAAAGGGGGAAATAACTTTGAAAGAAATAGTAGCCTATGGTGTGAGATCTGATGAAATAGAGTTCTTTAGGAAATATGAGAAAGAACTTAATTTGGATATTAAATATGTAGCCCAAGAGTTAAACCCGGAGACAGCAAGTCAGGCACAAGGAACTCAAGGTGTAACGATACAAGGGAGCAATAAAGCTGACCGGGAAACTTTACTGGCGTTAAGCAAGGCTGGTGTTAAGTATCTTGCGTTAAGGAGCGCCGGGTATAATTATGTAGATTCCGATGCAGCTCAAGAGTATGGCATACATTTTTCCAATGTGACCTACTCACCCAATAGTGTTGCTGATTTTACTACAATGTTAATTTTAATGTGCGTGAGAAAAGCCAAACAAATCCTGGCTCGGAATGCCATACAGGATTACACTTTGGCAGGCATTCAAGGCCGGGAAATTAGAAATTTAACTGTGGGTATTATCGGTACTGGCCAAATAGGGGCT
This sequence comes from Paenibacillus sp. A14, assembly GCF_036864815.1. NCBI lineage: Bacteria > Bacillati > Bacillota > Bacilli > Caryophanales > Paenibacillaceae > Paenibacillus > Paenibacillus sp. A14. Next base: position 158,768 of record NZ_JBAGJD010000006.1, read on the forward strand.
ACTGTTGCCAGAAATCTTTCTGGATTTGGCTGTAAAATCATTGGTTACGATATTTACGAAAATGATCATTTAAAGAATGTAATAGAATATGTTTCGTTAGAAGAAATAATATCTAACAGCGATGTAATTACCCTGCACGCACCGTTATTTGATAGCAATTATCATATGATCAATCAGGAAAGCATCAATAAAATGAAGGATGGGGTCTGCCTAGTGAATTGCGGGCGTGGAGGGTTGATTGATACCGAGGCGCTGATTCAGGGGATTGAGACGGGGAAAATAAGCTCAGCAGCACTGGATGTCATTGAAGATGAACTGGGTATTTTTCATGGAGATCATCGTCTAAACGTTTTAAGCAACCGCCAGTTAGCCATCTTAAGGGCATTCCCGAATGTAATTATAACGCCGCACACGGCATTTTATACTGATCAAGCGGTAAGTGATATGGTAGAAATTGCACTAAAATCGCTCTTATCTTTTATAAATAATGGGGCCAGTCAGTGGGAAATCCAACCTCCGATTGCAAAGTAACCTTGAGTGACTTCGGTTTGATGAGCAAAATATTGAAACAAGGACGGAGGGAAGACTTCCGCAAGGGAATGTTGAACTACACTTGAAATAAAAGTACACGATTTTAGGGCGAGCAAGCGATTAATGATATGCTCCCCATACAGTAGACAGGTGAAATAATAAAACCTGTTACTGTATGGGGAGTTTTTTCATGCCTACATACAAGCTCAGTGCTATTGAGGAGTTAGCCATCCGACGCATAGCGCGGACGTTATGGTCTATTTTTATGAGGCAGGTAAGGTAAGGAAAAATCGATGTTGTACGGTGAACTAAAATAGTTTGCATTCAATGCCTTGTTAATCAAGGCTTTTTTTGTTATGCAAGAACGGGTTCACATATATTGTAATTATACATCAGCCCAAGCCCGGATCTTGTCCGTAAATGCAGACTCGGCTCCTGGACATATCGGATCGCGGTTTCGAATGCAACCGGATAATTTGAAGTGGAGAACGTTAGCGTTCGTCCTCTAGACGACATCCAAGGCAGGCTGCCCAATCGGCAGCCTTTTTTGTATTCCGCTGAAACATGGCCGGTAATAGAAATATCACTTGTAACGAAGTCTATTGACATTATGACTTTTTGGTCATATTATATGACTATTAAGTCATAATGAATGCGGAGGAATTACATTGCCTAAAAGAACCTTTAACCGACTGGACGACGACAAAAAAGAAAGAGTCATGCGAGCGGCCATTGAAGAATTTCAGGCCCATGGCTTCGAACAGGCAAAAATAGAAGCGATCGCCCAAAATGCGGGAGTTGCCAAGGGCAGCATCTATCAATACTTTGACGATAAAAAGGATTTGTTTTTATATTCTGTCACATGGGGGCTGAATTATTTTATGAAGGCGATCGACAGACAAACCCCATTGAAGGATATGGATGTTTATGATTACTTTCTATCTGGAAACCGCGAACGGTTTGAGCTGTTGATGAAAGAGCCTCTGCTTGTTGCGTTTTCCATGGATATCGTCTCGGGCAAATACGGCAGCCTGACGAAGGAAGCCAATAGCGAATTAAACAGGATCGGTGAGGAATATGAGCTAAAGCTGATTGCCAACGGCAAGAAAAGAGGAACGATCCGCAACGACCTGGACGACAGCATTCTTTTGCTGTTTTTTCAGGGGGTAACGGAAAAATTTACTGCTACCATTATTGCAAAGGCCAAGGAGTTTGAGGGCGAGCTTACGGAAGAACAATTTAACGAGATGGAGAGCCTTTTGAAAAGCATGGTCACCTTATTAAAACAAGGGATGGAGAGATAACTATGTTTATTGCGGTAAAGAATTTGAAAAAGAGCTACCCTACGGGCAAAAGCAAAACCGAGATATTGAAAGGGGTAAGTCTTGGGCTTGAAAAAGGGCAGACAGGCGTCATACTCGGCCCGTCCGGCTCGGGAAAATCAACGCTGATGAACATTATTGGCGGCGTGGACCTTGCGGACAGCGGCAGTATCCGTGTCGACGGACTGGAGCTTGCTGCGCTTAACGACGATCAGCTGACGGATTACCGCAGGGATTCGGTCGGCTTTATATTTCAGTTTTACAATCTCGTACCGAATCTTACCGTCATGGAAAATATCGAAGTGGTAGCCAATATTTCAAAAGCTCCGCTGGATATGGATACGGTGCTGAAAGCGGTTGGCCTGGAAACGAAAAAAAGGAATTTCCCAAGGGAGCTATCCGGAGGCGAGCAGCAGCGTGTCGCGATAGCCCGCGCCATTGTCAAGAACCCGAAGCTGCTTTTGTGCGACGAACCGACCGGTGCGCTGGATTATGAGACGTCCCGCAGTGTGCTTTCTCTTTTGCAGAAAATAAACCGCGATTTGGGAACGACCATCCTGATGATCACCCACAACACAGCTATCGGCGATATGGCGAATGTGGTCTACAAGGTGCGCAGCGGAGAGATTGTGGAAACGATCCGGCATGAAGAAACAACCGCAGCAGAAAGGATTGAGTGGTGATGACACTGCTAAAAAAAGTAACAAGGACCATGCTGGAACATAAATCCAGGTACATCGGGTCTATGCTTTTACTGATGATCAGCAGTATGATGTTTGTCATGTTAAATATGACATCAGCCAATTTGATTTATACGTTCAAGACGTTTTCCGAACGGAACGTTTTGTCCGACGCGGAGTTTTCCACCGATACCGCCATTGACGCGGCCGCTCTCAGCCGGCAATTTGCCGCGAAGCTTGAAATTGGCGGCACGGCGGACAGCGAAGTGAAGCCCGGTCAAACGCTGCGGGTGTTTCCGATGATGAACACCGTCAATATTCCCGCCGTCCAAGAGGGGAACGTACCGGGCCGTTCGGAAATCATGCTCGACCGTCTGTTTGCCGAAACAAACGGTTACCAAATCGGCGACACCATCCATGTCGCAAACAAAAATTATACCGTTTCGGGCTATACGCTGCTGCCTCATTTTATTTATGTTATCCCGTCGAAAGATACGATGATGAACGACCCTAAAACCTTCGGCGTCGGTGTTGTCGGCAAAGCGGATTTTGATTCCATGCAGGATCGGAATAAGGTTTACGCCATCCGTTTCGACGAGAGGGGAAATATTAAATCCCAGGAAGCGGCACTAAAAAACGCGCTGCGTTCGCAGGGCATCCACATAACGAACTGGCAAAGCACAGAAAAGAAAGTCAATGTATCCTACGTTCCTATGAAGGCAAGCATACAATCCACGATGAGTGCAGTTGTGCCGCTTGCCATGCTTGCGCTCACCTGTGTTTTGCTCGGAATGCTGATGTGGCGGATGATCAGGAGCGAATCCGTCATTATCGGGACATTGTACGCGCAAGGCTATAGAAAACGGGAATTACGCCGCCATTATTTGATGTTCCCGCTAATGGTGTCGGTTATCGGCTCAGTGGTCGGCTCCATATTGGGGTTATTGTTGGTGGCCCCCGTATTCAACTTTATGCTGACGGCCTTCCCTATGCCGGTTTATGAAACGATATCCAATCCTTGGCTGATGATTGTCGCCATACTGCTTCCGGTTATTATTCTTTGCAGCGTCACATGGGGCGTTATCGGCAAAGTTTTAAAAACGCCTCCGGCCATCCTTATGAAAGGCGGAGAAACCAAAAGAAAAACGAATTTCATAGAACGGAACCTGCGGCTTGACCGTGTGAAATTCAATACAAAGTTCCAGATCAGGGAGCAGGTTCGCAGCTTATCGAGAAGCTTATTGCTGTTGTTTGGGGTCGTTGTCGCCACAATGCTTATATTATACGGTTTTGCGATGAAAAGCTCGGTTGACTATATGCTCAATAAAGGCGTGAAGGAGATGTACAACCTTAAATATGAGTATGTTTTCAAATCGGAGAAAACCGGAACTGCGCCCGCAGGAGGCGAACCGTTCGGCGCGGCGTATGTGAGCCTTGTAAATAATGATGAAATCAGCTTTTATATGACCGGCGTTCTGCCAGACACCGGGAAGATCATACTGAAAGATGGCTCCGGGCAAGTACTTAAACCGGATTCCAACATTATCACGGCGCCGCTGGCGAAAAAGCTTAGTGTGAGTACAGGCGACAGCGTGACCGTGTTCGATGTGGAAAACGGGAAGGAGCATACGTTTATCATTGAAAAAGTGGCGGATACGTACGCCGGCGAATTTTTGTTTATGCCGCTCGACCGATTCAATAAAGAATTTGGCTTGCCTGTGGATGCTTACATCGGTATTTGGAGCGACATGCCGATGAACTTTTCTCAGGGCGAGCTCCAGAATACCAAATCCATCGATGCCATAATCGCAGGCTTCGGCAGCTTGATCAATCAGATGGCGCCAATGATTTACGGCTTAATCTTTGCTGCATTTATCGTCGGTCTGATTATCATCTATATTGTAACCGGTATGATGGTTGACGAAAGCCGGGCCAGCATATCGCTAATGAAGGTGTTCGGATACAAAAAGAAGGAAATCAATACATTGATATTGGGCAGCAATACACTCATTGTTGCGGCAGGCTTTCTGTTCGGTATTCCCGCTTTGCTGGGAAGCATAGGCGCGCTGTATCAATCGCTCACAGAGTCATTGCAGCTCGTAATGCCGGTCAAACTTAATTTCTTCTATATGGTGCTCGGTTTTGTTATTGTAATGATTACGTTTGAGTTTGCAAAGCGGATGTGCAGAAAAAAAGTAGCCCGTATCCCGATGAGCGAAGCGTTGAAGGCGGGAGCGGAGTAAGATAAAGGCTTCCCCGACGCTTGAATCACATATAGACTCTCAGAGTTAAAGGGGAGTACGGAGCTGAAATAAGGCTCAAAGCGTGGAAATCAGACAGGTAAATCTGGATGTTAAACCCGCTTTCAATAATGGGTAAGGCAAACAAGCAGACAGCGTTCATTTTTCAAAAAAGGCAAGTAGTTAGGGAGCGTTCCCTAGTAGTTGTGGCTGTAGTAAATCAAGCTCTTTTTGCTGGTGAGCATACCAAGCGTCGATGTATTGGCACATCATAATACCGTAAATGCAGATGTACCACATTTTTGTAGAGCAGTGACGGCCTGCTTCGAGCTTGTAGTCGATCTTTTCCCGTTTATTGGAACGTTCCACGGTAGTACGACGTTTATACGTCAGCTTCCAAGCTTTCGAATCGAGCGGTGTCTTTGGAAACAAACGCGGATTGTCCTTGTTCTGCGTGTGGAAGGAACGTCCATACTTGGCTGTGGAGCAAGGCGTATTACAAGAGCACTCGGTACGCGTCGTCATCATCGGACAGAGCCATTTGAAACGCTTCTGGCGTTGAGATCAATGAACGGCTCGATGTGCTGATGCGCAAGCAGATCATAGATCGCGCCGGCATCATGGGCGGCATCGAGCAGCATCTTGTCGACCATACCCAAAGTGAATCGTTGCGAAAACTCTACCGTACTGCCAACAAAGCTCACGGCATCGAGACGCGAGGCAGGCTGGAGCCTGGAATACAGCGGCAGATCATGGTGGCTGTTAGCGGCAGTCAGCATGTACAAGTGGTATCCGTTGAAGTAGGTTTCTCGGATCATTTCGCTATACCGCGGGCATGACAATCACACAGCGGTATTCTTATTCACAAAACTCGTATTTTGTACATATGTAATAATACTTCTATGCCAATTTGCCACAGTTTCTTTTTGCCGCCAAACTCCCTGATGTGCTTTATGTATATAGCTGTGTATTGGCTCAAACTTCTCATTCTCATAACATACAGGAAGATTCACTTTGCCACTCCTCACAATTAAACGTTAGGAATATATGTTCGATGTATATGGAAAAATATCCTTCCCAAACTTGAGCTTTTTGAAATCTACTCTTCACATTACGTTATACTGCCCGTTAGTATAACGAAAAAGCAACCGATCGATAATCGGCTGCCTTCTTAAAGAAATCAACAAAGCTTATGACTGAGACAAGATTCCTTTTACAAACAATGAGACACTGTGCTTGTAGAACTCTTCCTCGGTGACGAGTTGGGGCTGATATTGCCGGTGAATCAGCTCGCTCATCTGAAATCCGTAACACATCGAGAGAAAAGACATGGCGGCAAGACGCTCATCCTGTCTGGCTATAACTTTTTTTTTCTGCAAGCGTTCAAAATATTCAACCAGCAAGGAGTGCAGCTTCACGGGCGGATCGGCCAGCACTCTGTCCAATTCGGGAAGCATTCCTTTGTCGCGGATGCCAATCAAAATGATGTCCGCATTTTTATGGAAAAACAAACGGTACTGCTGGCTTACATTCAGCAGATCGACTTCCGGATTATCGGTCGCGTCCTCTTTTAGCAGCTTCTCAAATTGCGGGATATCCGAATGTCTTTCAATGATGGCTTCCAATATGCCTTGCTTGCTTCCAAAGTGCCGGAAAATCGTAGATTCATTGACTTTAGCTTCCGTTGCAATGGCTTTGGTGCTTACCCCCCGATAGCCCTTCTTTTTGATGAGCCGTGTCGCGGCTTCGATGATTCTCTCTGAAGTTTGCATTGTATTTCTCCTTTTGCATATGTTAAACCTATTCTACTACAAGTTTTGCCTATGCACAGCAGGACCGGGGTTCATCATTTTCATAAACGTTTATTTAAAGCAAATCGCTTCTTTGTTCCCAGCGGCTTGGTTCCGTAATCTTGACATGATCAGGCACCAATTGCGTGAGCGTGCCTAATTTATCAAATGTAATCTGGATTCGGTCAGAGGGCAATAGCCATTGTTCGGTCTCGATTGCACAGCAATCCGGTATCGTCCCCATTCCTATAATCGTGCCTGGGAGCGGCGTAAAAACTTTGAGAACCTCCTCCATCACTTTTGCTGGGTGTGCAGAATACTCGGATGTGCTTCCCTTCCAGTGCAGTCTCTCCCCGATGCGTACATCCACATCCAATGCCAGCGGGTTGTCGATTTCATCCGGCGTAACCAGATATGGTCCTATTCCTTTGCTGCGATCAAAATCTTTGCAGCGCGTCGGTCCGGTCATCGCCTGGAAATCCGGCCACGCACATCGCGGACAGTACTGTCGTTAAAAATAACATAACCTGCAATGCAGTTCCCCTTCCCTGTAACAAAGGCCAGATCCGGCTCGATATCCAGATAGGAAGAGTACGAAGGCCAATGAATCGTATCCCCATCGCCAATTAATGCATTGTGGTTACACTTATAATAACTGAAAGTTACTTTATTCGGATCTTGCTGGAATTTTTCAGCAATTTTACGTATAAGCTCCTCTCTTTCCGGCCCTGTATATTCTCTTTGCAGCAGATTTACGCCAGCATTTCTCAGATGTCTTGGCGTCAGCCCGAAATCGATAAGCGCAGCCGGATTCGGAACCGGCGGCAGCAGGTTTACCGCTGCAATCGGGCTGATTTCATTTTCATTGAATTGATGCAACTGTTCGACAGCAGCGCCTCGATCCATTTTGTGTGATGTTGTTCTGTTACTATCATATAGCATAGAATAAATGCATGCAAGTACACGCTTGTATTTTGAATTTCCATTCTCTATAATAAGACATAGTCAGTAGGCCTTATCCCAAAAACATATACTCAAAGGAGAATTTTTATGAAGTATGGACGTATTATCCAAAAACCTCGCGTTAAATTTTTTGAAGTCGCTGATGGCGTCTTTGCCGGTATTTCGCCGTATCGCGGCATCAGTTGGGCCAATGCTGGGTTCATCAACAAGGGTGAAGGGCTAGTGTATGACACGTTCTTCGATTTGTTCCATGCGCAGGAAATGCGGGAGGCTTTTATGGAAGTAAGCAACGGCGGCTCTCCCGCATATGTGGTGAACTCGCACTATAACAGCGACCATGCCTGGGGCAACAAAGTGTTTGAAGATGCTTGCATTATTATGCACAAGGAAGCCTCCAGAGAGCGTCTCACCGAAAATATCGCCTGGATGGACAGCGTTATCAGAAGAGGAAAGGATTCTCCGGAATCGACTTCGGGTGAGCGGTTTTTTGCAGCGGAATTTGAAGGATTCGACCTGGAAGGCGTAGAATGGGTGCTCCCGAATATTGAGATAAAGGACGATATCAACATCCGGCTTGGCGATACGGAAGTTATGATTTACAACGTAGCTCCGGCCCACTCTGATAGTGACTTGCTTCTGTGGATGCCAAAAGAAAAAGTGCTGTTCGCTGGCGATGTCGTGTTTAACGGTTGTACCGCATACAGCGAAGAGGGAACCCTCAATTGGGTTAAAGTGCTTGATCGCATTATTGATGAAATTAAACCCGAAATCGTTGTTCCGGGACATGGCGCCATCTGTGGCCTGGACTTCGTGAAGGAGCAGAGAGACTACCTCCTGAACCTGATCAGCGAGTTCAACAAGCATTACAATGACGAAATTGATTCCTTGTCCCTGACCAAGCAAATTGATATTTCCCGCTTCCTTCATTGGATTCAGCCAGAACGATTGTATGTTACAGTGGATATCCTATTGAAAAGCAAACGAGGGTTACCCCCCCTTCCAATTTGGAACGAGGTGCCTGCTAAGCTGGAAGATATGAAAGCTTTTTTGGCCGGAAAATATGGCAATCGGGTCAAGCCATGGGACCCTATGAGTGTTTGGAAAGAATAGCAATTTGAGGCTAGCCTACAAAAAATCATAACCACCCGTTGGACGGGTGGTTTGCTCTTGGGGTATAACCCCCTGAAGGATGATCCTCATATGAGGCTGGATAAGATGAACAGTATTCTACGATATCTTCTAATTTCATTTTGTATCCTCCTATCTGTAAAGCTATTCATTGTTGTTTTTCTTGTGCCATGCTGCAATTTCTTCCATCCTTTGTTTAATTTTAAATTCAGACCCCTGTGTTGTCGGATGGTAATATTCGCGTCCGATCAGGGAGTCTGGCATGGTCTGCATGGTTGTTAGCTTTTCTTCTGTGTCGTGGGCGTACTGGTACCCTTTACCATAGTTCAGCTCTTTCATAAGCTTTGTTGGAGCGTTCCGAAGTTGCAAGGGAACAGGTTCGCTCATGGAATGTAGGGCATCTTTTTTCGCATAGCGGTAAGCCAAGTAAGCGGAATTCGATTTGGGAGCCAGGGTCAGATATATAACGGCTTGTGTTAGATGTACATCGCACTCTGGCATCCCTATGAATTGACATGCCTGAAACACCGAAACAGCGATTTCCAAAGCCCTATTATCCGCTAAACCCACGTCCTCACTTGCAAACCTGACTAGCCTACGAGCAATAAATAAAGGATCTTCACCTGATTCCAACATTCGAGACAACCAATAAATAGATGCATTTACATCACTATTTCGCATCGATTTATGCAGTGCGGAAATGATATTATAGTGTTCTTCCCCATCTTTATCATACAAAAGTGATTTTCGATGAATAATTTTTAGCAGCCCTTCTTTGCTAATTTCAATATATTCCCCTTGTTTCTCTCCGTTAAGCACAGCCATTTCTAAGGTGTTTAATGCCACCCTGGCATCTCCATTTGAATATTCTGCAATCGCAGAAAGTACGCCCTCTTCTAAACCTATCTTTTGATCTCCAAATCCTTTAGGATTCAAAATCGCTTCTTTTAATAATTCAACAATATCTTCACTGCTTAGTTGGTGAAGTACAAAAACTTTGCTACGAGATAACAAGGCTGAGTTAACTTCAAACGATGGATTTTCGGTTGTCGCGCCGATGAGAATAATGCTCCCTTTCTCCACATACGGAAGAAAGGCATCCTGTTGTGCCTTATTAAATCTATGAATTTCATCAATGAATAAGAGGGTCTTCTCCCCTAATTTCCTGTTTTCCTCAGCTTCCTTCATTATATTTCGGATTTCTTTAATACCGCTGGTTACTGCACTAAAATCAATAAACTTAGACTTGGTTTGATTGGCAATGATTTTAGCTAGTGTTGTTTTGCCAACCCCTGGAGGACCCCAAAATATCATAGATGACACTTGATCATTTTTGATCATATCTTGCAGAACTTTTCCAGGGCCAAGTAAATGTTTTTGGCCTATAAAGTCTTCCAACGATTGAGGACGCACACGACTAGCCAAAGGTCGATCATGTTCATTATCAAATAATGTTCCTTGTATCACAGTATCACTCCCTTTAAAGGTTCTGCTTTCGGAATTCTACAGGAGTATATCCAGTTTCACGTTTAAAAAATTTACTAAAGTGAGTAGTTTCTTGAAAGTTAAGCATTTCTGCAATGTCGCTAATCAAGTAATCTGTATGCATTAATAAACGTTTAGCTTCGAGACTAATTCGAGCGGATATGAAAGCTTTAGCACTTATTCCAACAGATGCGACCGTAACCCTTGTTAATGTTTTTTCTGTGCAATTTAAAAGGGCGGCATAGTCACTAACATGATTTAACTTGGCATAATTTTTCTCCACTAATTCTTGAAATTTTAAAAACTTTTGTGAGACCTGAGAAGTAGTAGGGATATTTTTTTGTTTATGGATAATGTTGAGCCAAGCTACGAATGCATAAAGCTGATAGCGTAACAACATATGAACATCCTCTTTGGCTACTTGAATTAAAGAATCTTGAACCATTTGCTCTATTAAAGTGATTGCCCGATGCAGCTCTGTATTATTTAAAGTCAAACTATTAGGCGCTCTCCCAATATCAAACGTTAAATTCAGTTCACTCAACGAAAGTGAAGCAGGAAGAAGGAATTCTTCACGGAATAGAATAACCCATCCGTCCCAGTTTTCATCGTGTCCAAAATTATGGACTTGTCCCGGTGTTACTACTATCAGTGTTCCTTCCTTACAAGGGATGGGTTCAAAATCGACCCATTGAGTACACCTTCCTTCCGTGACACAAATGAGCATATAAAATTCATAACGATAAGTAATTTTCATACTATCCTCTGGTGTTCGCTCTTTGAGAGAAGATACACTAAAAATCTCCAGATCGTATGGGTAAGAAAACACTGGTTTATATTTAAGAGGTCTTATATTATTTTCCTGTTTGAATGAATGAACGATTACACGAACCTCCTTTAAAAGTATTTGATGAATCGAAATGTCCGTAAAATATCACTAAATTTCCCGTTTTTGCCTTCAGCAAAGCTGACAAATGACCTAAAATGATCATACCATAATATTGGAACGAAACAAAACAGGTAGTGGCTAGGAATAACATAAAATCCTAATGTGAGATCATTACCCAAAATAAGGAAGTATAACATGCGGGTTAATAGCATAACAGCAAAAAAAATCTTAACTGAAATGCAAGGAGATTCAAGTGTTGGTTTCACACATTCATTAAATCCTTATAGTGGTTGTGCATTTGGATGTAGGTATTGCTACGTTAGAGAAATGCCTATTCAGAAGTACAGTGATACTCCATGGGGAGAATGGGTAAGCACCAAAACAAATGCGGCCGACAAATATCGGAATGAGATGGTCAATCTCCGCCGGAGAAATAAGTCCATTAATCTTTTTATGTCTACTGCAACAGATCCCTATCAACCACTGGAACGGAAGACGGAGCTAACACGCTCTATTTTAGAGGAAATGGTTAAATACCCTCCAGATTTCCTTCAGATACAAACACGAAGTCCTCTTGTAGTAAGGGATCTTAATCTATTACTTGAACTAAATCAAAAATGCGAGGTCCTTGTCTCTATGACTATAGAAACCGATCGGGAAGATATGAAACGATTGTTCGCTCCCCATGCTCCGGGTATTAAGTTACGCTTGAAGGCATTAAAAGAAGTGAATAACGTAGGAATCGCTACCCAAGCTTCCATTTCGCCTGTACTTCCATTCACACCCGATTTTCCTAAAATACTGGAGTCCATCGTTGATCGGATCTACATCGACACACTTAACATTGGAGATGGAACAAGAGGGAAACGTTCTGAGCGCCTAGGCATGCCATTTTTGTTTAAAGAGAACGAGTTGTCAGGATGGTATCAAATGGATATTCATCTTAGAGTGGAAAAGTATTTTAAAAAGTTTTTTCCGGAAGAAATGATATTTATTTCTTCCGATAAGATTTATCCCTTAAAAGGAAAAGTATTTTAATAGGAGGGTTCTATCCTACGTTTAAGGTATAGAAAGATAAAGGAGAATGAACTTTTGAATTTTACAGCAATTGATTTTGAAACGGCAAACTTAAACCGATCGAGTGCGTGCTCTCTTGGTTTAGTTCAAGTTAGAGATGGGATTGTAACTGGTGAATATGAATGGCTAATTAATCCACAACAGCCCTTTAATCGAATGAATATTGCCATCCATGGTATTACACCTTCCATGGTTGACAAGCAACCTGCATTTGGAGAACTATGGACAACCATTGAACCACTAATATCCGGAGAAATTATTATTGCACATAATGCTGTTTTTGATATAAGCGTGCTAAGGTATTGTTTAGATGCCGCTGAAAAAAGCTATCCAGAGATACAATATTTATGTACGTACAGAATTGGGAAAAAGCTGCTACAAGAGTTATCCTCCCATAAATTAAACATTATCTCTCACTATTTCGGGATTCGTCTAAATCACCATAACGCGCTCGATGATGCCCGGGCATGTGCCCAAATTATGTTAAATTTAATGGAACAGAAAAAGGAATGTGATCCGCTGCTCTTTGCGAAATCCCTGGGATTTCAGGCGGGATCACTGTATTCAGGTGGGTATACACCTTTCAGGAAACATAAAATCAATCAAAAATAGGTAGCTGGCAATGCCAACTTCAATAATGGTAATAGTGGTAGCTATGGCATTCGATGTCTTCCTCTTGTTGGATGCGCGCACCATCACGGCATCCTCAATAATCCAAGGCCGATGGGCTGATTGAAATGTCCGAAATATGTCAGTCATAGTCTTAATTTCACCTTTTATTATTATAAACAATGACCTAAAATGATCATATCATCTTACCTATGAAAGGACTAATACAAATGAAACCTGACCATACCCTCAACGGAAGCACCGAACATATGACCGATACCGCTGGCCAAGCGGTCCGCTCCTGGCTGGGCATCCCCTACGCCAGTGCAGAACGCTTCCGCCGACCCATTTTGCTGCCGTTCAACCCGGCCCTGCCATACGACCAGAAGGGACCCGCCCCGCTGCAACCCGGCGACAATAGCTGGTTGGAGGCTTACAACGGATTCAGCGAGGACTGCCTGAACCTCAACGTCTGGGCACCCGAAGACGCTGGCGACGAACCGCTCCCCGTGGTCGTCTACATCTACGGGGGCGGCTTCGAACGCGGCGCGAACACCCAGACCACCTCGAACGCCTCAGGTCTCGCCGCGACCGGCCGCGCCATTGGGGTGTCCCTGAACTACCGGCTCGGCCCCTTCGGTTGGCTCTCGCTCTCCCAATACGGTGGCGCCTTCGCGGACGCCACTAACCTCGGCCTGCAGGACATCATCACCGCGCTCAGATGGGTGCAGGAGAACATCGCTCGCTTCGGTGGCGACCCTCAGAACGTCACCGTCACCGGCCACAGCGCCGGCGCGTTCTCCTCGATAGCGCTCCTCGCAGCTCCGGCGGCCGACGGCCTCTACCAGCGCCTCGCTGCGTTCTCCGGCGGCGCATCTCGGATCGTTCCGGCCTGGTGGGCTGAAGAACTAGCGATCAAGTTTCTCACCGAACTCGGCATCGCGGACGAACCCGAACAACTGCTCACCCTGGATGGGAAGCTCCTCGCCGAGACGCTCGTTAAGGTTAACCCACGTGATATCGGCGACCGAAACGGCATCGACAACACGACTATTGGCATCGTGAACGATCACTCTCAGACCGGTGGCGTTCTCGCCGACACACCGCTGCGTGTCATCGAATCCGGGCGTCACCGCGACGTCGACATTCTCTTTAGTACGGCGACGAACGAGGGGGACTGGTGGGTTATCAACGCGACCGAGCAGTTCGACCCGGGCAGCATCGACAACCTCGTTGACGAATTGGTAACGAAGTCTCGGATCCCTCGAAGCCGTGCTCGGCGCATCGTCGCCGCCTACGAGGTCAACGGACGCACTCCGGTCGAAGTACGCGGGGCGCTCTTGACTGACTACCTCTATACCCTACCCGCCGCCCGTGCGGCACTCGCCCACGCCGCTGCAGGCGGCAACGCCCACCTGCTCGCCGTTGGCCCTGTCGAGGGTGCGCCAGCCGTACACGGCACGGAGATGTACGGCATCGTCGGCCAGCAACGCCCCCGACATAGCGACGAGCAAGCCATCCGGGACACCTTCGTCCGCGACGCCCTACTCGACTTTGCCGCAGGCAAGCACGATCGGCTTTGGAACTCCGTGACCACGGAACCTATCACACATGGGATTGGCAACCCACCATTCGACCCCACCGTCCATGCGGCCGAAGTCCTGCGCATCTTCGCGGGCATTGAACGGCCCTGAACTGCCCCTAACGCGCACGGGGTCGCGCACCGATCCAACTCTCTCAAGTGCTGCCGGCGGCCCCGCCGGCAGCACTTGAGAACTGCTTCATGACCAGGAAATTGACTATGACTACCAGCACCGATATAAGAAAAGTTGGCCAGTTTGAAGAAGTCTTCTATCGCCTAGAGGCTCAGGACGGGCGCTTGTTCTCTTCTCCTTCGACATTCCCGTACCTTGCCCTTTTTCTTTTTTATTTCTTTCCATAATCGTTTTATGAGCTTGATCGGTTAAGGATGCATGTTCTTGTCCATTTCGGTAAAGGATATATGTTCTTGTCCTTCGATTTGGACAAGCCGATAAAACAAAAAAGCCGCTAAAATAGCGACTTTCTTTGGGACCATGTTCATGTCCCCCGACAGTTCTTCTTGTTGTCGACTGTTTTTTGAAGGATCTTATGTTCATCACTTGGAAAAAAGTTGTGTATGGCAAAATTGTACCATGTCTAAGTTTGAATGGCTTACCAACATCGATCACGCTAAATATTAGTCCAGAAGGCTGTAGATCTGAATGCTTTCCACCTTGGCATCCTTGATATGAAACGACATCACATCCACATAATTGGATGGCTCGTAACGGAAGTCATCCTCCTCATTAGGGCCTCCATTACCAAGCAGTTTTCCCTCAGGGTAGGCGTTTTTGAGTGTATCCAGGCTATCTCCTGCTTTAATGTTTCGCACTGTCGCGTACTTAGGATCTGTAATTTCGATATGAAAGATGGAGTCTTGTTTCCCCTTCGGTATACTGATTGTTTTAATCTCCAGACCAGGATACGTATAAACCTTTTCTGTAAAACCGATTAACATATCCATGTTTGTTCCATCATCGGCACTGTACGTATGAGATTTCAGGTTATCCGGTTTGCCCAGCATCTGTTCCATCTGATCTTCATTCGCTGTATCCGAAATCGCAATGGTGTGCTTATTATAGACAAAAGCAAGCTCCTTCAGCACCACATTGCCTTCCTTCTCCATCGAACCCTCCTTAATAACTTCAGCACTTTGTCCTTTCGAATTTTCTGAAGCAGGCGCAGTAGTAGAATTTAGTGCTCCTTTGCCTTTGGCCTGTTCGTTCGACGTGTTTTTTTCAGCCGAGTTCTGCGCCGCTTCTGGCGACTTGGCATTATTGGACTGACAGCCCGTCAGTGCCATCGTTAGTAAAATACTCAGCAGGATAACAGCTGTAGCTTTGTTTATCAATTTCATCATGATCCCTCCATATGTGTGATTTCTTCTTATGAAGTGATTATAAAAAAAGCATTTGTTAGTCTCATAACAGAATTGTATCAATCTTGTAACGTTAACTATTTACGCGCGTGTTTACGCACGGGGTAACACAATCGTAACGGTCGTTCCTTCCCCGATTTGACTTTCCATGTTAATATATCCATTAAACCGCTCTACAATCTCTTTGCAAATAGAAAGTCCTAGACCTGAACCGTTCGCTGTGCTTGCATTTTTCGCCCGGTAAAAGCGTTCCTGCACTCTCTCCAGTTCATCGCCCGCGATACCGATACCTTGATCACGTATCCGTATAACTACCTCGCTTGGCGTATGTTCCAACTTCAATTCGATTAGCGATGGACTTCCTGAATATTTGATGGCATTGTCCACAAGATTGGCGATCGCATGGGACATCAGCATTGGATTCACGTTGGCGTGGACTCTCGTCATAAGCTTATCCTCCGGTTCCGCTTCCGCCTCCTTGAACATAATCTCGATTCCTTTATCTTTGGCCTTGGCACCCATACTCGTTGCGACTTGCTGAATCAGTTCGTTCATTTCCGTCTTCTCGACTTCCAGTTCGTTAGAACCAGCCTTGTCGAATCGGGATAGCAACAACAGTTCATTAATCAAGCGCGTCAGCCGATCCGATTCCTGCAGCAGATGAGCATAGATTTTTTGCAGCTCCTTGTTCTCGTTCTCCCCTTCATACAAGTATTGAGAGAAACCACGAATTGCTGCCAAGGGTGTTTTTAACTCGTGAGATACGTTGGAGACAAATTGTTTCTGGTACTGAATGTAATCATGAAGCTGCCGCCCCATGGAATCCAGCCCATCTGCCAGCATACCCAGCTCATCCTTCCGGTTTAGATGAACTCTCCGAAACTCCTGTCTAGAGAAACTTTTCGCAGCGCCAAGCAACAGCTTAATCGGCTTGGTTGTGTTGCGGGCAATCCACAGACTGGATAACGTAATCAGTACAATAAATCCGCCTGCACCCGCAAACAGGATATAACGGATTTGATCCATAATCGCATAAAAGTAGGAAATGTCCTCCACGAACTCATACACATAAGCGTTTTGGTAGTATTGATCCTGAATGGGAGTGGCAAAATAAAGCAGATGATCTTCCGTTACGGTGTAGGCATAACTGCCGCTCAGGGCTTTCTCAATATTTTTTTTAAAAATATGAGGTTTGCCATCATTAATGATGATGCCATCCACAGCCAAGCCCAGCAACTGCTTGGAGCTATCATAGATACGTACTTCCTTGCCTGAAGCTTTCAGCTTCTCCAGAGCAAGTCTGACGATTTCTTTTGTCTGCGGCTCTCCTGTCGATGATCTATGCTGTGCCAACACCTCACGGAAGGACAACTCGGACAGATCCGCCTTCTCTATCATCTGTTTTTCAATGGTAATGAAGCTGTAGTAATCGATGGCTTTATTCACCGCAAAAATGATGATGCTAAAGGACAGCACGGAGAAAAATAAATAATTCAGCAGTAACCGGGTTGCATACTTCAGGCCTCGCCACCTCCAAGTTGATAGCCAAATCCATAGATCGTCCTGACATACTTCGGTTCGTCCGCGTTATCCTCCAGCTTCTTCCGTAATCGCATGATGGTCATATCCACACTGCGACTGTCTCCCATAAAGTCATATCCCCATCCGATCTGCAGCAGCTCATCCCGAGTAAAGATTTTGTCTGGCCTTTTGAGTAACGTTTCCAGAATTTTAAACTCTTTGGCCGTTAAAGACACGGGTACACCGTTTTTCAGCACCCTTCGGCTTTCCAGATCAAATGTCAGCTCTTCATGAATGATGCGTGTAGATTTCACTTCTGTTCCTTCACTTGATTCCTCCTTGCTCTCGTTTCTTCTCAGAATCACCTTGATCCGAGCGAGCAATTCACGATTATCAAAGGGTTTGGTCATGTAATCTTCCGCCCCTAGCTCTAGTCCCAACACTTTGTCGATTACCTCATTTTTGGCAGAGAGCATGATCACAGGAACGGCACGTTTCCCGGTGATTTCCTTGCACAGGTCATATCCGGTGCAGTCAGGCAGCATCAAGTCAAGCACCACCAGGTCCGGCCCAAAAGCATCCAGCAGCTGCAGGGCTATTTTACCGTTTTCAGCCGTTTGAACGACGTAGTTATCTCTTCTCAGTACGAGCTCAATTAAATCTCTGATTGCGACTTCATCGTCAATGACAAGTATTTTCTTCAATATGCACCCCTTCTAGCCTTGTTCCCCAGCTTGAATCATAATTTACCCTCATCTTAGCACAGACACTTTAGATTCCTCCACTAACTGGAAGATTAGCTATATTCCACTGAGCCCAACATAACTTGTAATAACCCGAAGAAAGGAGAACACTCCATGGCTCTGCTCCGGGTACTCATTGTTGGTGGACTTATTGATTAGATATTTTTATAAAGATGCTGCCAGGGCATAAAGGTACAGGATAAACATAAAAGGACCGAAAGCATTCATCGATGGAAGATGAACACTTACGGTCCTTTTTTTGTACTGATTTCATCCATTCTTTCAGTGCCTGAACAACCTGCTGAAGCTGTTCCTGTCCTGTAACTTTAGGCGCTCTGTCTCCCTTAAATAATGCCTTTTATTCCATTTGGCGCTAATCAAAAGACTTAATAAAATTTTTTTGATCCTTCGTAAATTGGTAGCCTCTTTTGTGGTAGAGTCTATGTGCTTGCTCGCGACTCGGATGGGACAACAACTTTATGCCGGAATAACCCTCTTCCCGCGCCCAGTGCTCTAAATAATCCATTAGCTTGCTACCGATACCTTGATTTCTGTAGCGTTCTTTTACTACAAAGCCTAAAACATTGATCAAAGGATCGGCAAAAAGCAACTCATGGCGACTTCCATGGATATATCCAACAATCTCGTTATTGAGTTCGAATACAAAAATCTTATCTGTTGTCTCTCTTGTAATAATTCCAATTTTTTCCTTGACCTTTTCTTCGGTAAAACTTGAAAGATTGGGGTTAAATTCTTGATTCAACAAGTAAATGTCTTGATAGTCGGTTATATGGATTTCTCTTACTAGGTATTCCATAATCTACTCCCTACTCTTATTTTCTCTTTAATTCATCAGCTAGGATTCGGCCAACTTAAATTGGTGGTAAAAAATTTATCATTTCTGCCCGACAATAAGTCCTGGGGACATTAAGATTGCATCTGTTTACAAACAGTATTCCAATCATAGAGAGGAGACCTGAGATGATTCGCTGTACGCCTTGAATTTATACATCAAAAGGAATTAATTCTGTTAGGTCACAGCCACTCACTTTAATTAGAGCGTCTCAACCAATTTTTGAATCTTTGAGTGGGAAATTTTATATCCTCATGCAACAATTTGACCAGCTTCTCTGGAAAAAAATCATTAAACCAACTGAGATAGTAGTGAGTTTTCAAACTTAATTACCTCCATATGTACTATTAAGCACTAAACGCTAGACCCCCAAAATAAGTTTTAGACTGAACGTGAAAATATTAACAGCGACAGCCAGGACGTGAAAATAAAGTCATAGACTGTCACTGTTTCATTGAGCTATCGTCTCCCGTTAGCGAAATGATAAGGTTGCGAATTTCACCTCAGGATAGCGGTTATCCGGACCTTTCAATAAGACTCCGCCTTGATTTTTCAGATACATATCGAAAAAATCCAATATATAGGCATTGATAACGGAGTTCGCTCTTTCGGGAGCAATCTTTCCTGTAATACCCAGCTTGTTGAAAATCGGAGAAATGAGCTGTACGTCGGCAAAATTCATATGCTCCGTATTTTCGATATAGAGCACTCGCCCCCCTTCACCTACCGTTTCGCGCATCCGTTCAAGCTCCAACTTTTTATCTTCCGTTACTTGATCCATCCACTCTCTTGTTTCGCCCATACGGTTAAGCTCTGCATCTGTGTAGCTCCGGTTATCCATCGCCATTTTTAATTGTTCGAAATAGCTTTCCGAGTTGATGAACAAAAACGGCTTTCGCAGACTCTCTCTGTCACGCAGTCGATAAAGCCCTCCATCAAGGTCTATCCCAGCCGCGATTCGCGGATCGTAAGAAGCGTCATAGGCCGTCGCTCCGCCGATGGAATGACCGAACACCCCGACATGACCGAGATCAATCCTCCCTTTTAGAAGACTTGGAATCTGCCCCGATTGGATGAGTTCAAATTGGTCCAGCGCAAACGCCACATCGTCGGTTAGAACTTTACCCAGCTTGTCGCGAGCTGCTCTACTCGTCCGGTAATCATCGTTGGGCGAGAATAAGTCGTTGGTTGTGCTGGTCGTGATTCGCCCGTCCGGAAACACGGTTGCAAATGTATTGTAGGTGTGGTCGATCACGGCCACGATATATCCGTGACTCGCGAGATTTTCGGCTTGCGACGTGTGGAGGAACCTGGAGGAGCCGTTGCCGGGATTCGCAAGGATCAGCGGGTATGAAGTCTGTGCCGAAGAGACTTCGGCCCCCGAATACGCATGACTGGATACGTACTTCAGATGTTGAAAAGTAAACCCGGGAAGGCCATAGTCCGCGGCCATATAATCTAATATCTGGGGATCGGGAACAAAGGGAGTGTGCTTACCGGTGCCAGCTTGAGCCGGATACCATACCTGAACCATTAATTCTCTCTTACCATCTCTGGCTTCGTCGAAAATCTCTTCCCTATTTGTATCCACGAGATGAAAAGTTTGCGTTCCTACCTTAAATTCGCCTGTCGGTTCAGGTAGTTTAAATACAGGAAAAGTATACATGAGACCAGCTGTAACGATCAGCATGACCGCTATAGCGGTATAAGTTGAACCCAACATGAATCGTGGGATTTTTTTGGGACCGGTTTTTTTAAAAAAGCTATAACACGAAATGGCTAAAAAAATGATCGTTATGCAATATGGGAAAAGTAGCTGAACTCTGTATCCTTCTACCATCCAATGAATGACCAGTAAAAGTGTGGCGATCCCGCTTGCAACGAATACTGGAATTCTACGCCGTTCTTTTTTTAATAGGACTGTTAATGCAAACAAACCGATGTTTGACAAATAAAGCAACAGTTCAAACAGCCTCATCTCGACTCTCCTTTATAAAAATTTTCGCTTGTTCCAATATTATCCTACCATGCTGGCCTAAGCTATCGACTTTCCTTACATCTACCTTTCAATTTTGTAAGACGCTTACTTAGCACGTAACCATGTAGTGTAACCATTCCTGAGACTGATCGCAGCCCCTTCTATTGTCCCCCCGTAAAATCGCCCGATCTGGATCTCGGCATGTCCCACTGAACCACGATTAGATTTATGCCTAATCGGTAATCGATACCTAGTCAATTCTTCTGCACAAAGAACCGTCAATCACTTCCAGATCGACGGTTACAAAAATTCAATTCCTTTACATATGTCTCAATTGCTTTGTAAAAAATGGTCAAAGCCCATTTGCTATATTTGCAACTTGTTCAATCCCTTTAAAAGAATGGTTGTTTTTTGAATATCTCCGCCACGATCAATATACGCAGACCATTTGGGGAAAACTTCTTTGAAGAATACATTTCCTATATCGGTTAAATCAGAGCTCCGCAGTTCCAAATCGTCCTTGAGCGAACCATCCTCATGGAAAGGTTCTATAACAATTAGCTTGTGCTCTACTAAAAAATTCATTAGTACCGTTGTCATTGAAGTAACTTGCTGCCGATAAGACAAGCTTTTGCTTCTTATAGTGGACCCGCGGTACCTGTATATATTGCTGTAAAGTTCCGTTAACACATGTAAATGACCAATGAAACCTCAATGACTTCTTCAAACATCACTTCCATGAGCTTCCGATAATTCCGAGTGACATAGGGCAATCAGACAATTTTTTTAACCTGAGTGTCCCCCATATGTTATGATAAACATTGATATAAAGAAATCAAAAGGGTGAGTTTATGCTTAATTACACAGGGTTCGACAAGATATATCGTGATGTAATAATGGATATTATTGAAAACGGCACTGATCAAGATCCTGCTTTGGTTCGCGCAAAATACGCAGATGGCAGTCCTGCACCAACTAAGTTTATCCAAGGAATCAATTTTAAAATCCAACCTGAAGACGGATTACCAATTTTGCGCTCAAAACGAGTCTTTCAAAAAACGCCTTTGATTGAACTAGAATGGATTTGGCAAGAGCTATCAAATGATGTGACTTGGCTTCAAGACCATAAATGTAAGGTCTGGAATGAATGGGCAAACACAGAAAATACGATTGGTAAGGCTTATGGATATCAACTTGCCAAGAAATGTCGTAAAGTTTCCTGGCAAGTAGAAAAGTTAAATCAAGTTGAGTATGTACTGTATCAGCTTGAAAAAAATCCTAGTTCACGTAGGATCATGACCAGTCTTTGGGATGTTGATGACTTGGACGAAATGACCTTGGAACCTTGTGTTTGGGCTACAAATTGGAAAGTAAATAATAATGTGCTTGATTTACACGTTAAACAAAGATCTGCCGATATGGCCTTAGGTCACCCATTTAATGTCTACCAATATGCAGTATTACATAGATTAATGGCTGATCAATGCGAATATGATTTAGGCACATTGTATTGGTGTATCGATGATGCCCATGTATATAACCGACACATCGATATTTTAAAAGAACAACTGTCTCAACCAATTCCTGATTGTACTCCCACGCTAATTCTTCCAGAAAAATTCGATGAAGATGGTCAAAAACGTTCCTTCTTTGATCGCAGATTGTCTGAGGCCAAGTTGGTTGATTACGAACACAACGGTATTTTCAAGTACGAAATAGCTGAATAGTTAACAATATCTTCCTGTCAATACTTGCCTACCGCCCATGATAAGCATGATAATTCCAATTACTGCTAGAATAAACCGAGCCAAGAATGGACTCAATGAAAACATAGTTTCACCTTTTTTTATTGCAAGAAGTATTTCTGAAATTTTTAATTTATAATATTTATATTGTTCATTATTTCTAACAATTCATCGAGTTCCTTTTCTCCGAAAGGTAGTTCTAAAGAAGTCACCTGCATAAGACTAAAGTAATCTGGCTTTTTTACTTCCTTGGAAAAAGCACAGATACCAATTCTGTCCATTAATACATGATAATTTGTAGTTTTTATATCCCTATCAAATGCCTGCAATGAAATGAAATATTTAATATCCCCTTTAGTCGCTTCAATATATTTCCAGTTGGTCAAATCATAGCTTTTTTCCAGTTGCCGATGATTTGTATAATCAGGTCGTCCATTGCCCCCACGGTTCGTAGCTGTAAATCCTCTTTCAGATAGATAGCGTATGATTTTCTTTCTCTCATCTTCACGAAGCGAATTATATTTCTTCTTTGTTTCTAAAAATACATTATTTACCTTTTCGTCAACATTCATTAGTTTTATTCTCCTTTAAATATATTATAGAGTAATTCCGTTATCTCTTTGAAATTTGACCGTTTTCTTTTAGAACTCCGCCCTACTCGTCTCCTAATATTTCACCGTTGTCACGGAATCCGGAGCCTTCCTGTAAACATTAAGCTTCTTTCCGTTTGTAGACGCGCACCGCAAATAGATATGCGACGATCAGTATCCCTAAGCACCACGCAAGAGCGACCCAAATATCATTGCCTACTGGTTTATCGGACAGAAGCGCACGAATGGATTCCACGATCGAGGTTACCGGCTGATTTTCGGCAAAGGCCCGAACGATCCGGGGCATCGACTCGGTGGGCACAAACGCCGAACTGATAAACGGCAGGAAGATTAACGGATAGGAAAACGCGCTTGCGCCTTCCACCGATTTGGCGGACATTCCGGCAATCGTCGCGACCCAAGTCAAGGCAAGCGTGAACAGCATGAGAATACCGGCTACGGCAAGCCATGGCAGTAACCCCGCCGACGAGCGGAAGCCCATAAGCAAAGCAACCAGAATGATGACGACAACCGAAATCGCATTGGATACCAGCGAGGTCAGCACATGCCCCCACAGTACGGCGGAACGCGCTATCGGCATAGAGTGGAACCGCTCGATGATGCCCCGTTGTTTATCCAAAAACAAGCGGTAAGCCGTATAGGATATACCGCTTGCAATAGCCATCAGCAGGATACCGGCAACGCGGATTTTTGAGGTGACGCAGCTTGGCAAGCATGATCAGATTTTCCCGTCCGGTCAACATTTCATCCACAGCGGCGAATTGTCCGGTCAGACTAATCGCCTGCCGCACATGGTCGGGCTGCGTTGGAACATCGAATCCATTAATGGTCGCCGTTCCGCCGTCTTGCTTGAGCAGCGTGGCGAGGATTCTGACAGTCGTTGTCTTGCCCGCGCCGTTGGAGCCAAGCAGGGCGAAAATCTCACCTCGCTTCACTTCAAAATCGACGCCCTTTAGGACTTCTGTGTCCTTGAAAGACTTTAGCAGACCTTTCACTTTAATTGCTTTTTCCATCCCGATCCCCCCCAACAGATTCTTGATAAATGTCAGTGTAAGTTTTTGAATCTTTGATTAGATCGTCACAGAAAGCCGCTACGTCCCTGCCCGTCACTTCAAGCACGCCTTTCCCCGAGGCCGCGCCCTCTTCAAAAAGATCGACAATCCCCGAGAGCAATCCCGTCCCGTCGGTTAGCTCAACTGGGCCGATCTTAAAGAGATATTTTTGGATCTCTTTATAAACAATCTGGTAGTCCTGCGGGAGCGCTTTAACACGCGCCACGTGGGCTCGCCACTCTTTTTTGCCTTCGATGATATCTCGTATTCTCATCATATCCACCTCCTATTTGCCTAATTTTTTTGCAATATTTTGGTTGAGTTGCTCGCGCCACTTGTCGCGAAAAGTCTTTGCCCCTTCTTCGCCGGCCAGCGCTGAACAGAAGCCTTTGATATCGTCACCCAAAACCTCTCGGACACTCTGACCGTCCGCCGCCGATTCTTCGAGCAGGCCAAGCACACCGTCAAGAATTGGCATGAGGTTGCGACCGGTGAAATCGGAGTGTGGCCAAAGATAGGCATTAATTTTTTCCCATGCCGCTTGATAATCAACCGGCAGCTTTTTGGCTCGCAATTCAAAAGTTTTGAATTCTTTATTCATGTCACTGCCAGTGATTTTCTCCCAAAAATTCATTGTTTTTTCTCCTTTAACTCGTTAAGTTTTGATGATACGAACTCCCATTTTTCCCAGAACCTCCGCAGCTCCTCGCCCCCCGCTTCATTGAGCGCGAAGAACTTTCGCGGCGGCCCCATGTCGGAGGGTTTTTTGGTAACCTCTACCAGCTTGTTTTTTTCAAGCCGGATCAGGATGGTGTACACCGTTCCCTCCACAACATCCGTGAAGCCGAGGGCGTTCAGTTGCCGCGTGATTTCGTAACCGTAGGTTTCATTGCGGCTTATAATTTCAAGGACGCAGCCCTCAAGCACCCCTTTGAGCATTTCCGTTAGGTTTTCCAATACAATCACCCTTTGCTATTCTGTATGACTGGTATGAAGTATTACTTACTACTGCTATAAAGTAACACGTAGTAGCTGGTTTGTCAATAGGGTTTGCTCTGCCACAGAATCAGGTTATTTAAGAAAATAAAACCCACCGAAGGCGGTCAGCCTTGAACGGTGGGTTTCGTCTTTATTATCCGATTTGCGTTCATGCTTAAGGAGCGGAACGTTTTCCAAGGAATGAACGGAAGCGTGATGACAGCCGAAATATAAAGCCTATACATACCTGCTATTGCGGTTGGCGTATCCGAAGATTTGATGATGATCAAAGAAACGGAAACCATCACGCTGCAGGAAATTGCCGATGCCACGCATCTGAGCATCTCCGAATGTGCGCGAAGTTTTAAAAAGACAGATACCATGGAAATTCAGAAGCGGCATGGGGAAATAATGTACGTTACAACGTGCTGGAGGCTTGCTTTAAAAGACTTGACAACAGGGCGAGATCCGGAGTGTCGCCTTCCCGCAATTTGATCCACTTTCGTTCAGCAGGCCCTTCGAATTCTTTTGGAAAATCGATACTGTCTGCGTTCATGATCATGAACGCAATGGCATCCTTTGAAGGTGAGATCACCGCTGCATAATGTCCATTTTTCAAAAAGTGAGGTTTCTTGTACTGAATCCGTTCTTCTACTTCCGAAATTGTCTCATGAACCATCTCTCGCAGAGTTGAACTAATCTCCCCTTGCCATTTCGGCAGATTTTCGATGTAGGCTTTAACTTCCTGATTCATTCTGATTTCCCCTCCCATTTGATAGTGCTTAGCTCATGCTCTGAGTATACCACGATAAGAATATTTCAAGGGTTATTTTGAATTTAAGGTATTCCTTATTGATCAATAGTTTCTATAACGACAGCCTTTCCAAAATCTTCACTTAATAGAATCTCAATTAATTTGTGCGCAGTGTATTCAGGCGTTTGTAATTTCCCTTCCTCAGAAAGTTGAATGAATTCATTAACATATGGGAAAAGGTCCTTACTTATTATTTTTGCAGTTCCTATCCGTTCAATTGGGCTCACAGGAGTCAACATGGCGGCATTATTGATAAGATAAATCGATTCATCGTTGGAATAAAGCTCAATATGATTGAAGATGTCTTCGAAAAGTTGATCAATATCACCAATATTTGTTAAATCATAATTAAAATAATCAATTCTGCAGCCCTTTTCCTTGGCTTGATCGATAATCCGTTGGTTAGTAGTTCTAGAGATGCATATAAGGTGGTGGTTCTTATCGATTAATTGATTAGCCAAACGTTCACCGATTCCTCTTGATGTACCTGTAATAATAATATGTTTCAAACGTATCGCTCCTCATAAGCTACTATGTATTTTCTCGCATAATAATTCTATTAATAGTCTCTTCCCAAATCATCTGATATTCCATATCCATCTTCATCATTTTACATCTAGATAAATTATCAATAAGCAGGGTAAGAATTTTAGAGCTAACTTCGATTTTTGATGGTTCGACAAGACCCAATTCAGAACCCTTTGACAATAAATTAAAAAAACCGTTTACAAAATCTTGTTGAACTTTCAATAAGGGAGCTCTAAATTGCTCATCGCGCTCGGCCAGCATCGAAAACTCACTAAGTACTCTTAATGTTGATCGGTACTCTTCGTCATCGCTTGGCAGCATTTTTAAACCGCCTCTAATTATCGTCTCTACAAAATTGTCTTTATTAACGGATCCAGTATCAAAGTAAGCAGCAAAATAATGATCTCTGAAAATATACTCAAATGTTCGGCTAATCAACTCTTCTTTCGAGTCAAAGTGGTAGTATATGGAGGATTTAGTAATTCCCACTCTTTTGGAAATCATGCCCAAACTCGTTCTCTCTATCCCATACTCTGCAAAAAGTTCATATGCTGCTTGGATGATATGACTAGATGTAATATCTCTTTTCTTGATAGCCCTCAGGCCCCCTTCATTGAGTTAAGGCCATTATAAGGATTTTCCTAATGTATTGTCAATAATTTAACGACCGATCGTTCAAAAAAATGCAATTCAATTTATATAAGGATGACTGACCTCAACCAATAGTGAATACGTCAAGTTAAAGCCCTCCAAATGAGGAGGGCTTTAATCAGTCGAAATGTATGAATGGGCTGTCCCCTACTGTCCTCCAGTGGGGCCAGGAGCTGCTTGTGGCGGTCCACTCGGTTTGGTAGCTGCCATCATTCGCATAACTTGCCGGCTTGGTTTCGGATGCGGTTTGCGCCGTTGCCATTTTTCCTTGCGACAACAGTTTCCCGTTCTGAACAGGAACCACTACATCGTCGTCAACGTTGTACAGGATTTGGTCAAAATAATCATAGAAAGCGTAACCATTGGAGAACCAAACCGGGAGCAATCGTTCCTCGGTTGTCTATCGGCTGTTTTTCGGCTTCTACTACGATCAAGACGTGTGCCGCGCAGACCTGAATTTGAAGCCAAACCTTGTCCCTCAATGCACGGAATGGGAACCTGCCGGAACTTTGGGCGCGGGATCACGGATGGATTGCTTCCGGGGTTCCCGACGAAACCAAACCTTGAATGCTTACTTTCATATTGAATACCCTCCAGCATTTAGGTACTCTTGCTCCCATTCGTCGACAGGAATGGGGATGATGCGATTCAGGTAGCACTCCTTATATTTATCCAGACCAAATTTTATGGAGTATGACCAGTAAAGCCTATTCATCAAATCTTTGGCCGTATGCAATGCCGTTAATTCATAAGGCTCTAATCGTTCAAGCGATTTCGCGGGATAGATATCCGCTTCCACAATCGGATTGCCCATTCCCAGATCGCCGGTGTCGGGATCGATAGACACCAAATTGAATCGAGGAGAAAATGAATCCGGGTGATTTCCAAAATCTTGACTGATAAAATGTTTCGGTAAATCCACATCTGTTGTGGGGACAATCGCGGTATCTTTCAATTTTTGCGTTGCGGTCTGCTTCACCGCCGAATGCAGCACTCGGATAACTCGAAATTCTTGAATATCCTGTAATTTGACCTTGTCCCAAGCGGTGATAGAATTTTGCGAAAAGGCGTTAAACAGAATAATATATGGCTTCTTCAGCAATTGAATGACTGTTGAAACAGATTCAGTAACAGGTATAAAATATACCTCGTTTTCTTTCCAGCTAAACCGATTTAACATAACACCAAACCGCCCTTTGCATCATTTTTGCCCCTCACACCTTTATTGGAATCAACTTAACATTACCTTTTCCTGGAGGATTAGGCAAACCTCGCGTTCGATTCATAATGGGCATAAAAGGTGGTGCAATTCATCGTTGCTCTCTGTGCGATATCCTTGATGGTCATCGAATCAAATCCTTTACTCCGCAACAAGTCTCTGAATGCTTCCCTTATTAACATAACAAGCTATCGGTTCGACGATGACATCCACGAACGGAAAACGGCCATCTCCGCCCCATTGGACGGAAATGGCCGTTATGACGGCGCCTTTGCCGTCAGCTCGCCTTTGCGAGTTTTAAGCTGCGAACCGATGCCGCAGCGTATACGAAGAGCGCGGTCCAGATGAGCGCAAACCCGATAAGCAGAACCGGCGAGACCGATTCCTTGAACACGAATACGCTCAGTACAAGCATTATCGTTGGCCCGATGTATTGTACGAAGCCTAACGCGGACAGCGACATCCGGGCGGCCGCCCGCGCAAAGAAGAGCAGAGGCAGCGCCGTGACCACGCCGGAGAGAAGCAGTTCGATGAACGTGGACGCAGGTAGCGACCATGCCGTCGTCTTTCCCGCGGCGGCCAAATAAATCCAATAGGCGAGCGCGACGGGCAGGATTACAGCCGTCTCCGACAATAAGCCTACAGAAGCGTCTTGTACGATCTTCTTTTTCGCGAGGCCGTACAAGCCAAACGAAACGGCCAGTGAGATCGCGACCCACGGGAACCGTCCGTAGTCGATGGCGATGATGAGCACCGCAACGCCAGCGATGGCAATCGCGAGCCATTGGCCGCGGCTTGGCTTCTCACGAAGGAAGACGACCGCCAGCAGTACGTTCAGCAGCGGGTTCAAGTAATAGCCGAGACTTGTCTCGACAACATGGCCGCTGTTGACCGCCCAGATGAAGATGAGCCAGTTAGCGGCGATCAACAGGCCGCTGGCGGCGAGCGACAGCAGGAGCGAGCGGCTGGCGGCAATCCGCTTCATGTCACCCCAGCGACGCTGGACTGCGACGAGAATACCCATGAAGACGAACGACCAGACAACCCGATGTGACAGTATTTCGCCTGCCGGCACATTGTCGAACAACTTCCAATAAAGCGGGAGAACCCCCCACATGATATACGCGATAATCGCGTTGACCAGACCACTTTTCATAATGAATCCCCTCTTCTCTCTCTGATGTCTGAATGATTACTTTACATTTTTTCCAATGTTTTTGTTTTGGCAAAATCTCCGACCTAAAACAAAAAGACCGCAACGTATGCGGCTTTCCATGGTTTCTATAGGTTCCTGTCGTTTTCCACTAACGCAGTTGCCCCGTACTGAACATACCGTTCCGATTCTAATCGGTCTTGTTCCTTTTTGTCAATATACAATAATCATGCGGTTGGGTTTATTTTGCGGCTCGATGCAAGCAGAAACGGACTAGCGTATGGTCGAACGCTAGTCCGTTTCTATAGCTCATTGAACCTTATAACTTACCTTGTTTCGAATGTTTCACCCAAGTGGAGTTTTCGATCCCGCCGGTTTTGCAAGCATAACGGATGCGACTTTCCGTTGCGTGATTGTTCGGGACGCGGCCTGTCCATTTGCGGTAATCATCCAGCGTGGCCCAATAAAGTATTCTCAGCTATGCTTCTTCGTTAATATCCATTCCTTGATTTGGTTCGCCACTTGTGCAGGTGGTATATTCGTAGTGTCTATGATCGGTAAGTTTGCGTAAAAATAATTTTTATACAGTTGATCCGCGTAAATATTCGTACCCTCTATCCCCTGTTTCGTCCATTTGCCGCGTTTCTGCAATCGTTCAGTTCGGCAGGAGCTATTGCAATGGAGCAGTAAATAGTGGACTGGATGAAAGAAATGAAAATGATCACATATATTTACATCGTACGGATAAGGAACGGCTCCAAATAAAATGGTCGTATTCCCGCTTAATGAGTTTGCATATGCAATCCTGAGCCACAGTTGGCAAGCCGTCTGGAAATTTCCATCGACAATGATCGTGTCCATATCATAAACATTGAAGCCAGAACCCATTATTTTACGTACTACCTTTACAGCTGTCGATTTCCCTGAACCGCTAGTTCCTGCAACAATATAAAGAGGAAATGTCATCTATTCATCTCCCTTCCTGGTCAGTGAGGAGCTATAGATATAATATGGCAACCGAGTGGTGCAGGTACTGGGGAAATGCGGTTTTTTCGAAATTCACTGTTTTATGAGTTGATATATTCCGATAAAATCCCCACCAAACCATACTTATACTCGCTTAAATCATATAAAGAGTTATTCACTTTTTTCTTGGCTATGGTTAAGCCGTTAAAAATTTCTTCTTCCCATTCCCTCCTAGCTTCAAGAACCCGCAAAGTTCCTCCTAACCCTTTGTAATTATGCTTTTTTCCGTACCCTTGGTTTGTATAATATTCAATAAATCCCTCTGACCATTCTTTAGGCCTTTCCTTTACAGCCCTTCTGAAAGAAAGATCAAGATCGTTTTGTTCTATGTAAATCAACAATGGATTTAGCCGCTCAACGATGGTTGCGAGTTCTGTAACGTAACTTATAACGTCTTCCTTTTTTGCTCCATATTTAATCATCCCCATGGTTACAGGGTTTTGTATAAAACAGCAATCAAAAACAAACGTTTCCGAACCATTCAAAGCATTTTCCGTAAACTTCTTCCATCTTTCTACAATCCGCTTCCTGTTTTGATCCAACGGCAATTCATATACATCGTTTTTGGCAACGGCGTGCAGCAATTCATCTGGAAAATCTGCCCCATACTCATTCTTTATTTTTCGATATTGCAGGAAGTAATGGTTATTTTGTTTTATCACATGATGACTTAACAAGTCCTTGAAATTTATATGGGTACTTAATAGCTCATCGAATTCACATTTCTGAAAAAAGGCGACTCCCTCGTAATCAGCGGGATGTTCTGGATTTCCTTCCAAGAATAGCTGCGATTTCATGTTCATCTCTGTAAGTATTTCATGAACCAATTGAGCGGTTGTTGTTTTCCCGAATCCCGGTAACCCCTCAATCAGGATTAATTTCGAATTCATCATTGGGCCCCCCATTCCTGATTAGGAGGATAAGCAGGGAATTTCCTGCTAATTCCTCATCTCATAGATTTTTTGCAGAGTGTTGATGTGCAGCGTTCTTTCATCGTTTTGTTCTTGGGGGTGGTTTCCCGATCCTGCGTCCATAAACCACTCTACAAGCCTGTATCCGAACAAGAGTAGAATCATCTCATAAACGCAGTTATCCGTTAGGTGTGAAACGTCCGCGTATTCCGAAAAGCCCTTGTAATACGCCGGGATACATCTATGGTAATATTCAACCATGTGTTCAATATCGGCTTCATCCGCGATCAAACTTGCGACATCTTCACCCAAATAACCCCATCCCGCGGTATCCCAGTCCAGGAGTATGGTTTTACCGTCTGAATAGAATAGGTTTGCCACCCAAAAATCCCTGTGACACAGCACGATCGGCAGCTTTTCAATACGGTTGAATATTTCATCTGCTTGTTCATCAATGTCGATGAGCATGTTACACAAGTGTTTCGGGATTTCGCAATCGTCGGAGCGTATATAATCGTACACTCGATTCCATGACCCATAATGAAGATAGAAGTTCTTCATATAATTCACGTTGCTCAGGTTGGTCAAGCTCTGTAAAACCACTGGCTGCTCGGCATATAACTTGCCTTGGAACCGCCCTAGTTCCTCGGCTGCGCGTTCATACATATCGCCGGTCAAGTCTAAACCGGATATGCCATCGATATATTCCATCCAAATCTGCGTTTCGTTTTGTTCTTCGTTCATTTCAGCGTGATAACATTCAGGCCAACGGAATGATTCTGAAAACAGAACGCCTAAATTGGATTTATAGAAGTCATATTCCCTACGCCAGGAATCGGGATCACCGTAGCGCTTCCATTTCTTTTGCGTCTTTAAAACGATTTTATAGGGAAAATCCCCGCCATCCGTGGTTTTGGCATAGCCCGTTACAACCTGTACATCCCCCACTGTACCGCCATGCAATGATTTGGTTTGAAAATCGGCGCTGACTATTTTTGTACCGAGCATATTGCTTAAAATCTGTGTCAGTGTTGCGGCTTTTAATTCGCTCATTATGAAGCCCTCCATTCCACTGTTAATAAGGTTAAACCCGCAATTATACATAAACATCATATTTGAAAAGATGACAACGACGAAAGGTCGACTATAAATATACTCATCTATTCCCTCATCCAGAGCTCATTTTCATAACAAAACCTCCCGTCTAGAAGCTATATTTTAATTAGCTCCTAGACGGGAGGTTATAATTTTACCGATTGATATGATACAAAATCGCACTGTAAAGAAAATCCGCTAAATCCTCACTGCCATACTGATTAAAATAGTTTTTAAATCGTGCATCGAATTTGTAGGTATGGGCAATGCAAGCCAGTAACTCTGCATCACAAGTCATGAATTGACTTAGATTTTCTTTCCACTCCTCGATGAGTCGCTGCACTTCATCGGAGGCAGGATCCTGATCGATACAAGCCGCCATTTGTTTGAATATTTCCTCCATAGATTGAAAGCGTTCCTCTTGATCCTCTGAAGATAATTTTTCCAACGTTTCATTAAACTCTTTATACGTTTCTGTTTCACCATAAATGAATTTTGCCTCATTTGCGTATTGTTCTTTCAATGGCAAAACGGAAGAATTGTTAAAGATTTGCAACTGACTAATGTCCTTCCCCGAAACGTATTCGTCGAGGGCTATCATGATGGTTTCTAGTCTTTGTTTTTTCGATAATAGGGTTTGTCTCTTCTTCTTTAATATTAGTTTCTGTTCTTGTTTGGTCAGCTTTAAAATGTCCGCAATCTCTTTCAAGGAAAAATCCAATTCCTTGAATAGCAAAATCGTCTGAAGCGTTCCCAGACTGCTTCGATCATATAGGCGATACCCTTTTTCCGTCAGATGTGTCGGTTTAAATAAATGAATTCTATCGTAATAATGCAGGGTCCGAGCTGTAATGCCCGTAATCTGAACAATATCTTTAACAGCTAATAATGGTTTCTTCATCCCAAAATCCTTTTACCTCGTCTAGTATTTGAGCGGCAGGGGTTACTGTGGCCTCAAAGATCGTTCTTCCTGTTTTTCTTAAATAATATCGGATTAAATAATATCCGCAAGCGTAGCCAGCGCTATAAGGCATATTGACTGGTTTAAAGTTTCGAAGTTTTGCGATCTCGTCACCGTAAAGATACGGAGCAAATTTATCAAACCCGGTTAATTGCAATTGCTCTTTAAGCACAGGCTTTATGCGCCTGTTAAGTGTTTCTGCGTTTGTTTTCGTTACCCAAGGGCCGAGCAATTCTTCTCCAAACAGGAACGTAGCATAGTTTTCGGCCAATCCTTCACTTACAATTAGTTCGCCCAAATTAACGGTGTGATCCCACTGAATAAATTGATACCTCACATTATGGTTGCATTCGTGCGCCAGCGCAGCCTTCATTCGAGGAATCGTGTACTCATTTGGCAAGATTGTGCCCCAGATAAACCCGGGAATGCCCCCAAAGCCGCTATATCCCTCGTTTATGGTTAAGGAACGGTTTTCCGGATTCCCAAGTTGAATGGTAAACAAATAGTCGGATACGGGGAGGTTTATTTCATGTTCAATAAATAGTTGTAGGCTTTTCTTAACAGTTTCCTCACATTCTAGCCAAAAAGAATCTGACGAAATCAACTCCACCTCGCGTAGAATCTGCTGGTTGA
This sequence comes from Paenibacillus sp. A14, assembly GCF_036864815.1. Taxonomy (NCBI): domain Bacteria; kingdom Bacillati; phylum Bacillota; class Bacilli; order Caryophanales; family Paenibacillaceae; genus Paenibacillus; species Paenibacillus sp. A14. Next base: position 192,913 of record NZ_JBAGJD010000006.1, read on the forward strand.
TCTGATCTGGGGATCGATGCATCATACTATTAAACGTAATAACGTCAAAACCATTCGCCTTTTCAGCTCTAAAACGGATCTGTTGAATTTGCCATTGTTTCATAAAGGGAGCCATCATTTCGTTTCTGAACAATTCAAGCTTTTCCTCGGGCGAAGCCTGGGCTATTTTTTGATAAATTTGATCTGAACGCAGTGATTTTATATTCATTTCTCCCACCCCAAGTAGTTTATAGGGAGAATTATGCACTATGACCCAACGTCATAGTCAAGAACTTTGAATCAAATACTTCATTCAGAGGATTATTAAATGGGTAGTAGTAAGTTAGATGAATTCTTTTCGGGATTTCTTTGTAACAGGTTGAAAAAGCCACTTGCACTTTCTCATTATCTCTGCATCATCCATTTTATGGAAGATGCTAACTCGTCCGTTTTGGCCGACGCAGACAAATGACCGATCTGAACGGTTGAGACAGGCTTTGGCTTTGATTTACCCTTTAGAATTGTCCTCTGTATAAGCTATCTAATATCCATACCGAAACGTATATCCAAAGGATCATGAGGATACTTATTGGTATGAACCAACCTTCTCGAAAGATTAACAAATGACATAGATACCCTAAATATATAGTAGCACCTACAACGGCAAAGACTGCTGCTTTCCATATCCAATGTTGCCGGAAGTACCCCCATACCATAATTGGATATGAGATGGTAAAAAAGACTAGATATAGACCGTACCGGCTTATTTTGGGGTTAGAAAGCAAAGTTGCCTTAAATCGCATAAGGCCGGACAAGTCGAGTACACCCCATAAAAAGAGTACAGTACAGACTGGGAACATTCCAAATATGATATAGCCATAGTAGTATATCGTTCGAAGCCCCTGGACTAAGCGGGAGTACATCCATTTCGTAATGACAAACATCAGGAGCAGTCCAATGAATGTCATCCAGGTTTTCCACCAATGTTGACTGTATATACCCAACGCCTTAAAGAATTCTTCCACTACACAGTAAAGGAAGGCAACAACCACATACCAAGAAAACAGCTTTTGGCGAACCGCCAATAACAACGCAGATGCTGCCACAGCGGTCTGCGAGAACAGGTTGCCCACTAACACATCATTAAAGGGATCAAGGTTTGGACTGCGGATAATCTTTGGGTAATATACATATGCATCTAGGAAAATAAGGATAAATGTTTCGAAATATAGAGGAAGGCCGACAAGAGTCAAATAGAACGCAAAGGTTCTGCAGCGGTTTTCCGAAAGGTACAAAGTATAGACGACTTGAATTATGGTTGTGACACCTAATAACAAATACCAGATGGTATTAGACCAGAAGTGGCTCATAACAAGACTCTTTTCAATAAGGGGAATGTTGTAACATAAAATTATTATTACCATTTTTTAAGTATAAAAACGTACTGAAAGACGAAGGAAAAATAAATAGTCGAACTAACGAGGATATCCGGACAATGAGTACGCATTATATCCCCGCCAATCATCCCATGATTAAAGCACTACAATCGGCTTATCAATCAATTACAGGGGATGAACCCGCGCTTTTAACATCAGGCGGGGCAACGTATGCATCGTTATTAAAAAATGCTGTGGCTTATGGTGCGCTGTTCCCAGGTAAGGAAAATAGCTCTCACCAAAATGATGAATTTATAGAAATCGATGATTTAATCAAAGCGACAGCCTTCTAAGCCAGAGCATTATATGAATTAAGCTACTTATAAAATCAAAAATGTTTCTTATAATCAACGAAGGAGCTGGCCGCGGCTGGTCCTATCGCCTTTCGCCGATATGACCGTTAAGCTGAACCGTATCATACGATAAAAGCTGAATCATTGTGTTCCTCGCCTGTCAGTTATACGGTGCACCGCTGGAGTTTATCCAGGGAATGCTTGGGCACGAAAAAGCATCCACCACACAGATTGATGCTCAGCTTCGTGGAGAACGGCGAAAAGAATTGTACCGACGGTATCTTTAGGAGTTTGTACTAACCACCAACTACTGTGGTCATCTGAGATCGTCAGGTCAGGATTGCTTTAGCCTAGAGTAAGAAAAAACGCTAAGTCGGTCACCTCCGAAGGCTCAGCGTATATTTTCGTTAAAATGTTGGCGGGACCCCGAAATGAAGTATGTTGTTGCAGAAGGAAATAAGGTAATTGCACAAAAGATTATAGTCGGTCAAGATGTTCAAAGCATCATAAATATGCGGGTTAGCGAGCGCCTCCCCCATCCCCATAAAGGAGACGCTGTCCAAGCTGTGACTGTTCAAGTGAAAATATAGCAATTGATCGGTAATTTCGTCGGGCGTCAAATTTCTTTTCAGTCCGATCGTACCGGTGGCGCAAAACTTGCACCCATACTCACAACCGCACTGAGTTGAAACACAATATGATTTCCACCCGGGATAAGGAAAACGATACCGGAATGGGAAACGTTTTCCTTACAGGCCTCATCTTACAGTTTATAAATCCAAAAGGCGTTCTTATGGGAGTAACGGTAACAGCAACCTTCATTGTTCCCTATTCAACCTCTTACTTACATTATCTTTCGTTCTCTTTACTTTTGGGAACGGTAGGGTTTATAAGCACCTTCAGCTGGAACCTGCTTGGCTCGCTCTTCCAAAAACTCTTGGTACGTTATGACATCCATTTAAAATAATCATGGCGGCCATGTTGGTATACTGCGCCTTTTCAATGACTCTCAAATAGGCAGCGGTGTTAAAATGTTGGATGCAATTTGCTAGTTGTTCCGCATGAGTTAAGACAAGCATATGATCGGCCCCTCGAAATATCAGGGGCGGCCGCACTTAACTTAATTCTTTGAATTGTCCATAGATGAAACAATATTCATTAGAAATTGCATGTTTGGCATATTAATGCCTAATCCTAAGCCGGTTTCAAAAATCTCTTTAAAATTCTGCACCATTTCATCAATGCTATCTACCGCATGGGCAGTATATCTTTGCATTACAGGATTTTTAGTAAAATTTAATCGAAACATCGGGTACAATAAGAATAGTGGAAGTGAGATCATTTTTACCTCCCCATACTTTTTTAAGTTGACCCCCCGTTTTTCACAAATTTTGTAGCATTCCCGCATAGCTTTAAACGACGTTTTAATAAGCCGCTTATCACTCAGCAATGTATTGATATCGCGATACTTTGCAAGAGCCGCACCTAATGGAGCCGATCCAACATTATGCACCCATAACCAATGCAACGGATTTTCTTCTATTTGAGGTATAATACCACAGCTTTTAAACAGTTCGGACACATTGTTTAGAAGCGACTGCTGTTCCGGATAGACTGCCCCAAGCATCATATCGTCTCCTAAATTGGCCCAGAGCTGATTTCCACGGAAAGTCCCGCCTCCGCCTGCGTATCCCACAACATAATGGTTCTTGCCGAGTATTTTGTCATATTCGCTGCTCATGTTCCAATCCAATGTCATAAGAAGGTAATTTGCATTCGGAACCTGTGCTGCCAGTGTACGCAGAACTTCTGGTAGCTGAATGGTTTTTACAGGAACTATAATTAAATCATAGTTGCCCTTCGCATCATCAACACAGTGATATGTATAACTGCCGGTTGTATTCTGATGTTTTTTATCCTGACGCTCGTCAATAAAATCAAAGGTGATTTTATTTTTGTTCAAAAGTGCCAGCTTCTCCTGACGGACATAGTGAAACACATGGTGTTTTTGGGACAAGGCACATCCATAAAGCGATCCGATCACGCCGGTGCCGACGATTAATACGTTCATAGTAATACTCCTCTATTCAAAATGGTGAAGAAAAGAAAGCAACCCTGGCTTTGCTTTCAGAGCGTTTGTAAGGAAGTTATCGAAAGCTTTTAATTTGGTGGGCATCTCTTTCGGCTCCCAGCCAAACAAATCCGCATCAAAATAGAAGTTCGTTAACGTGAGGATCATCTCTGCTGTCTCAAGTGGATGCTCTGTTTCAAATATTTTTTCCTGAATACCCTGTTCGATAATTTTTGCATATAAAGGAGCTAATGTTTTAACCAATGCTACCATTAATTTTTGATGGAAAATTGCGTTAGATGTAGTATTTATACTTTCCAACTTCATCTCATTTTCTTTGAATAATTCAATACAAGAAATAATTAGATTTTTAAGGTTGACCTCTGCCGGTAATTTTCCATTAATCTGTCCAGTAACCTTCTGATAACAATCTTTTGCATACAATGATACAGCCGCGTCAGCGCATGCTTCCTTGGTAGCAAAATAATGATAAAACGCTCCTTTTGAGATATTAAGTTCCTTTACAATTAAAGAAAGCGTTGTGTTTTCGTATCCATACTTGATAAAAATATCAAATATTTCTTTTGAAAGTTCATTTCTTTTATTCTCATATTTATCGTTTGATCTTGACATGTTTTACCTCCATTAAATAAACCGACCGACGGTTTAAATATAGCACGAATTTTGAGATTGTCAACATTGTTTAACTTTGGCATCGTATTCCGGAAAACCGTGCCAGGCTTTACGCCAAAAGTGAATAGAAAATGCTGCGGATCTGCAGAGTAATAAAACCGGAAAGTAACGGGAAATCTAACAAGGATCTCAGGTCAACTCTGGACCGGAAATATGAATAAGGGGTGGAGCACGATGAAAGTAGTGGTGACAGGAGCAGCCGGAAAAATCGGCCGATGGGCGGTAAGAACCATAATGGAAGCCGGTCATGATGTTATAGCCACAGATCGATTATTAAGGGAGGAATCTGCATCAAAAAATTTTATTCAAGCGGAGTTACGTGATTATGGTCAAGTCTGTCAGCTTTTGATGGGAAAAGATGCCGTTGTCCATCTTGGGAACATCCCAACCGATGTAAGGAATACCCCCCAGGCGATATTCGAGAATAATATGCTGGTTAACTTTAATATCCTTGAAGCATGTAAAGATTTTAAAATCCCCAAGCTGGTATGGGCATCAAGCGAAACGGTTTTGGGCTATCCTTTTGTTCCGGAACAACTTGATTACCTTCCTGTTGATGAGGAGCATCCAACTACAGCAAAGTCATCGTATGCCATGGCGAAGCTTCTGACCGAATACCTAACTGGCATGTATCACAAACTTACGAATCAACAGCTCGTCACCCTGCGCTTTGCGAATATGTATGAACCTGATGAATATGAAAAAATCCCGATCATGCATTGGAATGATGAACAAAAGGATATTCAAAAGAAAAACGCCTGGGCCTATTGTGATGTTAGAGATGCAGCTAAGGCCTGTCTTCTTGCAATAGAGAAGGACAATTTAGGTAATCAGGTATTCCATATCACAGCTCCGGACACCATCATGCCGGATCTTAGCCAGGATTTGGTCAAACGATTTTTTCCCAATGTGTCCTTAAAGAGAGAGGTGCAGGGACATGAGACGCTGATGGCAATAGATAAGGCCAGGAATATTCTTGGATATGAACCGCATTATTCATGGCGAAGTGTTCTTAATCACGACGGTACAACGAAAGCGCTGCCTGAAGATCAGCTTGCTTTATCTAAAACAAACATATAATAATCAGATTATAAGTTAGTTCCTGGGGCGGGTTTTTGCTTACCCGGAGGGAAACCGGCATAATCGATCTGCAATACTTGGGCTAATTCCCGGTCCACTGTAACCAGATCCATTTTGTTGATTTGTGCCAAATCCGTTTTGCCAAGGACGTAAGCGACTAATTTCATTTCTTCGACGGACGACTTGAGGAAATTGGCCAAATGTTCAGCACCCTTTTCAACGTCCAAATCTTCTTTGAACTTTCCCAAATATAAAGGGATTTGCGGCGGGGGGGCGGTCGACAGCGCCTCCGCCATTTGCGTCTGAAGTAGGGCTATCAGGGCGATTGAACCGATGTAGACCGCGTCCGCCCCTAATGCCATTGCTTTGAGAAAGTGCCCCGGAGTCGTTAACCCCCCACTAGCGATGACGGAAATGCTTTGTTTGACTCCGCGTTCTTCCAAATATTGAACCGTTCTTGCCAACGCAAATAACGTTGGCAGCCCGACGTCATCCAGAAGTGTTGTCGGACCTCCCTGCGTTCCTGCTTCCGCACCATCCACGACAAAATAATCGACTTTCGCTTGAACGGCCACCTCCAACTCCCGTTCCATAAAATGAGTCGCACAGATTTTAATGCCTACCGGCACTCCGTATTTGCTTTTCAAGTTCTGTACCAGTGAAATAATGTCCTCCGTTTTGTTTACTCCCAAGATACGGGAATGAATGACGGCATTTTCGCCGGGTTCCAGTTTTTTGGCGATCCGCAAATCCTGCTCAATCTGGTGCGATCCCATCGATTTCGGGGCGGCCGCAAGAGCTCCTTGACCGAGCTGGATTTCTATAGCGTCCAATTGCCGGAGAGATTCATCGTTGTTCATCCATCCGCCGCGATGATACTGGCCGATGAAAAACTTGGCTTCCCTTCGCTCCTCTTCGATTAAAGGGGCTTCTCCTGAGTTGGTTGCCGTACCGGCTTTACTGGCACCGCGAGCCAAAGCGACCTTCACCTTCAAACTTAGGGCTCCACCATAAGACATGCCGCTGATGAGAATAGGAATTTCCAGATGTAGTGGCTTTTTCGCTTGAGGACCAATAGTGACGCCTGTTTGGATTTGTACGTCGTCTTGCGTGGGCAAGCGGAACATATGAACGGGGTTAAGCAAAATTTTCTGCCAGTCCGACAACACAATCGGACTTCCCAAAGTACGTTTGATTGCTTTTCCGCTTTCCGCCCGTATCCCGGCTTCAATGATCACCTGCGGCGTCAGCTTTTGCATAATTGTAAACATGGAAAACACATTTTCCGTATATGGATCTTGCATCATACGCTTCATATAATGGTCCACCATGGTGTCCATTACACCATTCGTCATTTTGCGAATTATCCAACGAAACAATGAAATTCCCCCTTGTGCGCTAATGTTCTTTACATAGCACCGCTAGTATTATGAAAGGAAATGGATTGGCTGTTATGTATTGACTTATTATTTGTTAATGAGCCCATCCTATTCATGGGATTCCGTATACTTAACGACCTAAAACAAAAAAGCCGCAACTTCTCCGGCTTTCAATATCTATATGTTCTTCTCATTTGACAACTTTAAGGCGTCCCCCGCCCGGTTATGTTTGATAAAGTAGGATGCTTTTGGGTACCCTCGGATGTCCCTTTAGCAAAGTTCTCGTTGTCTGGATGGAGAAATTGAATCGGCACGAGAACCTCATTCATTTTGAATCCCTTTGAACCGTAGATAACGAAACGAGGACCGGACCGGCAAAATCCGAAGCTTCCTCACCTTTTGGATTGCGAAGACGGAACAGGAACGCGTCACCTGTTTCCGACTTCCACACGATATAATCGCGAATCCCTTCACCACTCGAGGCTTGAAGATAGATCTCGGCGGAACCCAGGGGATGCTCGACAAGCTCACCACTAAAATCGGATACTTCGCCGAACTTTTCCAATTCCGCCTTTCCTGCAGTTTCGAGCTGCTTTAGATCATAATTTGCAGGTAGCGATCCGATTTTGACATCGTATTCCGGATTGCTGCTAAGAAACAGACGTCCTTCGGCAGCGTCGAATGCAAACTTTTCGAATACATATAAAGAAAAGCCCTCACCTTGATGCAAAGTGGCCGTGTGTGATTGGTTGCCCTCACCAGTCATCAAATCAAATGTTTCGGTCTGGGGACGCGTCACTTCGGGAAGGGGAGCTTTCTCGTTCTCAGCCGCAGGAGCCGTGGCCGATTCATTAGCCGGTGTTGAAGTTTCAGGGCTGGCGGAAGGTTCAGTTGCTCCTGAGCAAGCTGTAAGCGATAGAACCATGACGAAAATCGAGATTTTCATGAAAGTAGAATACTTTTGATACACGTGATCACGCCTTTCTATTTTTAATGATTTCAGATATCTGCAATCGGTTAGTGCTCATTATGAGTTATTACCCATGTGAGGAATTAGAAACACAAACAGTGAAAGTTGGTATATCGAATCCTTAGGTCCTCCCTGCCTAGTGCAACTATTCTGAGCACTTAAGTTGAAAATATCCTTCTTATCTATCCTATGCGCCGTCGGGTTCATCGCACAATCAACCCATTACAATATTTCGATATACCCTTCCGTTCCATGCACGCGAATCCGTTGCCCGTCCTTGATCAGTTTTGTGGCATTCTCCACTCCAACAACGGCGGGTAAGCCATATTCACGTGCAATAACCGCGCCATGAGTCATCAGTCCCCCAACCTCGGTGACCAGGCCTTTGATGGATACAAACAGCGGTGTCCAGCTGGGATCGGTAAAGGCGGTGACCAATATATCTCCATCTTCCAGATCAGCATCTTCCATGTTTAAGATGACACGTGCCCGCCCCTCTATCACTCCGGAAGAAACAGCTAGACCCGCAATGGCTCCGGCGGGGAGATGTTCCCGTTTGTACCTGCCTGTAATGATTTCGCCATCAGAAGTAATAACGCGCGGCGGAGTTAGTTTTTCATATAATTTGTACTCGTCTTTTCGTTTGCTGATGATCCGGTAATCCAATTGATTGGTGCGCACGACTTCATGAAGTTCCTCAAAAGTCAGATAGTAGATATCTTCTTGTTCACGAATAACGCCGAATTGCACGAGTCGCTCGGCTTCTTTCAGTAAAGCCTGCTTATAAACGAAGTAGCGGCTAACATAACCGTATTTGGGATACTCCCTATACCCAATGAAATTTCGAATCAGATCGATCATTCGTTTGGTTTCTTTAGCCTTTTGTTCGCCATCAGGCAATGCCTTCAATCGTTCCAATAACTCTTGTTCTTTTGCCAAAGCTTCCTTCCGCCCTTGTTCAAATTTCCGACTGCTGGCATTTGGCTCAAAGTTTTTGATGTTGCCAAGAATCATCGGGACGAGAGTGATTGGTTTTTCGCTCCATCGAGTTCTCGTAATATCGATCTCTCCGGTACACCGCATTCCGTATTTGCCGAGATAATCATAGATCGCATCACGGGTTTCCTGTCCGCCCTTAAACTTAACCAGTTCTCCCCAAAAGTCATCCTCTTTTGCTTGTTCTAAATAATTTATGACTTCCGGATAAGGGCGAATCACATCCGCGACATCCAATAATGCCAACCCCATTTCCGAAGTAATATTGTTTGGCACGGATTGAGAAACCGTATCTGCCGCGTTTTTTTCGCCCAACCATTTGTACATGTTTTCATTGATCCATGAGGAAGCCTCCATAGCAGACATAAACACAGCCGTACTTTGCGGATCAAATAAAATCTTCTTTAATTGCTGCTGGATATCATCCAGGATAAAATCAAACAAATCAGATCCAGATTTCGTTTGGATGTTTTGCTTTAACTCTTCAATAGATGTTTGAGTACGCTTAATCAACTCGGAAACGATGGTCGGATTGTTTTCGAGTTGGGTCAGCATATCTGTGTTGCTTTTGCCCGGAACCGGTGCTGTTTGATTATTTGGTAACAATTTTATAAAATTTCGCTCTACTATGGTCATGAGTGCGTCTTTTGTGAGCGGATCGGATTGTCCGAGGGTATTTACTAAAGTTTCTCTACCGGCAGGTGAAGCCAGCATAGGTGCAACGTCGACAAATAACCTTCCACCGGCTTTACGCATAGGCGCGGGAGTAATTAACAGATAAAAAGACAATCCCAATGGTTTAATGGGATCTGTCATCATTTGTTGATGAGCAACGGATAGATAAACGTGATTTTCTTGATCATTCGCTTCAGGGATCGGGTATAAAGTCGTGATTGGACGGCTCTGGACAATATAAAAAGTGCCGTCAGCCAAACACCATTCAATATCTTGCGGCTGGCCGAAATAAGCTTCGATCTGTCTTCCGATGCGTGCCAGTTGTAAAATTTGTTCTTCAGTAAGCGTTTGAGTCTTCTGCTGATCGGAATCGATCTGCCGGGTCTCCGTCCCGCCTTCTTTCCGTCCATAGATCGCCAATGTTTTGGTAGCTATCCTCTTCTCGATGATTTCCCCTTCCCGTACTTTATAACCATCGGCAGATACCAAGCCGGAGACCAACGCTTCGCCAAGTCCAAAACTGGCATCGATCGATAGCAGCTTTCGGTTTCCGGTCATCGGATCAGCGGTAAATAAAATCCCTGAAGCCTGCGGGAAAACCATCCTTTGAACGATAACGGATAAATAAACTTGACGGTGGTCGAATGCGTTTTGCATCCGGTAGATAACCGCGCGCTCCGTAAACAGGGAGGCCCAACATTTGCGGATATGCTGCATGATGGCATCGACGCCGACGATATTTAAATAGGTGTCTTGTTGACCGGCAAAAGAGGCATGCGGCAAATCTTCGGCAGTCGCGCTAGAACGCACGGCATAAGCATGTTCCTCGCCAAACCGGGAGAGATAGTGAGTAACTGTTTTCACAACATCGGAAGGAATTTCTACTTCCATCAGCGTTTCCCTGATCTTCCTGCTGATTTCACCAATTTGCTCTCGATCTTCTTCTTTTAGCGTGGCTAGTCGATTCAATAATGCATGATACGTTTCATTATGTTCAATGGCTTGTCGATATCCCGCGGTTGTAACACAAAATCCTTCCGGCACGCGTATTCCTTGGATTTTGGATAGTTCCCCCAAATTCAACCCTTTTCCTCCGACGAGCGAATGCTGTGTTTTATCCATTTCCTGAAAGCCTAGAACAATAGAACTCATTGAACATCTCTCCTAACCATCGATTTGAGAAAAAAACAGTTGACACGAGTTTGCCGCCATGATACTATTAAGATGTAAAATGCGGTACATGTAACAATAAATAAAAGACTTGCGCTCTGATTATAACATTGAGCTTACATTTATGCAATCCACAAACCTGATAAACTATCAGGTTTTTATTTTTCACTCCTCCATCTCTTTATTTGATCTCCCCTAGCTTTTCTAAGTGAAGCCGATTTTGACCGACGACGACACTATGCCTGCGATTCGACTGTCTCGATAAGACGGCCGCCAGGAACGCAAGCTCTAGTGCCCCGCCAGTCATCCTTGAAAACATAAAATTCCTGCATATGCGCATGTTTTTTCTTGTTGGGGGCCAAAATTTTCAAAATTCCTGCAATTCTGCAGGAATTTTCGACAAAATCGGCTCGGTTCTCTAAAATCGCCAGAAACGCCTGCAGATTTGCATCTTTTTTCGAATCCATCTGGTGATCTGCCTAAAATGCCTGCAGATTTGCATCTTTTCGGAGTTATAAGGGTTGGAAAGTGCCCCTGGCCGGCCCCTTGATCTCCGTGAGTTCAATACGATTTTTTTTCTACTACGATATCTTAAGGGGCACTAGTCCCTTCCCCTCCCCTTGCGAACTCTTCACCGCCTCCTTTTCCATCGTTGCCGGCTGGACGCTTACCTATGGAGCTTATGTGGACAAGCGTCAGTCCCTTGGAGCGGCTACGCTTGCGATCGGAGCCGGGGTCTTGATATATGCGTTCATCGCGGGTCCGTCCCTCGTCTTCATGGCGCTCCCCGCCGCATTCTCGGCGATGCCGCTGGGAGCCTTCTTCGGCGGACTGTTCTTCGTACTGTTGGCGATAGCGGCGTTAACTTCCGCGGTATCACTGCTTGAAGTACCGGTGTCCTTCGCCATGGATCGTTGGGGCTAGGGACGGGTGAAGTCGGTAGTACTGATCAGCGTCTTGGTGCCGCTGGTCGGACTCCCTTCGGCCTTCTCCTTTGGAATCACGTTGGCTCTAACGGATATGGGCGGGAAAAGTTTCTTTGACTGGCTTGATTTCATCACATCGAATATTCTGTTGCCGATAGGCGGACTCATTACTACCGTCTTTGTGGGATATTTCTGGAAGAACGCTGTTGAAGCCGCAGGGCTTAAAGCGGGCTGGTTCCGGGTGTGGCTGTTCATGGTCGGTATATCGCTCCGGTACTCGTGTTCCTGATGCTGCTGCACACCACCGGAATTCTTAAATTGTAGAAAAAACAAAGGCAATCTTCAGGTGGTGCGTCACCGTGAAGATTGCCTTTGTTATTGTTTTTTTCATTTTACCTTTTTCCCCCAAGAAACAGCGCATAAATAAATTCCTGCTGTGGCAAACTTTGGTTGTCGATGATGCGGAATTCAAACAGCGCTTATGAGCCGGGTTAACGGGGGAAGATCCAGGATGTCCAATAAAGAAGCCGCCATACCGACGGGGAAACTCGTCCTCGAATTGGATCGCAACGTTCAAACGCTGCAGGACGTATTCACCGATTGTGCCGATGTGATCTTTCGGCAACTAACCGTGGTAAACGGAACGAAAGCGTGCCTTATCTATATCGGCGGATTAGTGGAAACGAAGGAATTGAGTGACAATGCCCTTCGCCCGTTCATTGAAGCCTCCACCGCTCTCGGGGACGAGTCGTCTCCGGCGAAGCTTCTGAGTGAAAGTCTTCTCTCTGTTCCGTCCTCCACCACCTTCACGCGGTTGGCCGATATCGTCAGCGAGCTAACGGAAGGCAGCGCCGTTCTGTTGATGGATCAATGCGCCGAAGCGGTTATCGTTCACGTCAAGGGTGGCTCAAGACGATCTGTCGAGCAGTCGACGACGGAAGTAAGCATCCGCGGTCCGAAAGAAGCGTTTACGGAGGATATTCAAAAAAATACCGCCCTCCTCCGCTTCAAAATGAAAACACCTCAGCTAAAGATGGTATCGGCCCTCGTTGGGGAGCAAACCAAAACGACGGTGTATGTCGCTTATTTAAAAGGTGTGGCCGATGAGCAAATCGTTCAAAAAGTGTTGGAGCGCATTCGGGCCATTCAAATCGACGGCATCCTTGAAAGCGGGTATATCGAAGAGTTTATCGAAGATCATCCCTTTTCCCCCTTTCCGCAGCTTCAGTACACGGAACGGCCGGATACCGCCGCGGCGATGCTGCTGGAAGGACGCGTGATCGTTCTGGTCGACGGTACACCGTTTGTCCTGTCGGGGCCAATCACCTTTTGGCAGTTGATGCATTCTAGCGAAGATTACTATGAACGTTATTTTATCGGGAATTTGTTGCGATGGCTTCGTTACAGTTTCTTATTCGTTGCGCTGTATTTGCCCGCTCTGTATATTGCCGTGACGACGTTCCATCAAGACATGTTGCCTACCAGCTTAGTGTTCAGCATCGCAGCGGCACGGGAAGCGATTCCTTTCCCCGCCCTGATCGAGGCGCTGATTATGGAAATTTCGTTCGAAGCGCTGCGGGAAGCGGGCATTCGGTTACCGAAAGTCATCGGACAAGCAGTCAGCATATTAGGAGCATTGGTGATCGGACAATCCGCCGTGGAAGCGGGAATCGTGTCCGCCCCGGTGGTGATCGTCGTTTCTTTAACGGGTATCGCTTCGTTTACGATTCCTAGGTTCAATTTGGCGATTACTGTACGGATGCTTCGATTTCCGTTGATGCTGCTTGCCAGCATGTTTGGAGTTTATGGCGTCGTCATGGGGACGGTTTGGACGGTGATCCATCTATGCGGACTGACCTCTCTTGGTGTACCGTACCTCACCGGGGTCGCGCCATTCCGCAAGGGAGATCAGAAAGATATTCTGATTCGCGCCCCTTGGTGGGCAATGAGCCGGCGTCCGTCCTTTTCGTCGCGTAACCGTAATCGGATGAAGAACGGAAGGCTCTCGCAAGGCGGTGATTCAAAGGATGGTGGAAAGTCTCCATGAAAAAAATGGGTATCTCGATCGTTTGTCTGGTGCTGCTGGCCGGTTGTTGGGATCGGAAAGAAATCAACGACGTTGCCTTTATCGTTGGCTCCGCCATCGATATGGAAGATGGAGGCTATCGCAGTACGATGCAGATTGCAGCGGTCGGACAAATGGGAGGTCCGCAGGGCGGCGGCGGAAGTTCGGGTTCGAAAGCATGGCACGTAGAATCCGCCTTTGGTCGGACGATCCCCGCCACAAGGGAGGCGGAACAGAAGCATCTTTCGCGGATTCTCCACTTCTCCCACCGCCGGGTGCTGATCGTCAGTGATTCGCTTGCTCGGCAAGGCGTCATTCCTCTATTCGATTCGATTTTCCGGTTTCCCCAAAACCGGTTGAGTTCGTTCCCGCTCGTTGCGATGGGCGAAGCCAAGGAAGTGCTCACCGCGGAAGCTCCGCTCGAGAGAACCCCTGCGGAAATGATTCGTGAACTTGCTCAAATGGCCACGCTTGAACCGATTAACATGCGAATCTTTGTGTATTCCCTGTTGACCGAAGGGATTGACCCGATCGCTCCGGCGATCCGTAAAATTCCGGCGGCGGCGAATTTGAAAAAGGACCAAAAGACTACCGTTGAGTTGGCGGGGATTGCTGTATTCAAACATGATAAATTAGCGATCATACTGGAGGACCGCTTAGCTACCGGTTTATTGTTGGCGATGGGTCAAGCGCGGAATCCGGCGATCGAAGTACTGGTTCCAGGAGAGGAACGGAAAAAAGCTGTTCTACAGATGACTAAGCCCGAGTCGCATATTCGGCCGGTGCTCAAGAACGGCCGGATCGAGATGGACATTTCGTTGACCATGACGGCGAACCTTGCCGAAAATACGTCCGATTCTGATACAACGGACTACCGTCGGCGCGCCCTGTTGGAGACTGCGGCGGAGCAACAGGTCACCCGGTTGGTCGAAGACGCCGTCGCCGCCTTGCAAAAGCATAAATCGGATGCTCTAGGCTTCGGAGACGCGGTGCACCGGCGTTACCGAAACCACTGGACCCGCCTGCGCGATCGCTGGGAGGAGTCCGAATTTCCCCAAGTCAAGATTAAAGTTAAGTCAAACGTTAACATGGAAAATGACGGAGCGTTAATTCGATCGCTCGACCGAAAATCAAAGGAGTTGAAACCTTCCTCATGAAAGATTTAGCCCCGGTCGTCGTCTTGATTGTTTTTTCCCTCATTTCGGAGTGGAAAGAATATAAATCCGCCTCCGCGGCGAATCGGTGGTTTGCCGGGGTTCTATATACAGCAAGCATTCTAATCTGGGTTTGGATGACGAGCCGCCCCGATTTCCCGCGACCGGGGAATTGGATGGACGGTATCTTTCGTTAGGAGGTTTCCGGATGCAACAAAACGTTTCCAAACTGCAAACGAATATGATCGCCGTGCTGTTTATGGTGTCTATAGGGATCAAACATCCGCCTGTTCCGATGATTCTTGCGGCACGGCAGGATGCCTGGATGGGATACATAATAGCGGGAATCGCAGTTCTTCTTCCCCTGGGGATAATGGACGCTGTGCAGCGGCGGTTCCCGAATGTTTCGCTGGTTGACGCCATGATTTCACGGCGGCCTTGGGTCGGTAAAGGCGTTCTTCTCCTTTACGGATTCGTCTTTATCTTTACTATTTCACACGACATCCGTTTTCTGGTCAGTTTGCTGAATGTTTACCTGCTTCCGATGACCCCTTTGTTCATCCTTGCCAGTACCGCGGTCTTTACGGCCGTGCTTTTCGCCAAAAGCGGCATCGTCGTAACGGCTAGAGCGAGTGTCATTCTGGGGCCGCCATTCGTGATTATGGTGTTTTTCCTTCCGGCACTTTTGACAGGACAAGCCCGTTTGGCTTTTTTAAGCCCCGTGCTGGAGCGTCCGCTCGGCGTCGCGGAAGCGTCCGTTTATGCTTTCGGCCATTTTGCCGAGCTGATGCTGATGCCTTTGTTATTCGGACAACGGACCTTCCGCCTTGCTGAAATATTGCCTGGCATCGCCGTCGGGATCACCGTCACGACCATTATGATTTTAGGTGAGTTGGTGCTGTTCGGCCCCGACCTCACGACGATGTTTTGGGATCCACCGTATGAACTGATCCGGCAACTCCGGGTTACCGATTTCCTGGATCGGCTCGATATGGTGATCGCGGCGGCGTGGATGCCCACGGCGCTGCTGAAAATCGGGATCACCCTTTATTTTTTGTGCCAAGTCACATGCTTAATGATACCGAATTTGAACGCCAAGCTGGCCGCAGCTCCCGTCGGCATATTGGCTCTCGTTTGTTCCATGTGGTTCTTCGATTCGGCCGTGCAACTGGGCGAGTTAACGGAGACCCGTCCCATCCTGTTCGGAGCCTTCGCACTTCTCGTTCCGTTACTTCTATTCGCGTTGCTCCGGCCCAAGAAAACGAAGAACAAAATACTGAATGGAAAGTGATCCACGACTGTTATTCATTTTTCGGCTTTTTACTATATGGAGCAAACCACCCCAGGAGTGCAATCACAATCAAAACCCCATAAAAAATAAGTGTCCACGTTGTACTATGCGGGAAATGCGGATCCAATATTCCAATATCTTCATGAGCAAGAGTAATTACTGTAAGCTTGACCCCCACCCAAGCAACGATGGCATAGGCCGTCGTCTCCAGAGAGGGGCGCTGCTCCAGCAATTTCACAAACCATGTAGCCGCAAACTTGATCAGAATCAATCCGGCAATGCCACCAAGTACGATGACGATAAACTGTCCTCCATCCATCCCTCCAAACTCCCCCAGCGGGGAATCCGGCAGACCCAAAGCAAGAGCTACCGCCGCAAGTATGGAATCGATGGCAAAGGCCAGATCCGCAAAGGCGATCTTCCCGACGGTAGGCCAAAAGCCTTTGCCTGCGGGTGGTTCTGCCGTTTCACCATGCAGCGGCTCCGGATCTTTACTTTTACGCGCTTTAATGATGTGTTTTAATCCGAGATACAAAAGATAAATTGCGCCAATCGCTTGTACTTGCCAAACATTGGCTATAAAGGAAATGGCAAAAAGAGCGGCGAACCTAAAAACAAAAGCCATAAGGATTCCGTAATTTATCGCTCTTTTTCTCTGTTCAGCCGATAAGTGTTTTGCGATAACGGCCAATACGAGCGCGTTATCCGCCGACAACAAACCTTCCAGCCCAATCAGAATAAGCAAAGCCCATACATATTGCAGCCAAAATGTGTCCAATCAGCAGTGCTCCTTTCGTTTGCTCTCTCCCGGCGTCGGATACGTCTTAATCGTCATTTATTATTTGATATTGCTGTCCGCTTTATCACACAAAATTGAAAAGGTCCCTGGGACTCCAGGGACCGGAAGGATCGGCTATTCATTCCGTGCCTTACGTTGGATCGTTTAAAAGTCTGCATGAAAATCATCTACTTATGAGAACTTATGAGGCTTTGTTTTTAAATACAGAAAACATAAAGTATAGACATATAACATGTAGCAACAACCCGCTTAATAAGAAAACATAAGCTAGGGATGGGGCGTTTTCTTTGGTCAGTTGCAGAACCTTGGCCGGCCAGTAGCTAGGCAGCCAGGCTCCTAATACCTGCCAGTAACCCGGAACGAAGTACGCCACCACCGGCCCTGCTACTAATATCCCTCCCAGTTTGGATAGGGCCAACCCCTCCACCTTATTCGCGGAAAAAGTGGCAAGGAATAACGCGAGCAGCGGCGATTCCAGGGCCAACAACAGCAATGTAATCAAGGTGAGCGTGTTCCAATCAATCGCCTGCAAAGCGGAAAAAGACAAATAAAGCGCGGATAAAGCAACGCATAGCACAAATGGAAGTAACATTCTATACAGCAAATAACCTTTTCGCATCAAAGGAGTAACTGCATAATAAACAATCATGTTTTCGTCGCGTTCGTCAAGCATAAGCAGGCCCGTAAGCATACCTGTCAACATAGGGATAGTACTAGCCAGGAATAATGCGGCAAAGCCACGGTAATGTTCGACTTGGAATGCATAATTCACTTCGACCCAATGGATGGCTGGAGGAGAACCGTATCTTGATAAAATCAGGAGCACCAACGGTCCGAACAGGGCTGCCATCAACACGGGATCTTGCCACGCGTGTCGAAAATCCTTAATTAGAAGAGTTTTATATATTCCCACGGACGCCACCTCCTTTGCCCGCTTCCCTCAGTATAAAACAGGAAAATGAGCGGTGAGCCCAGAAATAAACCGCAACATTCCAAACCGTTAAAATTGTTAGGGAATACAACATATTTCCAGGTGATCCGTTATGGTCAAATTGAAGCAACCGCAGCGTTCCTTCAGTGGGAAGCCCCAAAAACAGGTTTGAATGCCAGAGATCAAAAAAGCCGAGCAACGGAAGGACAACCGGCATCGCATAGACCTGTGTCATTAAAATGAAGCTATTCACGGTTCTATAGCGTGCGGCTACGCCAATCGATAGTAAGGTCATAAAAGTTGAGGTTAGAACAACCCCCGCAGAAAAAGCGAATGAAGAACTCGGGAGGCTGCCGCTCGACAAATGGATGATCCATCCCGCGGTAAGAGACAATACCGTCAACGACGTCGCCTTCGACAGCAAATAGTCCCGCACGTAAACCGGAGTTACGAACAGTGGATCGTGGATGCCCTGGTCTTTTTCCAGCAAAACTATACCGCCTGCAAGAATAAGTCCCAAGGCTGCGGGATCACTGAAGGTAAGTACCGTGGCCGTAATTTCCCGATAATTTTCGGGAACGAAACGAAGCAGAATCCAATAGCAGAAACAAACGAACAAATAAACCCCGTAAAAACCGTGACGCCATTGGAAACGCAGATCAAACAAGAATAAGGATACGCCTTTCATACAAGCTGCCTCCCTGTAACCTCGATGAATATTTGTTCGAGGGTTGCCTCTTGCGAATGAATGGTTTCGGGCGGAGATTTCCGGATGAGCCGAAGAAACTGATCATTATCCCCGAGTCGATCTATAGGGAAAACCGCTTCCACGATTTTCCCCTCCTCTCGGTACTCCACACGAACCGCCTTTTTTCCCTTGCGTAGTTTCAATTCTCTGGGCGAATCGATCAATTTGATTTCCCCGTCGACGATAAAGGCCACCCGATCGCAGAGTTCCTCTGCCGCCTGCATGTGGTGCGTGGTGATAAGGACGGTCTTGCCGGCCGCCCTTTTAGCCATGATCAAATCCTTCATCCGTTTGGCGTTTACAGGGTCCAACCCGGAGGTCGGTTCATCCAGAAAGAGAATGTCCGGATCGTGCAGTATCGCTCGGCAGAAGTTTAATCTCATCTTCATGCCCTTTGAAAGCTGGGAAACCTTCATGTTTGCGGCAGCCGCAAGATCGACCTGTTCCAGCAATTTCATGGGTTCCTCGGTCTTTCCCTTATAAAGTGACCGAAACAAATTTAAATTTTCAAGCACCGAAAATTTGTTGTAAAAGTTCGGGAATTCAAAGGCAACCCCTATTCGCTCGTAGTACTCGGGGCCGATATCGCGAATTTCATGGCCCATTACTTTTGCACTTCCCTGATATCCCTTCAGCAAGCCAATAAGCAGCTTTTGTGTCGTACTTTTACCGGCGCCCGACGGGCCCAAGAAACCAAAAATCTCCCCGCTTGGAATGACAAAGTCAAGACCGCGTAGCGTTCGCTCCTTCCCGTTTGGATACGTAAACTGAAGTCCGCTTACTTCGATCATGACTTTCCGTCTCCTTTCGGCTGCTTAGACACGGCGAGCATGCCGGCCGACAATAAATCGACCAACAGTTCGATCGTTGCCGTAAATTGCGCCTCTCCAATCTCATTCTTGTGCAGTGCCAGAAGCGCCAAGGCTCGGACCATGCCTACGATGGACTCCGGTGCAGTCTCAGGTAAAATGCCGGCTTTCTTCCATGCCTGGATCACAGGTAGAAGTGCATCCTGATCCTGGGTAAAGTTTCGTTCGAGCATGTGCTGGGGCAGTTTCCTGAGTAATAGGTCCATTTCTCCCCGATCCATCATTTGTCTGAGCAACGGGCTTTCATCCATCAATCTTAAGGAATATAACAGAAAGCGCTGAATACTTGCCCTGGTGCATACATCATTAGGAGGGAACAATTCCAGAACGGCCTTGCGGATACGCTGCTCCTCCTCCTGAAGCAGTTCATAATATAGTTCCTCTTTCGATCCGAAAAACATGTAGAACGAACCTTGAGCGATACCCGCGGCCCTCGTTAATTCTTCAACGCTCGTTTTTCGGAGCCCTGCTTTCTCAAATAGATGGCGTGCCTCCGTCAACAGCTTTTGCCGGATCCATTCGCGTTCCTGATCGGTAAATTTTTTGGGCATCTAAAATCGCACATCCTCTACATTACATTCGTCATTGTGTATCTGTGAATATTTTTATTTTATATTCATAAAATAACGCTTCTAGTCCAAAATGTCAATGGATTGGACCTCCTGCATCTTTTGGGTACAATATTATGGAGATTCTATTTTTGAAGAGGGGTGCCGCTATGCATCACTTTAACGAGGTTTTCGTTCAACTCTTGATTTTACTGGCCATTTCGATGGGGGTAATCGCATTCGCCAAAAAAATGAATCAACCTTACTCCATAGCGTTAGTTATAGTAGGCTTACTTCTCGGTTTGATACATATACCAGTCCTGGATCAAGCCGAATCGTTCATTACCCAATCTAATGTGTTTCAGGCGATTATCATCTCCCTGTTCCTTCCTATCCTGCTGGGCGACGCCACATTAAAACTCCCTTTCTCGCATCTGCGGGAACAGAGCAAACCGGTCATTGCCCTTGCGTTCGGAGGCACTCTGCTTTCCTTTCTCCTAATCGCCTTTGCCATGTATGGTTTGACGGGGCTGCCGATCGTTGTCGCCTTCACATTCGCGGCGCTCATGAGCGCTACGGATCCGATCAGCGTCATCTCCATCTTCAAGTCTTTGGGAGTACCCAAGAAAGTTGTCACCATTATTGAAGGAGAATCACTTTTTAATGACGGAATTGCCGTCGTATTATTCCAGATTTCCTCCATATATTTGCTCACCTATATGGAAATGGGCTGGGGAGGGGTTGGCAGCGGTGTCTTGCTTTTTCTGAAGTTCAGCCTAGGCGGTATCGCGGTTGGCGGCATTTTGGGATATCTTTTTTCCCAGCTCATTCGCTTTTACGATGATTATCCGTTGGAGATCGCCTTTTCCATGCTCCTCTTTTTTGGAAGTTTCTTTATTGCCGAGCATTTTCATGTGTCCGGCGTGATCGCCGTTGTCGTAGGCGGGCTGATCTTCGGCAGTTACGGGGCGCGCATTGGCATGTCCGAAACAACAAAGACGAATATCAACTCGTTTTGGGACGTGATTACGTTAGTGGCCAATTCACTGATTTTCCTCATGATCGGACTTGAAATCAAGCATATTGATTTTACGGACAAGTGGGCCTTAATCGGCGCGGCCATTCTTATTGTTCTAGTGGGCAGAACGTTGGCCGTTTATACAAGTCTCTACTCTCTGAAAACCTTCCCCTCTTCCTGGAAGTTAATTCTAAATTGGGGTGGATTAAAAGGCAGCTTGTCGATTGCCCTCGCACTGAGCCTGCCCCCGAGCTTCGAAGGACGCGACGAAATCCTGGTGCTGACCTTCAGTGTTGTGATGTTCTCACTACTTGCGCAAGGGCTGAGTATTAAGCCTTTGGTAAAAAGACTGGGGTTAGCTAAAGGACCGATAGAAACAGGCATGGATAAGAATTAAGAGCGACTTTAAATCGAACCTTCATATCTACTTTTAGAGCTATTTAACATAAGATTAATTACGATAATTTCATAAACTTATCGCTTAATCCCCTTAGGGGAGCGGGGGAACCACGGCCATTGGCCGTTTCAAGGGGTGAATTCTTTCTGGGAAAGGAAGAACGGGAACTCTCAATCCCGAATCCGACAGCTAACCTCGTCAGCGTCTTGGGAGAGAACATGTTTGTAACTTAGTCTAGTCCATGCTTCGAAAAACCGAGCCTGGTGGCAGAATGTCTCTGCCTCCGGGCTTTTCTAATGCTTGATAAAAATTTTTTATTTATCCCAACAGAACGGAGTGGATCCGGTGAACAAGCAACTGGAGAATGTGAGTGATAATCCACAGCATTCCGCTTTTTTAAAAGCAGAGTCCCTTATAAACAGGCTAAAAAAGAACACGACGCCTCCCCAACTCATTATGATCGTTTTTTTCATTTTAATTTGGATGGGCACGGCCTTGCTGACGCTTCCCCATTCTTCCTCCACTGGGAAATCCGTCGGACTCCTGAATGCTTTATTTACAGCCACCTCGGCGATATGTGTGAACGGCCTAATCGTGGTGGATACCGGTAGTGTCTATTCGCTTTTTGGGCAAATCGTCATTATGGTCTTGATTCAGATTGGCGGGCGGTGCGTTTTTTCTATAGTATCCCTTCCCTGGGTATTCGTCTATCTTACAAAAGAAAGCCAACCGGTATTTGGTATACCGGTTGGCTTTTGTTTAGCTTCTTAACTGGCTATTTACTGCTCATCTCCGGCAGCGATCTCCACGCTGCCGTTCTTATGCACTCGCAGGTTCCGGGAGGCCGATTCGATATCGGGCGCCGCCCAGCTCGCTGGATGGACATCGGACCAACTGGACTCGCCGATCGCCCGGCGATCCAGCAGCGGGCGATCGAACAGCCGGTTCAGTACAACGATGGCTTCCGCGCGTGACATCGTCTGGTTCGGACGGAATGAACCATCCTCGTATCCGAGCATGTATCCCGCCTCACGTACCGCGTTAATGGCGCCGGCCGCCCAATGGCCTTGGGTATCGGTAAACGCTTCACTTGTATTGGTAAGCTCAAGTCCTTGCAGTCTGGACGCAATGACCGCCATTTCCGCGCGGGTCACTCCAGCCTCCGGGCGGAACCGCCCGCTCAGATCGCCGGAAAGAATGCCCGCACCGGTCAGTTGGAGAACCGCTTTCGCGGCCCAATGCGACGCCGCCAGATCGGAGTACGGATTTACACCGGCGCCTTCGCTGAATTCTGTTTGAATGGCGATCAACCTGGCCATCTCGGCGCGCGTAACGGATTCGGCAGGGTGGAATTTCCCGTCCGGATAACCGGAGATATACCGTAAATAGGTTTTGTAGTCCGCTTCCGTAGAAATAATCGTGAATGTGCTGAATTTCCGGACGTCGATTTCAATGCCGATCGGATGCCCTGTTTCATCGTAAACCGGCTGTCCGAACTCGAGCTCTTTCTCTCCGTCGCTGTGTTCGATGAACACCGCCAAACCGTTTAAGAAGTTCTTGCGATCCTGGGCATCCTCAGGAAGATCAATGCCCGTCAACGGAAACATGACTTTCGTAGCCCGATTTGTGTAATTCGTTTCGATCGTCATCGGTTGACCGACGGCACGCGCGTTCCGGCCCATGGCGTACTCCCGAAACTCCTGTGCCGACTCTACCCGATCTTGAACCGTCTCGGTTTCGGACGGTTTACGAATCGGGACGACCCGGAAATAAAGGTCTTTTCCATCATCGTTCAGTTGGCCTAACGAATCTATAGGCAAACTGATCTTGGCACCGCCCGCCTCGATGGCGAGCCCCAAATTCCCCTCTTTAAGCTTCAAAAGAGCTTCCTTGGAAATACTGACATTGACTTCATCGGCAGGCTGGCCGGGGATGTCGTCGACGACGATTCTTGCCATGCCGGCGCCGGTGGCTGCGGCTTTCGCCACGATTTCGTCAGCCTTTGATTTTCCGAATGTCACCGAGTCTACGGCAACCCCGTTCTTCAGGGTACGGGTAATTTCGACCCGCGCAACATTCTCTTCTCTCTCCCCTGCCATTACCTTGGCCTGACGGATTGCCGGGGAGGGACTTGTCGGAGTAAGTGCGCCCGGGGGATTGGAATTTGAGTTCGAATCTGAATCCGAGGACGGATTCGAACCGGAACCTGAATCTGGCCTTGGTCCCGGCGTCGGAACCGGATCCGGTTTCGTATCAGGAATCGGCTCCGGGTTGTTTGGCATGGCCGCTCGCGTAATATCCAAGTCATATATTTTAATAGCTCCGCCTGGGGCCGTGACAATGAGGGTCACCGGATTGCTCCCGATGGCCAGGGACAAGCTTCTTGAAGTTCCTGTCATTCCGTTAATCGTCACGGTTGCCGCCGGATCTTCCGTTTGAGCCGAAACAGTGACGGAGCTTGTGCCACCGGGAACTTCGGCGAAATAAGACGTAACGCCGGGTTCGAACAAAGGGGTCAAGGTTGCGGAACCGATCGACAAATCCACCAACTCGCCGGATACGACCTGGACCGTCCGGGTGGTTTCCGGGGCGGCATTTCCACTATTATCCTCTACATTGTATCGGAGAATATAAGGTCCGATTTCGCCGGAGTAAACATCCCCCGTTACGGTAACCCGCTCCGTCAAATCACCGTCGACTTCGTCTTCGGCGGAATAGCCGGGTTCTACATATGGCTCACCCTTCAACAGATACATTAACGGTTCGCCGGCCAATGTAATAAACGGCTGATCTTCATCCAATATATAAAAACTGGCTTCCGCCGTATGCGTTCTCGGGTCGTCATTGTCACCGGTTCGACCGTTATCGGTTACCGTATAATTGAATTTGGCCAGGCCGGTGAACTGCTCCGACGGCCTGAACTCGACGCGGCCGTTGGCCAGTTCGACCGTCCCTCCTTCCACCGCTTGAACGTCGGTAATCGTCAAGGACTGCCACAGCGCTTCATCGGGAGGGCCGACCTCATCGTTAGCCGTAAGTTCGTTAAAGGAGAAATTGACTTGCTCGGTCCCTTTCTTGACCTTGCCTAATCGGTCATCTTTCGCCACTGGCGCGTCATTGACTTCGGTCACATGGACGACCGCTTCCGCTGCATCGCTCAGCAATGCTCCATTCCCATCGGCCGCCGCCTGAACCATGAAGCCGAATCCCGAGCTTCCATGGGCGTTCTCATTAGGCATAAACTTCAAGCCGTCGGCACCTTCCAAAACGGTGATGAACTCCCCGTCCTGGATCGGTGTTGAACCGTTATGCTGGAACAGCCTTCCCCCGGTGATCCCGCTGATTTTAAAATGCGTCGCCGGGGATCCTCCGCCATCCGTCGGGATTATCACGAGACCCGTTGAATTCATGGTATCTTCTTCCGTCTCCGCCCCGGTAACTTGCGGACGATCGGTGAGCGGAGCTACGGTGATGAACGCAAGGGCTTGGCTTTCCACCCCGCCGTCATCCTCTACCCGATAACGGAACGAAGCGATATCCCGAAAACCCGGTTCAGGCGTGAACACCACATTACCGAAGTCATCAAGACGCACATCTCCGCCGCGAACCTTTTCCACCGAAGTAATCCGCAGCGTTTGTCCAAACTCATTATCCGCTCCTTTGCTGTCGTTTTTGAGCAACTCGGACGCAAGAATCGTATGTTCGCCCGAATTCTCCGGCACCGCTTCCAGATGATCGTCATCGACCGCCACCGGAGCGTCGTTAACGGTATTAACTGAAATCGTCACTTTCGCGGGGTCGCTCAGCCCCCTGCCGTCTTGACCGGTCGCAGCCTGTACCTTAAACGAGAAAGCGTCTCCGGCCTGGCTGTTGGCGTTAAGGTTTGGTGAGAACTTCAGTCCGAGCGAACCTTCGCTCATGGTTACATAACTGTTTGCCGGAATCGGGGTAGTGCCGTCGTTTTTGTACAACGTGCCTCCCTGAATATCGGTGATCTTCAAATACTGGACATCCACTCCGTCAAAAGCGTTTCGTCCGATCTGCAAGCCTTCGGAGGTTTGTGTGTCTTCCTCCGTGACGGCATCGGTTACGACGGGGATGTCCGCCACCGAGCGGATCGTGAACGAAACGGTTGCTTCCGTCTCTTCCGGCGACGGCTCACCATGGGTCGTCCCATTATCCGTCAACTTATATTTGAAGCTCGCCGCGCCGTTATAGTTCGGTTTTGGCGTAAAGACCAGATCGCCGCCATCCAACCTGACGGTTCCGCTCTCCGAATCGTTAACCGGCTTAACCGTCAAGGTTTGGTCGTTCTCGTTGAAGGCGCCGGCAGAGTCGTTTTGCAGCAAATGAGAAATCGGGATACGCACGGGAGCGGCGTCTTCGTCAATATCGTCCCACGTATCGTTGAGGGCGACGGGAGGATCGTTAACTTCGGTCACCGTAATTTGAGCGTGCGCCTTTCCGCTTAATTTTTTGCCATCGGTCTCCGGAGCGGCCTGCACGGAAAACCCGAATCCGGAAGTACCATACGCATTAGGACTCGGCGTGAATTTCAACCCTTCCAGTCCTTCGGAAACCGTAATGAAGGAACCTTCGGCAATAGGAGCGGTCCCATTGGTTTTAAACAGGATTCCCCCGGTGATTCCGGTAATTTTATAGTAGTTGGTTGGCGCCCCGACCGACGAGTTTGCCGTAATGACCAGACCGTTTTGGGTCTGCTGGTCTTCAGCCGTCGTGGCGTCGGTCACGCTTGGGATGTCGGAGACAGCTTCGATCTGGAAGGTGACCGTAGCTTCATTTTCACTGGTCTTCGGGTCGGGATTTCCCCCGGTCAATCCGTTATCTTGTACCTCATAAGTAAAAGAGGCCGGTCCTGCGTAATTGTGCGCGGGCGTGAAAATAACGCTATTTCCGTCTTGGGAGATCTTTACCGTGCCGACACTCGGGTCAGTTGAGACCGAAGCGATCCGCAGCGTATCGTTCTCGTTCACCGCGCCCGAATCGTCATTCCCGAGCAATTGCGAGGCGGGGATCGTATAATCCCCCGAATTTTGTTCGATCGACGGAAGCGCGTCGTCATGCGCGATCGGGCTGTCGTTCACCGCGGTGACAGTAATGCGCGCCTCAGCCGTGCCGCTCAAACCTTTACCGGTAGCGTCCTGTGCCGCTTGCATCAGGAAAGAGAAGGCTCCGTCGCCGCTGTTGGCGTTTGGATTCGGGACGAATTTCAAACCGGCCGAACCTTCCGCCGAAGTGATGAATTCTCCATCCTGGATGGCGACCGTATCATTAAAGCGGTACAATTTACCTCCCGTAATGTTTGTGATCTTGAAGTGCGTCACATCCGAGGTATCTCCCGGAACCTTGGCAACGACGAGCCCTTCAGCCACAGCATCTTCCTGAACGGTCTCGGAGATCGCGCCTGGCGGTTGGGACGGCGTAACGGGCGGAGCCGCATCTTCCGTTACCAACACAAGTTCCGGTTGATCGAAGGGGGCATCATTGGAATTATAGAATATTTCCAGATAGTCCACGTTTCCGCCAAATGTCTCATTCGCAAGCAAGGCAAAAGAAACGATCCCGTCCGTTTGCCGCGAAACAAAATCGGTGACATCGTATTCAAGCCAGCCTGGCTGAAGATCGCTCCCCGTTTTCGTTCCCAACGCTTGGTCCGTATCATTCAGGGGAAAGGAATCGCCCCAGCTATCGACCGTGGATCCATAGAGCGTCAAAAAAGGAATCAGTTCAGCATCACTTTTTTCAATAGCGTCGACTTTAATGCGCAATTTAGCCGAGGTAACCGACTGCCCGGTGAGATCGGGCAGCTGGAATTGGAGTGCCGACCGATAATACGCCATTACGGCATCCGCCGATTTTCCCACAAGGTTCTGCTCTATATCCATGATAACGTTGGGCGGCTTTCCCCAAGTTCCGTCCTGCAGCAATGTCGGCTGCATCGGGCTTGCCTGGGCCTGCCCATAGAAAGCATGTTGCGGAGTCAAAGCGATAAGCGATGAAACCGCGAGGATGGCGATCTTTTTTTTCATCTAAAAAACTCCCCCAAAAACCCAAAATGTTGAGCAAAGACCGCACAGTGTTCTGTTTTTTCGTGACGGTATGTGAGAATCATTGTATAGAAACATTCGACAAAAGTCGACATATTTTTTACCACTCTGACCTGGTTTCTCCAACAGCGATTTTCCGATGTAGAAAATAAAAAAAAGCGCCAATGGCGCTATGAAAGTTTCATTTTCAGGCAGAACCTAACCCAACTTATGTTGGAGTATAAACGCCAGTTCTTCTACGCTCTCCCAAACAATGGGACGAATCTCTTCAATTCCGGGAAGTTGTACATGGGCCCCACTGCTGTGGTGCACAGTCCAAATGATCGGGATATTCAAACCGAACGCATAACCGGCCGCAAAATAAACTTCGGGAGAATACCCCGTTAAATCAACGATAAGCCGTTTACTCTCCGACATCCTTTCCAAAGAGAATTCCTCTTCACGGTTTTTCGCACCCGAAAGCGTAACAACGCGAGGCAGATAGCCGTACTGCTCGAATTTGGCAGCAATCCGTCGAGCCATTCCGACCGCAGCTCTTCCTGAACAGGAAGGAGAACGGAGCACGGGGTCCGTTTTTTTCCTCCGGCGATAGCGGCCGCTTCGCTCCATCCCTTTTCGGTAAGCTGAAAACTGATCCCCTCTCGGATGAGCAGATGCTCGTTCCTCAACTTATCGATAATGTACACCAGTTCTTGCAGATTGGGAGAATACGTCAGGTTATAGTTGCTGGAGAGCGGATGAATGACGACCGATTCCCCCGGATTGCTGGCATGTCTGTATAAGTACTGAAGTAGCCGACGTCCTTTGTCCTCAAGAGTCAGGGGAATCTCGGGCGAGTTTGCGATGGTTTCCAAATCGCTGACGGTTAGCGTGACCTTATCATCGGAGTCCGTCCGCTCCCGAATATAAGCGGATATCAAATGAAACATCTCTCTCTTCTTTTGGTGCGTGAACGACTGGATAGCTTCGTAGCTGTCTGACCGCAGGCTGTAGTATCCGCCGGGAGAACAGGAGCAGCCTATATATCTGTCATAATTGCTTTCCGATTTAGTAGGGACAATCTCATCGCAAAATAGACATTGTTTTTTCATCATGTTAGCTTATCACCTCTTCACGGTTTGCTCCGCCCCCTACCTTACCAAGATTTTTTCAAAAAATAGACAAGAAAAATTTCCCTGAACCCAGTCAATAGGGAACTTAGAACCCCTTTTCCGCGACTATTCTAATCCGGCACTCCCCTGATGCTGCAGATATACGATCAACTCGCTGCGGCTGCTGAGCTCCAACTTGTCCAAAATATGCGAGACGTAATTCTTCACGGTACCCTCGGTTAAGAACAAGGCTTCGCCGATTGCTTTATTGCTCTTGCCCTGCTGAATCTCTTTGGCTACCTCAAGCTCCCTTGGCGTTAACAAAGCGGAGAGATCTATACGCGGAGGAGGCGTACTTTCTATTGTCACCTTGTGGAGCGCATGGACAATCTTGGAAGAGACTTGAGGATGAAGCAGCAGATTCCCGTCCCGGGCCGCAAGAATAGACTTCATAATTTCCTTTGAACTGGAATCTTTCAAAATGTAGCCGGAAGCCCCGCCTTTCAGACCGTTAACAATATACTCATCTTCATCAAAGGTTGTCAGGATAATGATCTTAATGTCCGGATATCGCTCCTTAACGGCTATTGTCGCCTCGATGCCGTCCATGACCGGCATTCGTATATCCATCAGGATCACATCCGCACTAACCGACTTAAGTAGTTCCAGTAATTCCACCCCGTGTGCGGCCTCGCCTATAATACGGACGTCTTCGTATAAACTCATGATCATTTTCAGACCGTCCCGGACCATTTCCTGATCATCCGCGATAATAATATCTATCATTTCATACCCTCCTCTTTTCCCGAAGCATACGGAAGATCAGCCGCGATGGTAAAGCCAGATCTTGGCCCGGAGCTGAATCGTACCGTTCCTCGAAGCAGCCGGATTCGTTCCTCGATCCCGCGCAGACCGTGTGATTTTACGATACTCGTGCAATTTGCGCCGTTATTCTCCACAAGGACCTTAATCATTGAACCGGTTTTGTCAACTGCGATACTAATCCAGAACCGCTCGGCCTGCCCATGTTTCAGCCCATTTGTCACGGCTTCCTGTACGGTTCTGTATATTACGTCCTTAAGGGCGGGAAGTGCTTCTTCACATGCGGGATCAAAATGCAGATCAAACTTCAGATTACTGACCATTTTCATACTGCGGATCAATTCATTTATGGATTCTTGCAGTTGAACCCCCCGGTTAAGCGCATCCTCTTTCAGTACTGAAACCGCCTTGCGCAGTGAAGAAATAGCAGCCTGCGAAATATCGAGCGCTTTATTTATCGCTTCGGCCGAGCGGTAAGGTCGATTGTCCAGTACTTGCCCAGCGAACTCCAAGTGCATCTTTAGGGCTACAAGGGAATGACCAAGATTGTCATGAAGTTCCTGGGCAATGTCTGTCCGTTCCTTGACAATCGTGATTTCTCTTAGTTGTCTGGCATTCTCCAGCAGCTTGATATTGGCGGTAAGCAGTTCTTCATTTAGCGACTTGACTTTGTTCTTCTCCAATTGGTTCTGCCGGAAAAGGAAGACGACAAGCAAAGTGGCGAGATAGGAAAGTAAGGTATCCTGAAGGCTGCTATTAAGTGAATATACAAGTCCGAGATAAACGGCGGCATGAAGGGCGAGGAGCCATAGCCTAACCATAGCGGCGCCCATAAACATTTCAAAGATGGGAAATATGTAATAAATATTCGTGGCAAAACTATCTAACAAGTACACATACAAAGCGATAGATAAAATGCTGAATGCCAAAGACAGCTGATAGAGTCCATTGTTTCTTCGATTCTTTAGGACGTATACCCGCAGCAAATCGTTCAACTGAATCAGCATGAGGCCGAATAGCAGCCAAATAAATTTTGATAAAGTAAAATGCTTATTGGAAAGCATATCGATGGCAATGGTCAGCACTACTACGATTCGAAGAATCCAGATGGTTAAATTGGTTTTGACCAGGTTCATGATACGTCATCCTTTTTCGGTTTCTTATCTTAGTAGTATACAAGCTTGGGTTCCGGAGGAATAGATTACGAAAGTAATGAGTGTGGAATGACTAAAGTCTATATGCGTGAAGGGACACTGAGGTTAGAATGGGATTCAAGCAAAATAATGAAGACAGGAGTGGAATTTCATTGATCTTTTCAACACAAGCACGAACAAATGCTAAAGTCCCGTTTCTCTATGCCCTTACCGTCCTTGCCATTACCTGGTCGATTGCCTGTATTCTATTTGTCCAACCCGAAAATGGCGTACGCTATTTTGCGGTGATAATGGCAGTACCGGCGATTACCGCCATTTATTTTGACAAAATCAACAACACCCGGACGACCTGCTTTCACAAACGCATGAACATCAAAGCTCTTGCCTTCGGGATTTTATACCCGCTTCTATTTATCATCTTATCGGCCGGAATTGCCGGGATGACCGGCTTGGCTCAATCTAGCACGGCTCAGTGGTTTTCTTGGGACCACGTGATTACGACGCTGGTGACAATCTTTTTCAACCTGTTTACCGTACTCGGCGAAGAATACGGCTGGCGCGGTTATTTGCTGCCTAAGCTCACCACGGTTTACGGCAAGGTTAAGGCTGTCTTGACAATTGGCATCATATGGGCACTTTATCATGCCCCGGTAGTTTATCTTTTAGCCAAAGCGACGGGGATGGAGCATCCTTTACTGGTTACAGTCGTTCAGTTTGGAGTCGTCTTTTTGCTTAACATGCCTTTCTGTTATTGTTACTACCTGTCCGAAAATTTGATTCCCGTCTTATTCATCCATTCCGTATGGAATGTTGTAAATACTACAGTTCTTGGAGACATCTATAAAAACACGCAAGGAATCATGCAGGGCAATCTTCTGCTTATTAACGGAGAAGGTCTGATCGGACTTATACTAGGGCTGGTTGTCATGCTGATTTATTGCTTGGTGAGACTAAAAATTAATAATACTCGGTAAGCATTCGAGCATTCGCTCTAGCAAGTCGTTCTGTGCTTGGCGGGAGGAAGGGGCGATTTGTGCCGGTGGATAGCTCGGCGCTCCAGCATACCCTGACGGCTTCACCGTTTCTCTTTGCTGGCAGCTCCCTTCCGGGATATTCGGCTGTCTTTGCTCTTCACTCGAACGCATCGGTTTCCTCTCTCCTTTCGGCTTACGACCTTCCGCTTTCCGGCGTCCCGTACTTACGCACTATGGCCTCTGCTGACTCCTGTGGATTCAGCGCAACCTCTCGGTTGCGGTTACGAAGTGACTTCGCATTTTTCTTTTCCCACAGGCCTCCCCAGATAAGAGCGTCATCTTTCCGCCCGCGACCACGGGAGTCTACAAGATTAGCCCTTGGCGGCTTTGGATTTTGTTGTGTCTAGGCAACTCATCCGACTAATCCTGCCTCAAATCCAATTCGTGTACCTTGGCCCGTGCTTTTGCCTCCGGCTTCCTTCAGATTCCACCTCGCGATGGACACCCTTGCTTTTGGCTAACGGTAGGCGCTCGCCAGCCCCCGTTCGGGACTCTCACCCTAGAGATGACGCCCATGCTGGGCGTACTAGCAAAAGAACCAGAATCCCCGATGGATTCTGGTTCTTGGTTTTTAAGACAGTGATTATCAAAGCAAACTGCGCTGCAGCGTCTATCGCTATCGCTTAGAACTTTTCAGGAAACTGTTTGACAATGCCTTCTGTCAGGATGTCCGCAAAATGAATCATATGGATCTCGTTTTTGTCGGTTGCTGCAATATCCGCTTTCCAATCTCCTTTGATACAGTTCAGGACTATTTCCGTAATCAACTGAAGGTGCGTATATAGCATATCTTGCATGGTTTTAAACGGCCAGTTTGGATTCGCTGCGCTTAAAAATTCGGCGATATCGTCAGCGTTTCTATGCCAATCCGTCTCTAATTTTGCTACATCCGCCTGATTGCCCGCTTTGGCCGCCTCGACAATTTTCCCTGCGATCAGAATATGTTCCCTCAGAAGATCAGCCAACTTGTTGCCGGCGGCTTCCCCGTAATAAGGTTTGATCACATTGCCTATATCCTGCTGGTTCCGCAAAAGCCGGTTCAATACGTCCTTCTGGTCCGGACGATTAGATATGGCGCTGACGATATAGCTTCTCGTCCATATTGTATGGTCGATCCAAGCCTTCTGCATTTCGCCTTTCAACTGCACCATTTTGGGACTTAAACAAGTCGAATCCTTCTTTTCGCCAGCCTTCGCTTGCACGGATACTACTGCCGACGTCTGGCCAATAACAAGCGCCAACGTTAACAGCGACGCCAGCAACCATTTATTTTTCACTTCATCTGCTCCCCTCTGCGTTTGGATAAAGCATTCTCTTTTATTATGGTTGCGTTATCAGGTTAAATACAGAGGGTTAGTCAGCGTACGAAGCGAGGGTGTATCCTATTCCGTTGCTTTTGCTTTTACCAAGGGACATCCCCGATATTATGCATAATCTTGTCGATCTCCTGAAGATCGGCTGTTGATAGCGGATCCGCATGTACCGCCTGGACGTTTTCTTCGATTTGGCTCACACGGCTTGCACCGATCAGCACTGAATCGACGCCGCCTTCGCGCAGTGCCCATGTCAGCGCCATTTGCGGCAGCGTTTGGCCGCGGCGCTTCGCGATCGCCTCCAGTGCGCGAAATTTGTTGATCCGCTCCTGAGAAACGGCCTCCGGTTTCAGCGTGCGTAGGCCCGTTTTAAACTCCAGTTCCAGCTTATCGATATATTTTCCCGTCAACTGTCCGCGACCCAGCGGGCAGAAAGCCACTGTGCCGGCTCCCGCATCAGCCAGTACGTCCTGCAGTCCGTTCTCGATCCACCGGTTCAGCATGGAATACATAGGCTGGTGAACGAGCAGCGGTGTACCAAGATCCTTAAGGATCGCAGCTGCTTGTTTCGTCTCCTCCGGTCCGTAAT
Organism: Paenibacillus sp. A14; assembly: GCF_036864815.1. Classification (NCBI taxonomy): domain Bacteria; kingdom Bacillati; phylum Bacillota; class Bacilli; order Caryophanales; family Paenibacillaceae; genus Paenibacillus; species Paenibacillus sp. A14. The sequence goes on from NZ_JBAGJD010000006.1 coordinate 226,472, forward strand.
TGGACAAGCCGACATAAAGCGCTTTTCCTGACTTTACGGCGTGGGCAAGCGCTCCTATCGACTCCTCTAACGGGGTATCACCATCGGGACGGTGATGGTAAAAGACATCTACATAGTCGAGTCCCATTCGCTGAAGGCTGCGGTCCAGGCTTGCAAGCAGGTTTTTTCTCGATCCCCACTCACCGTACGGACCAGGCCACATGTAAAAGCCGGCTTTGGTTGAGATAAACAGTTCATCCCGATAAGGTGCAAGGTCCTTTTTTAAAACGCTTCCAAAGTTCTCCTCGGCCGATCCGGGAGGCGGACCGTAATTGTTCGCTAAATCAAAGTGCGTGATACCAAGATCGAACGCCCGTAATATCATTGCCCGACTATCCTCAAACGGTTTGTCCCCGCCGAAGTTTTGCCACAAGCCGAGCGAAATGGCCGGCAGCCTGACGCCGCTTCGTCCGATCCGCCGGTACTCCATTTTCTCGTATCGATTCTCTTGCGCGTTATAAGTCACCTGGTTTCATCCTTTCTTATATTTTTGCCGAAATGTCCACCTCGAACGCCAACATTCGACGTGCCCGGAGGAATGATGTATATGTCACAAGGTTTAGGATCTAACATCAGGCAACTCAAGTATATCTTATAATTCATGCGGATTGGAATGTCACTGTGATAAAAGTACATGTCATAATGTTATTACACTCTTTCAAATTCGGTCCAGTATAAATCCATTGTTATGAAAACAATTTGTTTGATGCTAAAATAATCAATAACAACTAGTCTCGGAGGAAACAGGTACGACATGTTCAAAATGAAGCTCTTCATCACACTCGTTATACTTATATTATGTACTCTAGGGTTTGGACTGACAGCCTCGTTTGTTCAAGACAACACATTACGCAATTTTGATACAGTTATCATTTCATGGATTCGCCAATGGGAGTCACCAGCTTTGACGATTCTTATGAAGTTTTTTACAACTATCGGAGGGGGACTTCCGGTTCTTCTCCTGATAATCACGGTAATGTTCGTTTTATATACAGTCCTGGGGCACCGGAAGGAACTGATTTTTCTGGCCGGTGTGATGTTTGGCTCAACCCTGATCAATTGGGGACTAAAGCTGCTGTTTCATCGGGCGCGACCCGTCATTCACCGAATTATCGAAGCTGAAGGCTACAGCTTTCCGAGCGGTCATTCCATGGCTGCGTTCAGTTTTTACGGTGCCCTAGCATTCCTGATATGGAGTCATGTGTCTACTTCGTTAGGCCGCTCGGTAGTCATCCTTTTGAGTACTCTGTTTATATTCGCCATCGGAATCAGCCGGATCTATTTAGGAGTTCATTACCCGACTGATGTAATCGGAGGCTATTTCATTAGCGGCTGCTGGTTGACCCTAAGCATCATGTTGTATCCGAAGTTTATGTCACGACATTCCTGAGCAGGGACAGCGGTTCCATCCCGCTCGACTCTATAGACACAACTTATGCTGGAGAATGACCGACAGTTCTTCAACGTTATCCCAAGCTATTGGACGGATCTCATTAACTTTTACATGAAGCGTATCGGCATCCCTGCTGTTCACGGTCCAAATGACCGGAATGTCCAAACCCAGCGCATATCCCCCCGCAAAATACACTTCGGGAGATTGACCCGTTAAATCGGCAATAACGAGTTTACTGTCCGATATCATTTCCATGAAGCGCGCTTCACGGTTCTCCGTTTCCTTATGTGTAAGCAAGCGCGGCAGATAACCGTACTGCTCGATTATAGGGAACAGCCCGGCCAGCCACTCCGTACGCAAATCCCCCTCATCCGGGATAAGAACAGAGCATGGCTTCAAGTTTTTTCCTCCGGCGCTGGCGGCTGCTTCGTTCCATCCTTTTTCAGTAAGCTGAAAGGTGATCCCTTCCCTGATGAGCAAGTGCTCGCTTCTCAGCTTATCAATGATATATACCAACTCTTGCAGATTGGGGGAATACGTCAGGTTATAGTTGCTGGAAAGCGGTTGAATGACAACCGTCTCCCCCGGACCCTTAGAATGTCTGTACAAATACCGGAGTAGACGATTTCCTTTGTCTTCAATGGTCACGGGAATTTCGGGAGATTTCGCAATGGAATCCAAATCGTTGACGGATAGAGTGACCTTTTTATTACCATCCGTTTGCTCCCGGATATAAGCGGATACCAAATGAAACAATTCGCGTTTCTTTTGGTGCGGGAACGATTGTATAGCTTCATAGCTGCCTTTCCGCAGGTTATAGAACCCGCCTGGTGAACAGGAACAGCCCATATACTTATCATAATCGCTTTCCGAAATAGCGGGAACAATCTCATCACAGAACAAACAGCGTTTCTTCATCATAGTAACTCATCACCTTTTTTTGAATGCTATGCTCCTACCTTACCAAGATTTCTTTAAAAAAGTGACAAGAAAATTTTCCCTACATTTCGGTCAAGGGCTTCCTTCCGCACATCGGCATAACCCGGGAACGGATAGGGAATATTTGCCTGGTCAAACAGGTCCTTGCATCAGGTTTTTTCGTTCCTGGACAAAGCCGTGGATGCCGACCGTTTGTTGTCCTCTTTTCTGCCCCCGGTAACGGTATTGCAGGCAAGCGAACTGGAGCGCGTGAAGGATCGTCTTGACCGGATTCGTCTTGTCTCGGACAAGCATCAAGTTTCGGGCTTGCTGAGGGCTGTCCTGGTCGAACTGCTTATGATGTATTTTTGGAGACATCAGCGTACAAGAGAAGACGCCTTTCCGCTTTGGCTGGAAGAGCTGCTGCTGCAAATGCAGCGGAAGGATAACTTTACCGATGGAGTTCAACGGATGTATGAGCTATCCGGGCGCAGTCCCGGACACCTTAACCGGGTATTCAAGCAATTCCTTCAGACTACGCCGGTTAAGTACATCAACCTCCTGAGGTTGGACTATGCCAAATATATGCTGGCAACCACCGATCTCAGCATTACGGACATCGCTCTTTCAGCCGGTTTCAATAATTTAAGCCATTACTACCATTTATTTAAAAAGGAAGTTGGACTTACCCCGCTGGCATACCGCTCTTTACATCGTTAAATCTGTTACTAAAAAAAGCATCCAAATCCGCAGACGGATTGGATGCTTTCCTGTTCTACTCAATAAGGCCAACTCGACAATAGTTCAATTTTTGTCGCCCCCTGCTCTCTTTGTTTCCGTAAAAAAGTACAGCAACGCCAAGACCGGAAAAAGAACGCCAAGACCCATCGCCGCTTTCCAACCGCCCATTGCGTAAGCCCATCCCCCTGCTGCGGAGCCTATGGCTCCACCGGTAAAAAAGATCGCCATATACAAGCCGTTCAGCCGGCTCCGGACCTCGGCGCCCAAAGAGAAGATCGCCCGCTGTCCCAATACTAAATTGGCGGACACGCCCATATCCAGCAAGATGGCGGCCAGCACCAGGATCACCAGGGAGAAAATCGAACCTCCGGCAAACAGAATCGGCAAAAGTCCCGAAAGAATCACCAGCGCGATGGATAATGCGGTTGCCGGACGTATCAGGCCTTTATCCGCAAAGCGGCCGGCTACTGGCGCAGCTGCCGCACCGGATACCCCGGCCAAAGCGAACAACGCAACTCCTGTTGAAGAAAAGTGAAACAGCGGACTCGTTAAAACGAGCGGGACCGTTGTCCAAAACAGACTGAACATCGCGAACAGAAAAGCGTGATACAGCGCCCGGCGCCGCAAAATCGGCGTCGTCTTCAACAACTGCAGCATGGATGAGATGATCGCCGGATAGCTGACGGCGGTTTGCGGCCGTCTTGCCGGAAGCACTTTGGCCAAAACAAGGGCGAGCACCAACAGCACGGCGGAGGAAATAATAAAAATGGCGTGCCAGCCGAAATAATTTTCCACTAAACTCGAAACCGGACGAGCCAGCATAATGCCCAATAACAGACCGCTCATTACATTGCCTACATTGCGTCCCCGCGTCTCTTCAGGGGATAAATGGGCCGCATAGGGAACCAGGATCTGGGCCGCGACGGACCCAACCCCTATCAAGAAGGAGGCGGCAAGAAACAGAGCAGCGCTATGGACTTCAGCGGCGATGATTAAAACGACGGCCGTCAAAATCAGCAGCGTGATCACCAGCTTGCGGTTCTCCAGCAAATCTCCCAAGGGAACGATAAATAACAAGCCGATTCCGTAACCGATTTGGGTCAGCGTGACGATCAAACCGGCAGCTTCCGAAGATAACCCGACAGCCGAACTGATCGATTCCACTAAAGGTTGAGTATAGTACAGATTGGCAACAATTAGACCGCACGCTACAGCAAGTATCAGCGTGATCCATGACGAAACGGAATTCTCCAATTTCTCCTTAGCGATTGCTTTCATCAAAAAACACTCCTCATTATAGAATGTAACTTCACAATATCAGAACGATTGTTCCGAAATAAGAATGGGTTTTCTCCCCCTCTACGCTTTGGAAAGAGGGTTCTTTTTTTGGAACAATCGTTCCGATTTGATTAAAAAAAATTATAGCATCTCGAAGACCGCGTACATCATTGCGCGTACTTTATCGTTACTGCTTTGGATTCTGGCCATCACGTTTATACTGTGGTTCAGATTCAGCAGCAGGTACGAGAACATTTTAATATCTTTCTCGGGGGCTATTTCACCCGTCTCTTGCCCCTTCTTTAACTTCTCATAAAAGAGCCGCTCCAATTCCGTAAAGCTTTGGCGAATCTCTTTCTGCAATGGCTCATCCATGGCATCCAGGCCAATCGATGCGTTCGTAATCAGACATCCGTTTGGAAAAGCTTCGCCGTGCGTAGCAAATGCGTTAGTGATATGTACCTCAAAATACTGCCGGATCCCGTCGATGGCGGAAGGGGCGTTGATCAGCAGGTCGCGTTTTTTTTGCGACATTTTTTTGTAAGCCTGCACCGCCTCGTAATAGAGCGTCTGTTTATCCTGAAACGTTTCGTACAAACTGGATCTACTTAACTCCATGGATTCCAACAAATCCGGAATGCTTGTTGCTTCGTATCCCTTTTCCCAAAATACGATCATCGCTTTGCGAAGCACTTGCTCCCGGTCAAATTCTTTGGTCCGTCCCATCGATATCTCCTCCTTTCCAACACCAGTATAATCCAACTGGAATGAATAGTCCAGTATTTTTTCGGAATTTCTGCCTCAAGCAAAAAATTAGCTTTCTAGCAGTTGTAAAATGGCCTGCAAAATTACCTATTTAAATGAGAGCTTGGCTCATCTTCATTTTGAAAGGAGTACGATGATGAAGAAAATTTTGTATGTACCTTTAGACGATCGGCCCATTAATTTGGATGATGTCATTCGCCAAGGACACTCCGCAGGGCTGGAGCTTATTACGCCTAGCTTGACCGATATTCGAAATCGGCTTGATTCCGTGGCTGACGCTTGCGGCGATCATCTGATCGGCACGTCTTCACCTGCCTTCGGCCATACCGCCAAGATTCGTGAGTTCATTTTTACTAATGCCGCAACGGCTGATGGTTTTATTGTTTCCATCGATATGCTGGTTTATGGCGGGCTGATCGGCAGCAGACGTCTTCGGGCAAACGGAGGAGGAACATATCCCGATTTTGATGCCGCTGCGATTAATTTGCTTGATGTCATTCGCGAGGTTAAACAGCTATATCCATGCAAGCCGGTTTATGTGCTAGATACGATTATGCGGTTGGCTACAAATACGTTTGTCGAAGATCTTGATTTTGACGCCTATACGGAATCCCGCAGTTTTATGGGGCAGCCCCGGCAAACTTTCAGCGAATTTAACGATATTTTACATGGTTATAATCTATCGAGTGACGGAGTTCCTTATGGAGACACCGCCTACTTCGATAAGAATCAGTACTACTTCGCTCGGCAACACAAGTTTAAAACAAACTTATACGTATTGGACCAGCTGGCCAAGCCCGGTTTCATTGATTTCCTGGCTGTTGGCGTAGACGACGCGAAAACCGAGGGCGTACAGATCAATGAAATCCGCTTCGTGGAACGTTATATTAATCATTCATTAGGCGGCTGCGGCGGCCAAAATCCAAATCGGGCGATTATACTGCCGGATGCGGACGGCTTGGGGCACTCCCTCTTGGCGCGCATGGCTAACCAGTTGCGCCGGGGCGGCGCCAAAACCAGGTATAGCATTCAATATTACGGTCCTCACGGCTCCACGATCATAAATCCTTATGAATATATGAATGTACATGATAATATTCTGCGGCATGTGGACATCATCGGCGGCCAACTCGTTTCAAGTTCTCCCGATGTGGAAGTGATTGCCGTCACCGCCGCCGACCAGGCTTCTATTGCCGCTTGCCGGGTGAATAGTAATGGGGCGGATCATAAGGCAACCGTTGTTCTTGATTTTGTGGGAGGAGGCGCTTCCGACCCTACTGTGACGGAGGCGTTACTGGCAAGTCCATTCACCGGGCGGATCTTGGGATACAGCGCTTGGAACACAGCGGGGAATAAAATCGGAATTTCGCTGGGCATGGGACAGGCACGCTATGCTTTCCTGGTTACGGAGACGCGGCCTGCCGCCCTTAGTGCTGCTGTCAATACGCATGGATCACTGCTCTTCAAGCGCTTCCTGAAAGACTACTACTATAAAGCGGCAGCTATAGCCGAAGTCCGGAAATATTCAAGAGATCACATGAAGTATGCTAACCTGCCACAAAGTGTAGCCGATCAAAATATGCTTCTTTTCAATTCGCGATCGGATTATCAATATTTAACCGCTTTGCTTCGGGATCAAATGCAAACCCATACGGCTATGCTTCGTGCCAAGCCGGCATTTATGATTGGTGATACGGATGCTTCCTATAACGTGCGGCAAATCCGCGGTTCTGCCTGGTCGTTGGCGGAATACAGCAGCGCTACCCTGGAATGCAATAATCCGAAGTATATCTGGGGGCGTGCGTTCGAAATTACGCTTAATCCCACTGTTGTGCTCAAGTGAGCTCTTTCTCCAATTCATCGAGAATTACAAAAAGCTCTTTGTATTGTGACAAGATTTCTTCGTCCTCCACTTTAATGCCCGATTTAAAAAATTGGATGTCACCCGTGCCATCGTGAATCTGATTTTTAGCTTCAAGGATGCGTTTTAGGTTTTTGGCGGTCCCCACACTTCCGGATATAAAATCAACATCTCCAGGAAATAGAGTTCGAAGGGATCTTTTGAAATAGGGAAAGTGCGTACATCCCAATACAACCGTTCCGTACTGTTCTATATCGAACGCGGACAATTCATTTTTCAAATAGGTGATAACTTTGTCCTCGTTGAATTCAAAATGCTCTGCAAATTGTACAAGTTCCGGCAAAGGCAAGCTGTCAACGATGTCTCCGTGATCAACTTTACTAACCAGGTCATGGTACTTCTTCTCTCTCAGGGTTAGTTTGGTGGCTAACACTAAAACCTTCTTGTGTCTCCCCTCCCATTTTTCAACGGCCGGCTTTACAGCCGGCTCAATACCTAAAATAGGAAAGCTATACCGCTGGCGCAGTTCTTCAATCACAATACTTGTGGCGGTATTGCAGGCAATTACCAAAGCTTTTACCTTTTGATTAGCGATAAATTCAACAGCTTGAAGTATATACTCCCGCACTTCTTCCTTCGATTTTTCGCCATAGGGAACGTGTAAAGTGTCCGCATAAAAGATGTAATCCTCTTGGGGTAAGAGCCGCATTGCTTGATGGAGTACCGTTAATCCGCCTATACCGGAATCAAAAAATCCTATCCTCATGATTTTCACTCTTCTCATTTTTATTCTGCTGGAATCCATTAATGTGCTTGAGCATTTGGATAAAATCACGCAGCTCGTCATCTTCCCAGTCCGAGATTCGTTTATAAAAAACGTCCTCTTTCTCCTTAAGCGCTTCAACCACTTTCTGTTGTCCAAGTTCGGTAAGAGATAATACAACTCCCCGTCCATCGCTTGGGGACGCCTCTTTGTTCACATACCCCAAAGATTGGAGCTGTTTGACAAGGCGACTTACCGAGCTTCGATCCATCGCAGTCGACTCCGCTAAACTGGCGGCGTTAGTCGGGCCAAACGAGTAAAGCCAACGAACAATGTGGAAGGCTGCGGGCTGTAATGAGGAATCAAATCTCGCTGCAGCTCTGACATTCAGGGCATGCGAGGCACTGATGAGCGCGTTAATCTGCTCGCCTAGCTCAAGTTCCAATTTCCCCCTCGGCTTTTTATCCAATTCATTCTTTTCCATCGCCGGTCACCTTTCTGCACACAATAAACAGCCCGAATTTAATTGACATATATCAACAAAATAAATATAGTAGACATATATCAATTATATCTCGTCTGTTGTTTTGAATGACTACTTTAAAAATTGTATCACATGAAGGGGAAATGACGATGCCTAAAAAAACGGTTGTTATAACGGGTGCCACCAGCGGTCTTGGACAGCTTGTCGCCATCGAATTGGGGAGACGCGGTTATAACCTTGTGTTGACTGCCAGGAGTAAAGAACGGGCCGGAGTTACGGAAAAGCGGATTGCGGCGAATGCGCCACAAGCGAAAGTTGATTTTTTTCATGGGGATTTATCACTATTGAATGATGTTAGACGGGTTGGGGGTGAAATTGCCGCCGCTTACCCTAAAATTGATGTGCTGTTGAACAATGCGGGAATCCATGCTTTTGAGCCCCGCATTACGTCAGAGGGGTTTCACGAAATGATGGCGGTCAACTATTTTGCCCCATGGCTGCTGACACATCTGCTAAAATCCAGCCTTCTGAATGCAGGTGAAGCCAGAGTTGTCAATGTTGCCTCCGAAGCTTCACGCCGTCACGGCACTTTAAAGCTGCCCGAGGATTTAACCGATACAAGCTCCTTTACCGCTCGCGGCTCCTCCCTCTTCTATGGAAAGACGAAATTGTTAAATATTATGTTTACCGCCGAACTGGCGAGACGGTGGGCGAATACGGGAATCAGCGTAAATGCGTTAAATCCGGGATTTAATGTGACCGGACTCGGACGAGAATTATGGTTCGCCCCCATATTAGAGCGATTGTTGAAGGTTCTTCGTCTCGGAGATCCGCGAAGAGGAGCAGAGATTATTACCCGATTGATTGTAGAGCCGGAATATCAAAAAATAACCGGCGGATATTTTAATGACGGAACCGGCAAATCCATTGAACCCGTGCCGCCCGGAGGAGATCCCAAAATGCAGCGTCGGCTGTGGAAGGCCACTGAGGATTTGCTGATAGTTTAAAGGAAGATCTGTTCAGGTAATCCGAAGGATGAGATACTCTACATTTGTTTTTACTCCCTCGTGCTTACCGGAAATGCTCCACTCTTTGATACGTTTATCATTTCAGCGGGGTAAAATTTTCTGAAGTACTTTTCCACGTTGACATGGATATCCTGTTGGTACCACTTCGATAGATCATGCGCTTCAAATAATCCGGGCATTCCCAGCCGTTCGGAGCGCTTTCCTTTCATTCCGTCGCCGATATTCAGGGTGTCGATCCAGATGCGGTCCACCAGACCATCCAGACATTTCGGAAAATCAGGAGTAAAGGGCAGTACCGGAGAAACGGAAGCTTGGGTAGACACGCCCGCGTCATGGACTGTTTTCAAGGCGTTTAGCCGTAGTTGAATACCGGGGGCATTTGGAGCAAAGATTCGTTTCATATCCTCACGGTCTGTTTCGATCGTCATGGATACGAGGATTTCGCATTGATCCTTCAGGGCGACCAATAAATCAAGGTCCCTGGTAATGAGCGGGCTTCTTGTCTGGATTTGCAGGAAATCGGGCGGATGCTCGATCATTTCCTGAAGGACCTGCCTTGTGATCTCCGCTGTTCGTTCAATCGGTTGGTAAGGGTCCGTTGCGGATGACATGAAAAGATGGATCGGCTTATTTTTTCGTCGAAGTCCGCTGACTTCGCGCCGGTAATTTTCAGCCGCGTTCGTCTTGATTTCCACCCATGCCCCCCAAGGAATTTCCTTAAACTGTTGAATCGGCATTTCTCGAACGTAACAGTATTTACAGGAGAAGGCGCATCCGCTATACGGATTCAAGGAATGAGTGAATCCAATATTCAAGTACCCTTTCGCCTCGTTCAGTATTTTCTTCGATAACATTTCTTTAATTTCAATAGGCATTTGGTGGCCCCCCATCCCGCCTAGATTTCAGGCTGTGCAGTAATCTATACTATAATTTATAATTATACAAAACATATGTTCTGTTTCCAATCAAAATAAAAGAGCGGCCGCAAACGCAACAGCTCCCTCTCGTTCATTCAAACAGGCCAAACTCTTCATATACTTTCCGCGAAACAACCCCATTTGGAGCAAGGCGATGGTCCCGCTGATATTTCTTAAGCGCCTCGGTAGTACTGGCTCTGAACTTCCCGTCACAATTTCCGTGGTAATACCCCGCACTTTTTAAACGTGATTGTATTAGCTGCACATCTCCGCCAACGTCCCCTTCAGCCAAATCCCTCGGATTGCGGTGCAAGTCGCCCAGCACATGTCCGTAAATTCTTACTTTGGTTCCAACCGGAATCAATTCGAATAATTCAATTACATCCTTATTGTGCATCCGGATACAACCATGGCTCAGGTGTTGTCCGATGGAATACGGCTTATTCGTACCGTGAATTCCAAAATGACCCCATGGCACATTTAGACCTATCCAGCGTGGGCCGAAGGAGGGGCCCCAATCCGTACCTTTATACACTACTTTAAAATCTCCAACAGGAGTCGGGGTGGTTGGATTCCCTACCGCTATTGAATAGCTCTTTATGACCCGACCATGATCTCGAACAAGCAGCTCATGACGCATGGGGTATATTTCAATTTCAAGCGTGCTCTTGTCATTTTTAATTGGTGGTTCAGAAGTTGTTAAATCAAACACGCCTAAAAAGACCCATACCATTAAAATTAATTTCTGATTAAGTAAGAGCATCCTGTTCACCCTGTTAAAATTCTTTTTTTCAAACAATTATATATTTTTATAAATGTTCTTTTTTTATTCCGCTCAATTGTGAAGTCGGTAGCTGGTTCAGTCGTGTCGTACTCATTAGCCAAATCACCCATAACGAATATAACACGGATAAATTTCCTTACTTTGGCAAACAATAAGTCATCAAGAGGAGGCTGATGCTTCATGTGTCAACGTTTTTCCATGGCGGCCGAGCTGCCGGAGGTTCAAGAGCATTTTCAGATCGAACGTGTGATGTATTACTATAGAAATCGCTATAACATTAGGCCAACACAGCCGATGCCGGTCGTGCTGCAGCAAAACGGAGAGCGGATTTTGGATGAATTTCGCTGGGGATTCATTCCCTACTGGGGAAAAGACGCGATCAACGCGGATCTCAGGAATGTGCACCAGAACCCGACCTACCGTAAAATGGTGGACAAGCAGCGGTGCATCATCCCTTGCAACGGATTTTACTATTGGAAACAGGAAGGCAAGAAGTCCTACCCGGTTCGGGTAGTTATGAAAAACCGCGGGATGTTCGGGGTGGCCGGTCTTTACGAAATTTGGCGGGATACGCGCGGAGAGCCTTTACGTACGTGCACCTTGGTCATGACGGAAGCCAACCCGCTGATTGGGGAATTTGAGAGCCGGATGCCGGCGATTCTGTCGAAGGAGAACATAAGCCGTTGGCTCGACGAGGAGACGAACGATCCGGATGCCTTGGATCCGATTCTGCGCCCTCATTCGGCGGAAGAGATGGTTGCGTATGCGGTGACGCCACTGATTGACATTCACGGACACGACACCGATGAATGCATAAAGGAAATGGATCTCAAACATGCGTGGGTAAAGCGCTGATTCCCCACAGCCGACACCCTTGTCTTTGGCTAACAGCGAATAATAATCTTCAAAGAAGCGCAGCCACCGGGAACTGGCTGCCGCGCTTCTTTTTTTATATATAACGAAGACGCTCCAACTATCAGTTAATAATGATCTTAACTTTGCCGTTCACGAATGCGATGGTATCGAAGTTGGAGTATACCCAGGTTTCTACGGTTTGGCCATTGGCTTCAGTCGTGCTTTTACCCGCAGGTTCTCCCCAGGTGAGCAGCACCTTTTCCCTTGCAATCAATCCTCCCTTGCTTCCAATCAGAGCAAAATATATCAAGCCGAATATTTTATGATGTTGTAAGATAATCGTTGTCAGGAGGTGGTTTCTATATACGAGAAAATTATTCACAGTAGTCTTTCCTATGTTGAGCAGCATTTATATGAGAATCCTAGCCTTGATGACTTGGCAAACGAAACGGGTTTTTCCAAATACCATTTTCACAGGATATTTAAGAAGTATGTAGGTAAGAATATCTCGGAATACATCCGTTATCGAAAGATGGCCCGTGCGGTAGACCTGCTGCTATACACCGACGAAAGAGTTCTCGATATTGCTTTATTAACAGGTTTTGAAAGCCATGAAGCTTTTACCAGAGCATTCAGTAAAATATATGGCTTGACCCCATCAAAATACAGAGAGCAGATGAGGGTATTTGTTAAACAAAAAGGAGATGAGAAATTGAACAAAGTAAAAGGATGGTTATTTACAGGTACCACACCAGAGAAATATGTTTGCGAACTGGACAAGAAAGTTTTTATAAACAGTAACTGCTCCGTTACCATACGCGCAAATGAAGGTGAAACCTTCCATGACAATGATTTCAGTACAATCATGCAGCAATTCCAGGCTTCCGATTATCTTGGGAAAAGAATGCGCTTCTCAGGTTTTGTGAAGTCAGAGAACATCACCGGTTGGAGTGGTCTGTGGATGCGTATCGATGATATATCAGAGAATATTCTGGGCTTTGACAACATGGAGGCCCGATGTATTAAAGGTACAACGGAATGGAATCATTATGCCTGCGTCCTGGATGTCCCACCGGAAGCCAACCGTATTAATATCGGAATTCTTCTATCCGGTTATGGACAGGTCTGGTTAAGTTCTTGTAGCTTTGAAGAGGTGGGGAAAGATATACCGGTAACCGAATCACTGGGTACTGCAGATAAATACCCCCGCCAACCTCAAAATCTGAATTTTTCAGATTATATAGATTGAATTAAAAATTGGCGCTAGGCAAGGATGTGATAGGGTTTCGGATACGCTAACGGGAAAACCTCCCGTTAATGTACCTCTTTTGGCTCATAGATCGGATTTAGCTGGAAAAACTCCATTTATTTCGCGGCCCAATGACCGATATACAGAATTTCAGGCGAATTAGCGGGAGGTTATCCAGCTAAATCACCTCTCCCGCCGCATACGCACTAAATTAACGGGAAGAATTCCCTTTAATTCGAACCAAACAATCAGCTGTAGTTACACCGCTGTCTAATATGCAAATCAATAGTTCAACCTATAAGGTTACGGGGGGATTGGATGTTTTCACTATTTAAAACCTTATTGCAGCAAGGGATTGAACTGCTGTCCGGTTTCTTCTCCGGCAGCTTACCTATTATTTTCTATTACTGGTGTTTGGTACTGTTACTCCTTGTTATCTTTCAGGTGATCAGAGAGAAAAAAGCCGGCATTGAAAAAAGCAGTTACCTTAATCGGGCTATCCTTGAATTTCTGCTCTTTTTTCTACTTTGGACAGTCGGTATTGTACTATCGGAATTTATTACGGATATCATTCCAAACGGTGTACTCTCTCCGCAGAAATATACCTTTACCTATATTGGATTAATACCGATTACATCTCTATATCTATCAGCAATATTAGTACTGTCTTTAAGAAACTTCCGGTTAAAAGAAGACTCCATCCGACTGACCGCTTTTCTTACCGGCTTTATAACTGCTTTCATCCAGTTTAAAGCCATCGACAAGTATATCTTGCATACGGAAAAATTATCTCTTAGTTATCTGATCACACTTTCTATCTTAGCGGGTATAACAGCCCTTCTGCTCAGACTGGCTTATAAAATAAGTTTTGAGGACTGAGAAGTGGCGCAAAATCTCCACTCTTAAACCCTTGACTGGCTGGATTTTTGCCGTTTCATGGCCTTGCCGAAAACGGGGAACAGAAATTAAGAAAAATCTGCCCCGATTTCGTCTGTGCCATTATACGGCAAAACCGATGTCATAAAAGGGAACGCTCGACAAAAAACAGAGTCTCCTTTTGGAAACTCTGCCCCTCTTCTTGCCGATGAAAACTTCGTTTCGTTCTTCTCAACCCAACTTCAACTCGTACGTCAATTCAAGCAAAGGCTTGCCCCAGTCGTTGCTCGGATGCTCCGCCACTTTGACAAACCCCGCCTTCGTATACATGCCGATCGCCTGCTGTTGCAGGCCGTCCCCGCTTGTTTGTTCTATCCATTCATAACCCGAAATAGCCTTGAGCAAGGTATCCTTTGGACATTCGACCGTGATGTCCCAGTCATTCACGGAATCAATCAAGCCGAGGAAATGCATTAATCCGCTGCCGCCCAGGGCGTATTTGATCCGATGCTCCTCTAGTTTCTCTACGATGGGAAAAAGTTCCCGATGGTTCATCCTAACTCCCCTCCTAAAAATCGGTTGACCCCTTGACGCCTTCCCTAAAACTCAAAAAACAAACTGAATCAAAAACATATACACCAGGGTCCCGCTAGCGATCGACAACAGCATATTCCTTCTCCATAAATGCAGGAAAGTTACGATAGCCATCGCCATAAGTTCAGGAACTCCATGGCTGCCTGCCGTAAAATTCACGTCTTTAACACTAAAGATAACCAGCAACCCCAGGGTCGCCGAGGGCAGCACTTTACCAAGGTACTGCACGTAACGGGGAGTGGGACGGCCCGGAGGAAAAACGATAAACGGAATAAAACGGGTCATCATGGTTCCGATTACGATCAAGCCGATTGTGATTACTTGTTCAAAAATACTCATTGTCATGCCGTTTCACCTGTTTTCTTTTCCAGTTGCTTTCTTGTCAAAGTGAGTACGAAGAGAATCAATGCCATGGCGGGAATGATAAAGTTGCCGCTCCCAAAAAGGAATAGACATACGATCGACGCTCCCAAGCCTATGATTGCGCTGTAATGAACCGACTCGTTCTTCCACTGCTCCAAAAAGATGACGATAAAAAGTGCGGTCATTACAAACTCAAGCCCCTCCATATTGATTTGTACGATCGATCCGAACACTCCCCCGATCGTCGCTCCGATCACCCAGTAACTATGATTCAGCAAGGTTACGAAGAACATATACCACCCTTTGTCCACTCCCAGCGGGATATGAGCCGTGTAATTGATAGTGAAGGATTCATCGCACAAGCCGAAGATGAGATATAACTTTTTAAGTCCCGTCCCCTTGTATTTTTCAAGCATGGAGATCCCGTAGAAAAGATGACGCGCGTTGACCATCAAAGTCAGGAATAAAGCGCCAAGCGGATTAAACCCGCCGAGTAAAAGATTGACCGCCACAAATTCCATCGAACCGGCAAAAATAAGCAGGCTCATTAAAATGGCGTATACGGGACCAAAGCCCGAAACGTTCATAAAAATCCCGTAGGCGATCCCGAGAAATAAAAAACCGGCAAGGATCGGAAGGGTAACGGGAAAGGCGGCGCGAAACGCCGTCGCAACATCGTTTCTGTCGTTCATGGTGCTTGCAACTCCTTGGTAGATGACTTATCCAAGTCATTTTAACAGCGAAAATCCATACAATCAATGTTATAATTGTATGGATTACAATTTTAAGAGGTGTCCCTATCCCATGCCCATCAATTCTTTTACCGATTATCCTATGTCTTGGAAACCGGAGCGAACGGCGCTTTCACGCCCACTTTACCTGTCGCTTGCCTCGTTACTGGAACACGATATTACGAACGGCTTGCTGGCCCCCGGCACAAGACTCCCGCCCCAGAGGGAACTGGCAGATTTTTTGGACGTCAACTTTACGACGATTACGCGCGCGTACAAACTATGCGAATTGAAAGGTTTAATTTATGCGGTTACCGGAAGCGGTACGTTTGTCTCTCCCAATGCCGCACGCTGCTCCATCACCATTTCCAAAGAGATGTCCCATGAGTGCATCGAATTGGGTTTTGTCGAATCGTTTGAACGAACCAACAGCTTTGTGGCCGAAGCCGCCAGAAAAGTGATGGAGAAAGGTTATTTGGAGCAGCTTTTTAATTATAATCACCCTACGGGAATGCCCCACCAAAAAGCGGCCGCGCTGAATTGGATGAAGAGCTTCGGCATGGATGCGGACATCGAACAGGTGTGCATTGTATCCGGAGCGCAGAATGCTCTGGCGATCACGTTGTTGGGTCTGTTTGAACCCGGACAAAGAATTGCGGTAGACATGTACACCTATGCGAATTTTATCGAAATTTCGAAATCGCTGCGAGTCAAGCTGGTTCCGATCCCCGGAGATGAGCATGGAATGCTCCCTCACGCCCTGGAGTATCAGTGTCAGCAATCGGATATACACGGCGTGTTTGTCATGCCTTCCTGCAGCAACCCGACAGCCATTGTGATGCCGGAATACCGGAAGAAGGAATTGGCCGCTTTGATTCGGAAACATCGTTTGATCGTTATCGAAGATGATCCCCACGCCTTCTTGTCGGTCCATACCCCTGATCTCTATAGTCCGCCGATCTATCGGCTTGTCCCGGAACAAACGATTTATATTTGCAGCACCTCCAAATCCATTTGTTCGGGGCTGAGGGTGGCTTATCTTGTTTTCGGCGATGTTTTTCAAAAGAGGATACACGAGGCGATTTTTAATATGAATGTCAAAACTTCATCCTTGGATGCCGAGATCGTGACCGAGCTGATTTTATCCGGAAAGGCCAGCGCCATGTCGGAGAAGAAAAAACGGTTGGCGCTATCCGCCAACCGTTTATTCGACGAGCTGTTCCCCCACTCTCCGCGCACGGGCCACCCGCTAAGTTATTATAGATGGCTGCCCATATCCGACCCTGCCACCGGAACTCGCCTGGAGAGTTTCTTTTGAGTAAGGGGATTCGTGTTTATCATTCGGACCGTTTTTGGACCGGAGGCAAAACACAGGGCAATTACTTAAGAATCGCGCTTTCTTCCACAACTTCTCTGGATGAATTACGGAAGGGTTTGGAAATTTTAATGGAACATCTCGAAACCTAACCGAGCGCGGCATTTTTCCTGCCTTACGCATTTAGAAAATGGTCGGGACCATCCCCCCATCCATCCGGATGGGGGATCCTTTAAACGCGGAGGCGTAAGGACTGCATAAAAACGCAGCCAGTCTCCCGATTTCCGTCGGCTTGATAAATCGCTGAAGCTCGGACTGAGGCAGGTTGGCCGCCAAAAAACGTTTTTCTTTTTCGGAAAAAGACAGCTCTTCCTCTGGATACGCCCCCTCGATAATGTGAAGCACTTTCTCGGAGAGGGGGGGTCCCGGCATGATCGTATTGACGGTGACTTCGGTACCTTTTGTCAGTTTCGATAAGCTTTTTGCTAAGGACAGCAGCATCGATTTGGTCACCCCATACTGCGGCATTAGCCCCGAAGGCATTACGGCTTCTTCGCTGGCGATGAAGATAATACGGCCCTCGTTCTTCTTCAACATATTGGGCAGATAAAACCGGGATAATTCGTTAGCAGTTAAAAAATTGGTACGGAAATAATTGTCCCAAACCTCCTCGTCGATATCCCCATACTGCATAATCTCATAAATTCCTATATTGTTAACCAATATATCGACGTGGGGGTATTTTTGAAACAATGCTTCCCTTTGCCCCCTATCCACTAAATCGGCTGCTGCATTTTGCGGCGAGGTAGTCGGGTAAGCTAACTTGATCTCATGGACCGTCCGCTCCACCTCTTCATGATTTCGTCCATTAATCAGTACATGAACCCCTTCTTTGGCAAGTTCAATGGCGATGGCTCTACCAATCCCCTTTGTTGATCCCGTAACCAAAGCTGTTTTCCCGTATAATCCCATGTCCATCTTCAACTTCTCCTTGTCATTTACTTGTCCGGAACGTGATTATCATACCTTGTCGGGATGGGTCGGTAACTAGTCTGTTACGCCAAACTACTTGCATCCTGCGCCAAATGAAAATTCAATACATCCCCAATTGTCGGTTGCGCCAGTTCGAAGGCGTATCCCCTTCCCAAAGGCGGAAGGCCCGATAGAACGAGTTCTGATCTTCATATCCTACCAAAAGAGCCACCTCTTTGATCTCGAGCTCCGGATCCGCCAAATAGTCGCGCGCCTGCTCATGCCTGGCTTGTACGAGCAATTGCTTGAAATTTGTATCCTCTTCCGCTAGCCGACGCTGCAACGTACGTTCGCTCATGTTCAGTTCCTTCGCGATTACACGAATGTCGGGGCGTCCCCCTGTAAGGGAACGTTTCATCATCCGTATGACCGTTTCGGTGAAGGAACGGCTGCGCCGGTGTTCAGCCAGGGAGCGGTCCAAGGCGGGGGTGAGGAGTTCCAGCAGTTCTTCATTGTATGTGACAAAGGGAAGGTCCAGATCTTTGCGCTGCAGCGTCATTCGATTGCCGTCTGCGCCCACCCGGATAGGGCAGCCAAAATAAGCTTCCAAAGCCCGGATATCGCCCATATCGTCCGAAAATTCGACGAGCTTCGCCGTCAAAGGTTGCCCTGTACCCCGGCGTCCAAGCTCGAGAAGAAAGGCCAGCGTAATACCAATCAGGATCTGCGGACCGGATTTCCCGGGCTCTAGCCAGTCCAATTCGATCGTACAGCGCTCGCCCTCCTCGATAATATACAAGCATTCGGGAGGACAAAGCGGCTTGTACCGGGTCATTCGGTTCAGGGCGTCACGATAATCGCGGGCGTGGTATGTCGCCAAAACGCTTGGCGGGTATTTTGCGGCTTCAAAGGCTGTCGCCAACTGGATGATCCCTTCCGCCGGTCCATTCTTAAGCTCGGAATAGGCCTGCCATATCGCGAAATATTGAGCTGTAGTGACGGCGGGCTCGGTAATTACAGTAACCGGCAATCCCGCTGTTCGAGCTACATCTTGGGCGGCAATCCCCAGCCTATGCATTCCGGCCCAAAATCCCGGCGGAAATTTAATGCGGTCTAAGGTCTGTGACTTCATATAACAGTTCTCCTCCAGCAGCTTATGTGTAATTCTCCTGATCATGAGCCACGGTGGACTTGAACCAAGAGGTGGGAATCACCTGAAATCATGCGCAACGGGACCGTATATGATTTGGGCAGATAAATCACCGCTCTCCCAACCAACCGGCCATCCTCAATAATAGAATACCGAACCGTTGACGACAAGGACCCCTGAGCTGCGGATTGGACCGGTAAACATCAAGCCCGGAGGCGGACTGGATAGCCACGTCTATCTGCGCTTTTTGAAGCTCCCCCAGCAATTGGTCACAAGAAAAGCGATTAAAGGAAAAACCATCCTTCAATCGCTTTAGGCACCATAGGTGCTCAGCTCTTTTAATACTTCTCATTATAGTGGCCAGTTTGCTCAATGTAATCTCATTTTTTTCCGTTAAAAGGAAACCGGCAAAGATTTTAAACTCTGCGAGGATAAAGTCGCTTCCCAGCTAATGTCTTCTACAGGAAGGCTTCACGTCCTCCCCACTGAATAATTGGAATCCTATTTTTTCCGGCATGTCGTGATTTGCGGTAATCATGAAAACCTTCCATTTACAGGTTAAACCTCGGTTAGAAACCGGCCGTCCATCCGCCATCAGCGGCGATTACAGCGCCATTCACAAAGCTCGATTCGTCCGAAGCCAGGAAAAGAGCCACTTTGGCGATTTCTTCCGCTTGTCCAATTCGTGGTATGAGGCCTTGTGTCACTTGGGTTCGCGAAGCTCCAAACTCATTCACATTCTTCATGGTGGAACTTATGTTGGTCATCGTTGCTCCGGGTGCAATGGCATTGCAGCGAATGCCTTTTTGCGCGTACATGAACCCCGTGTTTTTCGTAAGGCCGATCACGGCGTGCTTGGAAGCGGTATAAGCAGCGCCTGCATGCGCACCGCTAAACCCTCCCGTCGATGCGGTGTTGATAATCACTCCGTTACCTTTTTCCAAGAAAATCGGGATGGCTTTGCGTGTCGCACGCATAACGGCTTTTGTATTGATATCGAAGATCCGATCCCATTTCTCGTCATCCACATCACCTACAGGGGCCATGTTATCCATAATTCCCGCATTATTGACCAGGATATCCAACGTACCGAATTGGTTGACTGCCGTATCGATCATCGTGTTGATCTCGTTAAGATCGGACACGTCGGTTCTTAGAGCCAAGGCGGTTCCACCGCTTGTATTTATGGCCTCGGCCACCGCCTGTGCGCCTTCCAAGTTCACGTCGGATACAACAACACGTGCCCCTTCCTTAGCAAATAATTCGGCGATAGCTTTTCCCATACCGGAGGCAGATCCGGTAACGACCGCCACTTTACCTTCCAAACGCATGTTATTCCCTCCAAAAATATTAGTCTGTTGAAACTCGGAATGCGCCCTTTACCCTTTTTTGTACAATCTAAATTTAAATAATTTAACTATTTATAGTTTATACACCCGGTATATTGAATGTCAAATTTTGCATAATGGGTTCCCATTGCCCTGTATTGCCTCGTTCGATGACAAAAGCAGCCCAAAGATCGGCTGCTTTTCGTGTGTTCAACTATGTTCCTCGGCAGCCAGGGCAGCTGCTTTAGTTTCATGTACCGTACCGTAAGGATGCTCGGGAGGAGCATAAATGACATAAACTTTAAGCGGTTTATTCCCCGTGTTGGTTATGTTATGCCATTTCCCGGCGGGGATGATAACGGCATAACCTTCACGGGCCATTGCTTGAAAGCTTAAATGATCCCGGCTGTCTCCCATTTGGACAAGACCCTGTCCTTCTTCAATTCGTATGAATTGATCCGTTGTGGGATGAGCTTCCAGGCCGATATCTTCCCCAACGTTAATGCTCATCAGGGTCACTTGAAAGTGTTTCCCCGTCCATAAAGCGGTTCGAAAAGTTTGATTCTGCTCTGCAGCCTGTTCTATATCTATCACCAAAGGCCTTAAACCATAATCCATGATTTTAATGTACTGATCTCGGTACGGATATCGCAGGGAATTCAGGGGATTCCCGGGATCTTCCAGCGGGTATTGACAAAATGCCTTACGGTACATGTTTCATTCTCCTTTTTCAAGATATATGATTTACATCTTATGCAGTTGCCTAATAATCCGGACTGTCCGGCATATAAAAAAACCACCGATTCATACAGCTAATCAGTGGTTTTAGAAATTTGTTTGCTGCTTCCTTTATAGTGCCGTGTCGTCCACGCGATTAAGCCACTCTTCAATGCTGCCGATGACCGATGTCACACAGCTCTCTTCAAACGGAGAGATCAGTCCCGCCACCTTTACCAACTCCGTGAACGATTGACTTCCCCCCTGACGGCATAGCTTCAGATAATCCGCCCAAGCGGCCTGACGATCCTCATGCATCTTCTTCCAGAACTGGAATGCGCAGATTTGAGCCAAGGTGTAATCGACATAATAGAACGGGGTATTGAAAATATGGCCCTGCTTCTGCCAGAAACCGCCCCGCTCCAAATAGGCGTTATCCGCGTAATCGCGGTGAGGCAAATATTTCCGCTCGATCTCCCGCCAAGCTTGCTTGCGTTCCGCCGGCGTCGCTTCCGGATTCTCGTAGACGAAATGCTGAAATTCATCGACGGTGACCCCGTAAGGAATAAATAGGAGCGCGCTGGCCAAATGATCGAAACGGTATTTATCGGCTTCCTCCTTGAAGAATAGATCCATCCATGGCCACGTGAAAAATTCCATACTCATGGAATGGATTTCACAAGCTTCATAAGTCGGGAATCCGTACTCCGGCACCTCAAAGCCCCGGCTTTCATACACTTGAAAAGCATGTCCGGCTTCATGAGTAAGTACATCGATGTCTCCGGACGTGCCGTTGAAGTTTGAGAAAATAAACGGGGCCTTGTACTCGCTGAGATAGGTGCAGTATCCTCCACTCTGCTTGCCTTTTTTCGCGACAAGGTCCATCAATCCGTTCTCTTGCATAAACGTGAAGAACTCGTTCGTCTCCGGAGACAATTCCGCATACATCTTGGCCCCGTTGCTTACGATCCATTCGGGATCGCCCTTTGGCGTTGCGTTACCTGACTTGAAGGCAAAATTCTCATCAAAATACAGCAGTTGGTCCACGCCGATCCGGTTCCTCTGACGCGCCTTCAGCTTCGTTGCGACAGGAACAATATGCTCAAGCACCTGGTTCCGGAAATTCGCCACCATTTCGGCATTGTAATCCGTACGGGCCATCCGTGCATAACCGAGTTCCACGAAATTGTTGAATCCAAGCTTCTTGGCGATTTTCGTTCTGACTTTGACCAGGTCATCATAGAGGCGATCGAGTGTCTCCTCATTTTCGGCCATAAAACCGCTGAAAGCTTCCATGGCGCGTTTCCGTATCTCCCGATCCGTGGACTGTTGAAAAGGAATCAGTTGAGGCAACGTACGTTCCTCACCTTCGAAAGGAATTTTTGCCGAAGCGATCAGCTTAGCATATTCCGTCGTCAGTTTGTTCTCTTGCTGTAGATCCTCGATAACCTCAGGACTGAATGTTTTGAGCGACAGCTCGGCAAGGCGAAACAGCTGATGCCCCCATTTTTTCTCCAGGTTCTCGCGGAATTTGGAATTGACCAGTGCCCGGTAATAATCCGTAATATACTCCTGCACGACGGGACCGTTCTCGTCGAAAAAGTCCTGCTCCGCCTTATAGAACTCATCGTTGGTATCGATCGAATGCCGAATGCTGGCGAGCTGCTGAAGCGTATCGAACTGGCTCCGAAGCTTGTTGATTTCGGTCATCGCCCGATCCTGCTCTTCATAAGTACCGGCAGACGTAAAGCCGTTCAGGAGTTCCCTGAACTTTTGCTCGAAAACCTGCACATCAGGCCGCTCATAATGGTAATCGCTAAATTTCATAGAATGCACCAAACCTTTCAAAATGATCTTTTAAAGGAAATCTTTGTATGCTGTTACCGATCATTATACTAAATTCCCTTTTTTGATGACAGATCACGGAAATAAATAATAAAGGACCGCCCCTAATTGAGCAGTCCTTCGTATCGGCTTAAAAAGTGATCGTGGCTCTCCAGGACCCTCCGCCTTGAGTACAAGTGTAGGTGCCTGTAACAGTTCGTCGGTCCGCCGCTAGGGTACCTGTATAATCGCAATTATTTCCGTCACTGCTGTTTCTCCGCAGAACCTGAACGTTGTTGCCGTATATATTGATCGTCAAAACGGCCGTGACATCCTGTGCGCCAGGCATCGTCCATCTGGCATCGAAAATGTTGCTGTTCCCCCGGCGCCGCCAAACGCCGCTCCATCCGCCTTCTTGTTCATACCAGACTCTGCCTAAGCCTATAGTTTCGCGCCGAATGATAATAGCGGTCCATGTCCCTCCCCCTTGATCGCATCGATAGGTCCCGGTAACCGTACGCCCGTCTCCCGAGAGTGTTCCGGTGTAAACGCAATCATTGCCGTCGCTGCTGTTTTGCCGCAAGACAAATACAAAATTACCGAAAATATAGATCGTCAAAACTGCCGTTATGGGTTGTGCGCCAGGCATCGTCCATCTGGCATCAAAAATGTTGCTGCTTCCCCGGCGCCGCCACACCCCGCTCCATCCACCTTCTTGTTCACGCCATTCAACGCCCAAGTCTTGCTGGCGTGCTGAGCCGCCGCCGGATGTTTCTAAAGGATAGCCGTTTTGAGGGTACCCAAATGGACCGTAACCATACGGGGCGTAACTTGATGGAGCGTCATTATATTGAATCATTCATTCTTCTCCTTTGTTGTAGTTATTTAGCAATATATTATGGTGGGTTTTCGCCTATGGTGCCTATAGTAGCCTACTTTGGACAAGTTGAACGAGTTTCTCGCATCAAGTTTTGAATGTAAGAGCAGGGCTTATTAACAAAAATTTAATTATGTTAACCAGATTGAGTTTAGGCGGTCAGGTAATCCAACTTGGACAAAAAATTTAAACCGTTCAGACTGTCGGTACCTCAATCGTCGTCATGGCGCTTCGTTTCTGTTCGTCATTAATATGCGTATAGATCATGGTTGTTTCAATTGAAGCATGGCCTAACAGCTCTTTTACGACCCGGATATCAACATTGTGATTCAGCAGCATTGTCGCAAAGGAGTGCCGCAGCTTATGACAGGATAATTTCAAATCGGTCATCTGCGGATGATCCTGTTTGAAAGCATCGAAAACCGCCGTAGTGATCTTCTGAATCTGACGGATCGACAGTCTTCTCCCTTTCTGGGATACAAAGAAGGCTTCTTCCCTAGCATTATAAGGTTGAATTCGCCCCTCCCCCACTTTCACAAGATATTCTACAACTAAATCAGGCAGCGGAATCTCATTCCATTTCCGACCCTTGCCCAACACTTCGAGCGTTCCCTTTTCTTTTTTAAAATGGGACAAATTCATCCGGTGAACTTCGCCGACCCGTAAGCCGCAGTAACCCATGAGCAGGAACATCGCTAAATTTCGATCTCGATACCGTCCATCCACATAGGAAAGTACTTTCCTGAGATCCTGCTCTTCCAAATAAACCGGAATTTTATTTTTTTCCGTCTTCGATTTCTTGACCTCTAATGCGGGGTTTCTTGAGGCAAGCTCAAAATCGATCAATGAAGTATAGAACGAACGGATCGCGGATAGAGTCCGGTTTCTCGTCTTATCGCCAGCCGATTCTTGCTTGGAAACGAGAAAGCTGACGATATTCAATTTCCCTGCTTGCTGCACAGGAAGTTCATCCAGCGAGGACAAATAATCGTATACTTCTCTCAAATATTCTTTTCTCGTTGTCTCGGTATAGCCCGATTGCTTCATCCAAATCGTAAATGCTTGGATCGGCCCCGAATAGACTTCTTCTATGTCATGTTTATTCATCGATGCATTCCCTCGCAAAAAACATTTGTTTATTATACAAAATTGACTCCCATCTTCTCATAAACAAACCACTTAAAATCAAAAGTGCGCAAAATACGTGTTTGGCGTACTTATTATAGCACATATGTTCTCTAAGGGGAATGAGATCCACAACCGCTGATATAATATAAAAAAATGGTCTTCAAGCGCAACTGGTTGCTATAAAGGCGTTGATATCGCCTAGCATTAAAGATCAAATCATTGAAAGGTACGGTCGAAAGAGCATAGAAAACTATAGTTCTGAATTTTTAAAAGCGACAATCCATATCCCTCAAAACAGTATTGGATTTCAATTTTTAGCGAGTTTCGGTACAAATCTAGTGATCGTAGAGCCCAAAACATATGTGCAAGACTTTCGAAATTACTTAAATGAAATGATGGAGAACTATTCTTAACATACTTCACGGCTATTCTGGGGAGATGCTCTTCTCTCCGATTTACTCCTATGAGTGTCATATCCCGAATAAGATATGATTCGACGTAAAATGCGATTAAATATGATAAATCCCCTCTTCAATTCGCTGAATGCAAGATTCGGCAAATTTGAAATAATCAAAATTACGGTTAGGATCATCTTTGGTTAGTCCGCTATAAAATAGGCCCCAAGCCACCTCACGGACCATCGCCACAAATTTCATTTCCAGAAAAATACGAAAAGCATCTTCCTCAAATAAACCGAAGTAAAGGGTAAGCCACTCACGCTCTTCCGCTTCGCTAAATTGATTCGAAAACGGAATCAGGGTCAATTCAAAAAATATATCGCCAACACCGGACAATTCCCAATCAATGATTTGTAACTGCTCGCCTGTAAAAATCATGTTGCACAAGAAAGAATCGTTGTGACAGAACTTGTTATTGTAAGTTTTGTCATTACTGCGCATATGGGCTATCTTTTCAATGCGATTGAGAATTTGCAGCAGTCCGCTCGGATATTTGACCCCCAACAGATCTGCACCTTTCAGATACCCAAAAATCAAGTCGTATGGCGTACAAGTCCGATCCAACCCTTCCATGCTATGTATAATCTTTAGACGATCCATAATCATGTTCTTGATAGCGTTGTTATTAAGGTCACTCTTCTCGAGCATTCGGCCGTCGATGTAATTGGTGACTATAAAGCGCTGCGGGTCATCAGCGAATATCACTTCGGGGGCTATCCCCTTCTGGCTGGCCTTCCGCATGACCTCGATTTCGGAATGACGCGTGAGATTCAAATATTCGTTTTGCCGGCTGTTCAAACGTAACACATACGTGTGTTGTTTCGTATTAACCTTAAATGTTTGGTTGCAAAGCCCGCCGCTAAGCTCCTGATAATGAGTAAAATTTCGGTTCAATTCCGGAACAGCATGAATAATATCATCGACGATGTTCATGTCTACAACCCCCTCTTCAGCCAGCAATCATAATATTAAGAACCCCTGCTCTATTTCCCACATTATTCCTGATTCTAAAACTACATTAACACCTTGATTTACATATGTCAAAACAAATTGATTCATTTGTTTATTTTTTTTGTTTTCATTTGTAAACTTCATTGATTACATATGGACAAATCACGGGACTTAGACACCACTGCCGTTTTTTTCCTCGAATAAGATATGATTCGACCATTTGAACACTCCTGTCATGGCTTATTTGCTTGGCAATATCGCAATATCTCCTTTTTACGAAATTCATTAATAGTTGATCCAACAACAAAAAAAGAAAGGGCTTAAAACTTAAGCTCCTTTCTTCCTGAATATTCGCGTTTTTGGAGTTTAGTTAAACCCGCCGTTGACTCGTATCGTCTGTCCGGTGATCCAGCGGGCTTTGCCGCTGACGAGCAGTTCAACCGCATTCGCAATATCCTCCGGTTCCCCAAGCCGGCCGAACCCATTCATTCGGCGGTACGACTCGATCAGTTCCTCCGATTTTCCGTTCAAGAATAACTCGGTGGATACTTGCCCAGGCGCTATGCAGTTAATAACGATGTCCCTGGGACCAAATTCTTTGGCCAATTGGCGGGTCAGCTGTTCAACCGCCCCTTTCGTTGCCGCGTATACGCTGTACGCCGGGAGCATCGCTCCCGAGACGGAGGTCGAGAAGTTAATGATAGTTCCGCCTTTAGCCATATGTTTCATGGCTTGCTGGCAAGCGAAGTAGGTTCCTTTCACATTAATCGCAAAGTGCCGGTCAAACATCTCCTCTGTCACGTCCTCGATAGACCTGCATTCCATGATGCCGGCGTTATTCACCAGAATGTCCACATGCCCGAAACGCTCGATTGTTTCCGTAAACAACGACTCAACTTCGCTTATCTCGCCCACATCGGCGCGAATGGCCACGGCTTCTCCTCCGGCTAGTACAATGGAATCTACCAATTCGCCCGCCTTTTCAGGATTAGAGGAATAATTGACAACCACTTTTGCGCCCGCTTGCACCAATTGAACGGCCACCTGACGTCCGATCCCCCTGGAGGCTCCTGTGACGATAGCGACTTTTTCATTTAAACTCATGTTCACGTTCTCCTTTATATTTATTTGGCCGATCCGTTGTCCAGTTGTTTCGACCTCGTACATTCATTATAGGGTCCTTCACTTCGCCCCGTTAGATCATTGCTGTTCAATCCTTGCCTAATTCTCTTCCGCCACGCTAATATAAAATAAACAAACATGCTTTCGGAAAGGAATCTGCAACATGGATGAATTAATGCGCAAAGAGCGAGCGCTGCAACAAATGGCGTCCTTGATACGTCGGCACGCATCGGTAACCGGCACGCATCCGACGGCCGTCCCTTCCTTGACGCTCATGCAGGCCACACAGTCGTCCGAGCCGCTCGAATCGGTATATAAACCGTCCATTTGCGTCGTGGCGCAGGGAGCGAAAACAGCCGCATTGGCCGATGAGATCTACCGTTATGACCCTTCTTTTTACCTCGTTACATCCGTAGAATTGCCGATTGTCGGCAGAATTGTCGATGCCTCCCCGGAAATTCCCTATTTAAGCCTAAAGCTTGGCTTCGACGCCGACGTTATTTGGGACATTGTGAAAGAAATGAACGAACCGTTTACCTGTTCCCCCGAAGCCCGCGGCATCACCGTGAATCAAACCTCTCCTGCCTTACTGGAAGCTCTTGTCCGGCTCTTGCAATTGTTGGATACGCCTAAGGACATTGCGATTATCGCCCCGCTGATTACCCGCGAAATTCTGTATCGGGTGCTGCAGAGCGAGCAAGGCGATATCATTCGGCAATTTGCCGTCATCGGCAGTCACGCGTACAACATCGCTCAAGCGATTCAAGTGATTAATCGGCAATACAACCGTCCACTTATGGTCGAACAACTGGCAAAGTCCGTAAACATGAGCACCTCGGCGTTCCATAAACATTTCAAACGCGTTACGGCGATGAGCCCGTTGCAATATCAGAAAACGGTGCGTTTGCAAGAAGCCCGGCGCTTAATGCTGACGGAGAGCATCCAAGCCTCCGATGCGGCCTTCCGCGTAGGCTATGAGAGCCCATCCCAGTTTAGCCGGGAATACGCCCGTATGTATGGACGTCCGCCTATGTTGGATATTCAAGAGCTTCGCGGTACGATCACGACTTCCCGCGTTCTTCGCTGATGGAAATTTCTTGAGGAACCCTTCAAGCAGAAAAGGCTGCCGATCTGTCCCGGCAGCCTGCTGCTTATAGATTCATCAATGAACGGATTACTTTGCCATATTATTCGTGGCCCAATCGTCCACAATCTTAAGCTCCTCTCCGACAATATATAGCTCATGCGTCTGCCGGTTCTCATCACGAAGCTCGTAATTAAATTGATTATCACGCTCATTGTAACCCTTGGATATGATCCCCACCGAGCTTAAATCAAGCGAGTCCTCATACTTCTGAATCACCCGCTCCGCTGTCGATTTCGTTTCCTCGTTGTCATCGTACATACCCAAATGCAGCGCCACGCTTGCCGCATCCTTTTGCTCCAACGCTTGAATGTAACGTTCAACTGCCAGCCCGGCAAAGGGGTATTGTCCGATCAGAGGGGAATCGTACAACGGCTCGCGCTTGTTATCATCTCGAATCCGTTCCATCCCCTGGGATTTGTCGTATTTTACCTGGAATGGAATAGAGCGAGTCTCTCCGTCCTTCGTGCCGATAATCGTGTAATGTCCAACATAATACTCGTCATTTTGCTCGTTAGACTTAAATTTCATCTGCAGTTCTTTCAAGTCGTCAAAACTCAACAAAAAGCCTTCCAAGACTTTTGTCATATCAGATTCAGGATACTCGTTCTCGGCATAAATCATAAGCAAGGACAATGCCTTCGTGTCCTTCTGTTTCAGTGCAGCCAGAAATTTCTCTCCGTCTTTTTCGGAAACTAGCTCTAATGACTGCTTTTCATTCTCGGAGAGCTCGGGAGCATTCGGATTGGTTACGGTTCCTGCCCCCTCTATTGGGGATTCCGGCATTACGGAGATCTCAGACTCTGACGGTCCGTTCTTGGATTCTCCGCTATCGGAAGCAACAAGTACGCGTTGCGATGATGGAGCCTCCTCCTTGCTACACCCCGCCATAGCCATTGTGAAAATTACCGTGATGGCGACAGCCAGTGCCCCCACCTGTATCCGCTTCCTCCTTTTCAAACGATCCTCTCCCATCTCAAGGAAATAATACCAGTAATTGGAGGAAGTGTATTGATGAAAAGTTTCGTTGGACCAGGAGGGACCCTTTGAGAGACTTAGACCTGCTGGTCTAGGTCAGCGTCTTTTCGTAGATGCTGATTTCGTAATCGGGTTTCATGCCGGCCTTCTCATAAAGACGATAGGCGCCCGACGGGTTGGCGGCATCCACGCCAAGCGAAACGAGCGGCTGCCCCGATCGATAGGATGCCTCGAACACGGTTTGCAACAGTGCAAGCGCAAGTCCGCGTCCGCGGAACGACCGGCGTACGCCGACCTTCTCGATGAATAACAAATCTTCACGCATACGGGCGAGCGCAAAGCCCGCAACACTTCCACCCGAGTCCCGGGCGATCATCCACCACCGTTCTTCGAAGGTAGGCAGTTGTGTTTTTTCAACCCATTTCTCAAAAGACGGCTCCGCAAAATCCCAATGATCGGCGAAAGATTCGATATAGGCTTCGTAGACAGCTCGTTCGTCGGCCCCCTTCACGTAAGGCATGACGGTGAAGCCTTCCGGCAGGTAGGCCGGTGCCGGTTCGGCGTCCAAGCGGATTCCCATGCGCTTGAAGTACCGGACCGGGGCGAAGCCCCTATTTTCAAACAGCCGGACGGCATCTTCGCATAACGTAGGGACCATGCTTTGCAGTCGCTTGGCGACGCCGGATTCGTTCCGAAGTTCGGCAGCGCGCGCTTCAAGGGCCGCCACGAGTGCCGAGCCGACTCCCCGGTCGCGCGCGGCGGGCAACACGCATCCATAGCTGAACAGCTTTTCTTCGCTGTCTTCCTCGAGAAAAGCATACCCGATCAGGGCGGAGTCCGTATCTTCGACGACCCAAACTTGGGTCTCGAGATCGAAGCCCGACCACATATCCAGAACATCGTCAAGAACGATGTCGGGAGCGCCCAGGTCTTCGGTATCGCAGGCGGCCACAAGGTCGCAAACACCCTGGGCGTCCTCCGGGGTTGGACGGCGCAGGCGGTATGTCGTTTTTGACATCATAGAAATCTCCTTGAATTCATTTTAGATAGTGTAGCATATAATCCACTTTCTTCCTATTCTTGAAACGCAAATTCCCCACACTTCCGTCCCCCTCCCTTTGATGCATATAAACCCGAACTCTACCACTTAATAACCATTTCATAGCTTGATAGAATTAGGGAGTTTAGCGGATTTCTCCCCTAGCCGTCTTCCTGGATAATGATAGGGAATGTTTCTTAATATCCCCATTTGAGAGGAGAAATGCGAATGTCATCATTGACGAAAAGACTTGCGGCCGTGATCCTATGCTCCGCTCTGGTTGGGACCGGTTGGGGCGGATCAAGCATTGCGGCCGCATCCCCCGATCAGCCGCTTACGCCGAAAGTAGAATGGAGTTCGACGTACGGCAATAACTTCGCACGATCAGCGGGAAATGCGGTCACACCGACTTTGGACGGAGGTTACATCGCCGTTGGAAACGTCGACGAAGTCAGGTCCTCCAATTTTGAAACCGAACAAACAGGCTATGTTGTGAAAGTGGATGAAAACGGTAAGCTTCAATGGGAGCAAACAGTGGCGATTACCGAAGACGATTCTTATGTATATAACTTTTCGCTGGAAGAAGTCATCCCTACCCACGACGGCGGTTACTTCGTTGGCGGAACAGCGACGGACAACAGTTCCCGACCCCACAATGTTCCATTGTTGGCCAAGTTGGATGATAAGGGGAATATCGAATGGACGCGTCACTATCAGGCCTCCGGATATGTAAATAGTGTCGTGGAAACTCCGGATCACGGATTTGTTGTTACCGGCTATAATATCAATCCAGCGGCAGCGGTTTGGGCCTATTTGATGAAAGTGGATGAAAATGGAGATGAAGTTTGGATCAAACATTACCATTTTTCCGATGAGGAGTACCCGATGGGCGATTTTCAGTACTTTAACGATCTGTTAGTCACACCTGACGGGGGAATCCTGGCGGTCGGGCAGATGGAGGAGTTTATCTCCGAACAACACCCCGATGCTTCCCTCATTGTGAAGCTTGACAGCAAGGGTGAGATTGAGTGGACCAAAAAGCAGATCTTGCCGGGGAGCGGCATTTCGGCTGATGCCGTCCAGTTGGCACCGGACGGGACTTATCTCGTTGGAGGGTCGAAGCGGCAAGACAATAAAATGACCGTGTTTGTTCTTAATATAGCAACCAACGGTGAGGTCCTTTGGGAGAAGTCTTTTAATCTTGAAGAGGGAAGCTTTGCTCTGGGAGAACTCGTCTCCACCTCCGACGGGTTCTCGTTAATAGGTCAATATACTACAGGAGAATACCCCGATTACCACCATCAGTATCAAATTTATGAATTGGACACGACTGGAGAACTCATAAGAAGTCTGCGATTAGAGGTACCGGGACTGACCAGCACGGGTACAGGAACAATTACCGATGACGGCGGTTTTATGCTCTCGGGCAATATGACCGAGAACAATAAACAACGGATGCTGCTGATTAAAGTATCGGGCCAAGCAGAGGAGCCGTCCGCGGAATTAAAAGAAATTCGGTTTGCGAATCCGGAACTGACTCTGCAAATCGGCGAACGTAAGCCGAGTGTCGTACAGGCCGTATATGCCGACGGAAACGCTGCGGATATCACCGGTACGGCCACCCTTACTTCTCTCAACCCGGAAATTGCCGCCGTCGACCCCGATGGCTTCGTTACCGGTCTATCTGTCGGGACCACGGAAATTGTAGCCGAATTCGGCGGTTACACAACAACGCTGCCGGTAACCGTCTCCGAGACCCCGGGTCAAAACGCCGGGCGTTTCTATCTGGATTCGGAGGATTATTCTCTGGAGATCGGCAGTGAATTGGACGTCCTTGCTTTATTTACCGATGATACGGGCCATACGTCCATCGTGAACGGAGAAACCCGGTTTACGATGGATAATCCCGATATTGCTCAAGTTGACGAGCGCGGATATCTCATCGGCATCAAGCCTGGGCTCACTTCCGTGACGGCCACTTATGGGGAGCATACTTTCACCTCAAGCGTGCTGGTCGTCAAACCTTACACTCCGCCGGGACAGCTTGACCAGCAACCGGAGCAACCCCCGGTGCCGGAAACCGCTCTAGACAGCGAAGCGCCTATATTGCCGGGCCAATAGAAGCATCATCGGATTAAAGTCAAAAAGCCGCCTGAATGGCGGCTTTTATTGATTTTAAATGCCTAAAATCTGCTGTCGGTGTCCGGCTTGGTCATGCTTAGATATTTGAAGTCGACCCGGCACCCCGTTCCCATCGGGGACTGGGCTACGACCCCCGCCTTAAACCCAACCGGGGTTTTCATCCCGAAATAACGGATGAGTTTCCAGTCTTCCCCATTCGCCGAATAGAAAAAGGAAACCGTATTCTCCCTTTTCGTGATTCTTAAGAAGGGGTTCTCTACCGTTACCCGTTCCGAATTGCAATCATCGGAGCACCTGTTTTGGGTCACGACGGAAACGATGGTGGCATGTTCTCCGTTGAATTCGTAACAAAGCTTGGCCCAATTGTCCTCGTCGGCCATTAACATCAAACATCCCGAATCATAAATATGATGCATCTCCACCTGCAGTTGTGTTGTAAGCTGAAAGGACGTTTCGGCCGGTACATGCAAAAACGGAGCTGAATGAACCACGTGTTTTCCCGCGGGATCCCCGAAAAAATCGGCTTTGGCCGGTGTATGAACACACAACCCGCCATCTGCGGTATACTCCCAACCGGTCGGTTCGTTCATCCATGTTAAACGTTCCCTCTCCCCAACCCGGAACAAATTATGACTCATGTTCATCCTCCAGAAAAAGAATAGGCATATTTTCCAATGGTGAAATATCCCTCTTCCAAGTATACTAGGAACGCATTCCGTTCTTATATATAACATTCCCGCTGTCGGATGTAATAATATGGTACTACGATGCGATCTACTCCAGCGAACGTTTCCCTTCCCAGCGGTAAAGCCAAACGCTGAACAAAATCGCGATGATGGCTGTCCCGACGATGACGTGGATGAGCCCTCTGTTCAACAACATCTCCGGGGGAATCTCTTGAAGCCGGGCATAAGGATATTGCGCCCAAATCGTGATCCATCGAGCTGACCAGGCACACGGTACATAAATCCAATTGAAGTCGCCCAACCCCGTCAGGAGCAGGGCCGCCACCATACTTTCCACGATCCCCAGTCCCATGGAAGCCCCGCGCCCATAGCGAAGGCTAATTATAAAATGAAGAATGTACATAAAAATGCTGCCTATAAAAAGAATCCCACCCGCGCAAACATAAAATGTCAAATCATATAAGGTTGAATCGAGGATAAAGATGTAGCCGAAACCGAAACCGGCGGCAGCGAGCATAATGCTTCCAAGACCCAACAAAAGAAGCAGACTGATCTTGCTTACGAACGGCAGCGGTTTGACGGACGAGGTCAGGAGCACTTGATAATTCCCCGCATTGGCCTCTTGGTCGGCGGCAAAGGCACACACGATCCCGATCATGACTGGAAGCGAAATAGCTACGATTTGTAAATAGGCTTCAACCTTGGATTGTGAGGTCCAGGGGCTGAACGCATAATAGGACAGAAACACGGCGATTCCAACCAGAGGTATGACAAGATGTATCCACAATAAGGGCTGCCTCCGCAGTTTGATCAGGTCGGAACGCAGATAGCGCAAATATAATTTCATGTTACCTCGTCTCCTTGGCATCAAAGGCTTTTGCCGTAATGAAGGACAGCAGAACAAACAATCCCACCGAGATTAGCAATCCCGGTAGTATGACGCTGCCGTCCATCAGCGGATCGCCCGCCGGAACCGGCAAGCCGTTAGGCAGTACTTGGATAATCGGGCACATCAGCCGGCCGGGAATCGTAAAAGGAATCAACCACCACAAATCGGAAGTCGCCAACATGATCCCCAACCCCACATTACCGATCATGCTGAGGATTAACGTGACGAATACGCCGATCCGGTCAACAAGATAAAGCCAAAGCGGAATCTGCCAAAGAAACGTGACGAAAATGACGAGGCAGGCCATCAAGCTGGTGATCGCCGACAAGGTCCCGGGAAATACCGTGCTCCCCGCCGTAAGAATCAACCAAAAGAACAGGGAAGACACCAGAAACAGCCTGGAGACCACCGCGATTTTTCCCGACCAGGTTAAAGATGGGGATAACGGCAGGGCAAGAATCGAGCGATAACGCAGTTTCCGGGCATCTTTCTGCAGCACACCGATACACATGAGAGCCAAAGTTCCCGGGAGAATCATAGCGTACCACCAATTGAAGCTCCCGCTTTGAAAGAACCGCCCCGCCATCAGTACGACGCACAACATCAGGGTAACCAGCGGTGCGATGAAGACCAGCTTCCGAGTAAACGTTCGTCTGATCTTTAAATGTTCAGCCCGAACGATGCCTGTAAAATGATGCATCCTATTACACCCCTTCCTTGCGGTGTCTTTTCGCAATTTCCATAAATAAATCTTCCAAATGCCCGCCGGGCATAACCGGCTCCTGATAGGCCAGTACGCCTCCGGCCATGATCGCGATATCGTCGGCAATCTGCTCCACTTCCGAAAGAATGTGGCTCGAAAGAATGACCGTAATTCCGCGTTCGGGAAAAGAACGGATCAACTCCCGCTGCTCTTGGATTCCGATGGGATCCAGCCCGTTCGTCGGTTCATCCAGGATAAGCAGCTTGGGACGGTTCAGCAGGGCGATCGCGATGCCCAAGCGCTGCTTCATTCCCATGGAGAACTGGCCGGACCGTTTGCGTCCGGTGTTCGTCAAATCCACCATGTCCAGGACTTCATCGATGCGGGATTCCGGTAGACCGAGAAGGGTAGTTCGTACCTTCAGGTTCTCTCGCGCCGTCAAATTTTCATAAAGCGGCGGAGCCTCAATCAGCGCTCCAATCTGATATAAGACTTTGCGGTCCCACGGCTTTCCCTCGAACAGAATTTCGCCCGATCCGGGTTTAAGCATTCCCGTCAACATTTTAAGCGTGGTCGACTTTCCCGCTCCATTCGGACCCAGCAGGCCGTATACGGTGTTGCGCCGAATCGTCAGGGATACGTTATGAACCGCCTTTTGTCCCTTGAAGTTTTTACATAATCGGTTAGTTTGTAAAATAATGTCGTTCATGCTTCTCCATCCTTTTCCTTTATTCTCTGGAGATCAGCATACGGCCTATTTCTAACAAATTTATAAACCGGAATAAAAAAAACGGCAGTCGCGAACGACGTATCGTCCGTCTAACTGCCGTCTTTATTTAGTTAGGGTTCCAGCTCCACGGTAACCGCGAGCTCGTTGATATAGTAATTGAATTTTGACTTGATATCTTAAATGTTGGCGAGCAGGTCATTCAACGTCTCGGCCATTTCAGAAGCCCTTCCGTTTGCTTCAATTGACGTGCCCGGGGCGAGGCCGCCGCGGGGAGCTTGGCCACCTTCACCTTGAAGCCTCTTTCGATGGCCTCGGCTTCCGTGAGACCAACATGTGCGAAAACGGAGGAATCGATAAAAACGGAAGAAGGCCTTCTTCTTATGGTCCATTTCTTCTTGTGAAACCAAATGCGCCATATGTTCCAATGCTTTCGTCGGGATGCAGGCTATATTGATGCAAGTTCCTCCATACATCAGCGGAGATTTCTCCACAACGGCAACCTTCAATCCTTGATCGGCCAAAAAGGGGGCCAACGTCTTCCCGCCTTTACCACAATTATTCTTTCGGATTGGAATTGGCCGTCTCCAGGTCCGCCGGGCTGTGAGCCGACCTTTTATAGATCTCTCCCCAGTCCTTCATTGCTGTAATGATCGGAGTCAAAGTCTGGCCGAAATTTGTCAAAGAATACTCCACCTTGGGCGGGACCTGATGGTAGACCTCGCGATGGACGATGCCGTCTTCCTCCAACTCCCTAAGCTGCAGGGTAAGCATACGCTGAGTAATGGACGGGCAAATTTTGCGAAATTCATTAAATCGCTTGGGGCCGGACATCAAATGATACAGCAGCACACCCTTCCATTTACCGCCGATCACGTCCAGCGTGAATTCCACCGGGCAGCCTTCATCGTTGGGGCAAAATCCGTATCCGCTCTTTCGGTCTCTCATGACTTCTCCGCTCCTAAAACATATTTAAAAACCTTCTAGAACCACCTTACCAACCGCTCTGCCCGTTTCGAGCGTAGCATGCGCTTTGCGCAAATTCGCGGCGTTAATCGGCGTCAGCGTTTCGTTCGTCGTCGTCCGAAGGACTCCGTCGTCCACAAGCCGGGCGATCTCATTTAACAAGTTATGCTGTTCTATCATATCCGGGGTTTGATATGTTGACCGGGTAAACATCAATTCCCATACAAACGTAACGCTCTTGTTCTTTAACAAGGTCAAGTTCAATAATTCATCCGTTTCGACGATGGAACAAATTTTCCCTTGCGGTGCGATCGCTTCCGCCATATTCGACCAATGCTTCTCGGTACTGTTCAGGCAGAGGATATAATCGACCCGCTCCCATCCCGCCGCCTTTAACTGCGGAAGAAATGCCTTAAAATGATTAATGACATGGTCGGCACCCAGCCCCGTTACCCAATCGGCCGATTCGGGCCGGGAAGCGGTGCCGATGACCGTCAAACCGGCATATTTCGCCAATTGCGTCGCAATCGATCCGACACCGCCGGCGGCACCGATGATCAAAATCGTCTTCCCTTCATTATCGGCTTTGTTACGGGAAATGCCAAGCCGGTCGTACAAACTTTCCCAAGCGGTGATCGACGTTAACGGCAATGCGGCCGCATGGGCAAAATCCAGTTTGGACGGCTTCATACCGACAATCCGCTCATCCACCAGATGAAACTCGCTGTTCCCTCCGGGCCGGGTAATACTGCCGGCATAAAAGACTTCGTCACCCGGACGGAACAACGTCACTTCCGGACCGACCTGCTCCACCACGCCCGCGACATCCCAGCCCAAAATTTTGGGCTCGCTCTCCTCGCGGTTCTTTGGGGAACGCACCTTGTAGTCGACCGGGTTGACGGAAATCGCCCTTACCTTAACGAGCAAATCCCTCCCCTCCGGTACGGGCTTCCCCACTTCCACGTCCAGCAGACTTTCCAGATCCTCAATCGGCAAGTACTTATATAGACCTACGGCTTTCATTGTCTCTTTCGTCATGTTTTTTCTCTCCTTTACGTTTACGGTAGTTTTTGTTGTTATCGGCAGTATAATCTATAGGTTTGGTAGTGAACAGTACGCACATTCATGTGATATAGTATCAATTTGTATACTATTGGCGTCGGACAAGCCAAAAAATCCGACCCTCCTTTATTGAGGAAATCGGATTTTTATGTCGGGGTCATTCTTCGTTTAACCGCAGTGAAAATTGATGGGGAGCCCAAGGTAACCCCTGAAACCTAAGGACACGATCGCTGACCAATTTCCATATGCGATATGTGATGAAGGAAACCGAAATGAGCTGACGTGTTTCCTCCAAAACACGGATACGACATCACTGCCTTTTATAAAATCGCGTTCCGTATTTTCGCTTTGCAATTTGGCAACCGCACTTACAATAACCGGATCCAGTTCGTTTTCGTCGCAGCCGATGATGTCCCCCGAATCCCACAACCGAAGCAAATGATTCCGGGATGAGAGCTCCAACCATTCCTGATCATATTGCTTCCTTTGACGAGAGTCCAGGGGAATCCCCTCACCATACCTCTTCACGACTTCCAGGAAACTTTCCCAATCGCCCTGGGCTAATGCGACAGGAGCCGCCCCGAATGTCCCATGTCTCTATGCGCTTGCGATACATTGACGACATGAATCGGGTTCTCTTGTTCTCTTAATAAATGCAAGGCGAAACGGAGTCCCGTCTGATCGTGAGCGTTATCCCCGCTCCAGATAACAATCGTCTTGTTTACCGGAATTTTTCTTAACGTCTCCATCATCGATTCGATGTTCCTGATTAGAACTCGCTCCGAAAAAGGTATCCGGCAGATGTTCCATCATCCAGAGTTCCCTATTCCGCTGCCCTCCCAAAGTGTTCAAATCGGCGATCGGACCGACCGAGAACAACTCATTAAATGCGACGACCCGATGTCCCTCACTCCTATTGAGCTTGCTTAGCGCGACCTTCAATGAACCGGCATTCGAAAGACTAAATACAAGATGAACGTAGGTCTGACGCTGCTCGGCTTGGATTCTATGTTTGTGTATAGCTTCAATGTATTTTTCAAGCAGTGTATACAAATGTTCCTCTTGATTTGCGGTTTCCAACAATTGACGAAGTATCAGGCGATATTCGCCATTCCCAAACTCTTTCATACGTTCATCAAGTTTATCGATGTGAACCCCCCGAATCTCTATGATTTTCCATGCTATCCCCCTTATTTCTTCACTCCTATGCCGAATCCTTCGCCCCAAATTATAACCACCCGTCAAACAACCTTGATAACATAGAATTCCTGCAGATTTGCATCTTTTTCGCATCCCCTCGGGGGTCGGCCTAAATACCTGCAGATTTGCATCTTTTTGGAGTTGGAAGTTTGGACTATTCGCCTCTTTGTATGTGACATATCACTTCGATTATACATAGTAGCTTGAACACTCCTATGATAACGACCCCATCAGGTGGTTTTTTATTTCGCACGCTTCTCGAGCTCAACTGGCTAAAGCCCCAAAGAAAAAAGATGCACATCACGTGCATCCTTTCCCAAGGATTGATTTACGATTTTATGAAAACGGTCCGGCCGTTGAGTTTCTGAAGGTTGCGGTGATTGTCGTCGTAGTATTGATAGAACTCATCCAGTTGTTTCTGGGACAGTTCCACCGTCTCTTTCAGAATATACCATTCCACATTTTCCGTTAATGGAGGTGTCGTCAAGGACCCTAAATAATGATAGTAACTCAAGTGGGTGGGGAGCAATTTTTGAATGTCCAATTTATCGATCTTTACCCCCTTTTCCCCTTTCGCATTGGCCTTGGCCGCATCCAAAATTTGTTGAAACGCTTTGTTCGCCTTGCCAGCCTTAAACATCACTCCGATCACCGCCTTTCGCCCGTCTTGCGATTCATGCACGAAGTGACCTTCCAGCGGATAATGCTTGCCATTGATCGTATGCTCACTTACGGCATGAAAATGAACTTGCTTAAGGGAGAACGTGCGATCATCAATTTCCGCGGTACCGCGCAGACCGACTTGGATGCTGTGTCCGTCATCAACGACCGAAGTCCCTACCTTATCATACTTCAACGTCAAATCGGAACCTTTATACTTAACGGCTTTGGACGTAACAATATTGATGGGAGATTGCATCTTGCCCGACACAAATTCCCATTCCTCCTGATGATCATACGAGAAATGGGTTGCTTCAGTTAAACTGGTTGCCGCATAACTTGACGAAAAACCCGCCAGCAATAAAAAAGCCGTTAATCCCAGTACGATATAATTCTTCTTCATCCAACATCCTCTTTCAAATATAATTTCCGGGGTCGACACCTGAATATACAGGAATTTCCTGCTGATCATTATACTCCTTTCATTTTTTCATGCAATGAAT
Organism: Paenibacillus sp. A14; assembly: GCF_036864815.1. Classification (NCBI taxonomy): domain Bacteria; kingdom Bacillati; phylum Bacillota; class Bacilli; order Caryophanales; family Paenibacillaceae; genus Paenibacillus; species Paenibacillus sp. A14. The sequence continues at coordinate 266,652 of NZ_JBAGJD010000006.1, forward strand.
CTTACAAACTAAATTCAGAAAAACGCCGGGTAGTTCTTAAGGAATACGGGGTCATTGCATTACGCTCCTTGTCTTTGCGATAATGAATACAATCTTAATTGTGAAAAAAGAGGAGGCATCACCATGAACTATCGGCATCTCGGCAGCAGCGGCCTGCAAGTCTCCACTCTGGGCCTGGGTACGAATGCGTTCGGCAAACGCGCCGATGAACCCACCTCCATTCGAATTGTCCATTTCGCACTGGACAGCGGGATCAATTTCATCGATACGGCCAACATCTACGCGGGAACGGAATCCGAGCGGATCATCGGTGTAGCGCTTAAAGGAAGAAGGCAACAGGCTGTTCTTGCGACCAAAGCCGGACTTCCCACCGGCCAAGGCCCCAACCAAAGAGGCTCCTCCCGGCATCATCTGCAGCAGGAGTTGGAAGGAAGTCTTCGCCGGCTGGGGACCGATTATGTCGACCTTTACCAGATACATACCTTCGATCCGTTCACACCGTTGGAGGAAACCCTTCGTGCTCTGGACGATATGATTACCTTGGGGAAAGTCCGCTACATCGGGGCATCCAATTATGCCGCTTGGGAACTGATGAAGGCGCTAAGTGTCAGCGAACAGCTGCGGTTATCGAAATACATTTCCCTCCAATGCAGCTATTCCCTCGCCGACCGTACGCCGGAAAAAGAATGGGTTCCCCTTTGTTTGGACCAAGGAATCGGCATCATTCCTTATTTCCCTTTGGCGGGAGGCATTTTGACCGGGAAGTACGCAGCGGATCGGGCGCCAGCCGGATCTAGAGCGGACACGGATCCCAATTTTGCGAGGTTCCTTACGGATGAGCGAATCCAACTCGGCAACGAAATCGGCGAGATCGCAAAAGAAGTAGAGGCCAGCCCGACCGCATTGTCTTTAGCCTGGCTGATGAACCGCCCGGCGGTATCCACCGTGATTGTCGGAGCCACCCGGGTAGAACAATTGCAGGACAGCCTGCAAAGTGTATCCATTCCTTATGATACGGATATGGAGCGCAAGCTGAATGATATAAGCAGCCGATTCGTATATAGCGAACCGTTTGCCGAATATCGGCTGAAATAGCGGGAGGGTGTGACAAGGATGTCAAGGGTGGATTGGGAAGAAGAAAGCAAGCGTTTTAATGCAACAGCGGCATATTACGATCTTTACAGACCAAGTTACCCCAAAGAATTAATCCACTGTATAGAAAAGAATTCGAATATTGGCTTGGACTCAAAAATACTTGAAATTGGTGCTGGCAGTGGAAAGGCATCCGAATTGTTCTTAAATCGAGGCTATGGCCTTGTATGTATCGAGCCGAGTCCTCAATTAGCAGAGATGGGCATGAATAAACACAAGGACAAAAAGGTGGAATTTGTTGTTACACGGTTTGAAAATTGGATTGAGCCAAACCATTATTATGATATGGTGTTCTCTGCGCAAGCCTTTCACTGGGTACCAAAGCCTATTGGTTATACAAAGTGCGCTAACAGCTTAAAGACGAATGGTTATCTGGCTTTATTTTGGAATATGTACTTAAGTGAAATCGAACCACAATACAAAGAATTAATTTCCCTTTGTATTAATTATGATGTGTTCCCATTTCATAGTTTGGAAGAAATCGAAAATAGGATTAATAATATTACAATAGAAATTTCCAATTGTGAACATTTCGAAACGCCCTCTGTTCATCGTTTCCCTTGGAATCAACAATACAATATTGACGGCTTCATTGGCTTTTTAAAAACCGGGAGCGGTTTCCTCGCTCTGCCAGAGTCGGATCAAACCCAATTAATTCACGAGGCGACAACTATCATGTTAAAACATGGTGGAAGGGTAACGCTTAAATTTATCAGCACTTTATTCTTAGCAAAGAAACGGTAAGACCATCTAAACACAACGAATTAAAAACCGCCTTTTTCCGGAAGGCGGTTTTGCTTTTGATTTTACGTTCGGTCTGCATTGAAATTCATTGATAGACTTAAGGAAATTCAAATCTTTGCAAGTGGGCAAAAAATATCAAACCCCCATCTACATGTTCTGTTATCATAACAACCAAAGGAGGGCCGGTTTGAAGAAGTCGATCCCAACGTGCCGAGCACAAACCTTGAGCTCGTTTACGAGATTCTGGACGAACCTTCGAATCTTTCCTTTGAAGAATAGAGTAATATGAATTCTATCTTTAAATCCGATATGGCGCGGGGTTCACCTGCGCCATATCGGAGCTTCTATCCCAGCTCGTCTAAAGATCGGTGTGCCCCCCGGGATTTCGCTTTATACGCTTGAACCCGAACGGATGGATCGATCGATCGGATAAGAGCAAGCCTGCCAGCGTCAGCATCATCCCTAAAGCCGTGATCACCGAAATCGGCTCATGCAGAATGGAAAAAGACGCAATAACGGTTACCGCCGGCACCAGAAAAATGTAGGTGCTCGTGCGCACCGCCCCTAGTACGCCGACACTCCAATTCCAGGTAACGAAACACAGTGCCGAAGCTCCCAAGCCGAGAAACATTAGGTTAAATAGCTGGGTACCGTCTTGAAACCTTGAAAGGCCGAGACGAAATCCAGGCGAGAAGCAAAGCGGAAGCATGAAAACCAATCCGTAAAAAAAGACCCGGCGGGTACAGCCTATGGCCGGAATACCCAGTGAACTGATTTTGCGCATTAGAATCGAATATATCCCCCATATGGCGCTGGAAAGAAAGGCCAGTACATCACCCAACGGATTGAGCGCCAATTGACGGGCTCCGTTAAAGGAGATCAGAACAATTCCCGCCATGGCCACCGCAAACCCGGCCAAAAAGCGTAGGTGCAGTGACTTCTCTCCCAGCAGAAAATGGGCCAGCACCGCCGTAATTAACGGCGCTGCGGACACGATGATGCCGACATTGGAAGCCAACGTGTACGTCAAGGCGATATTTTCCAGCAAGAAATACAGGGTAACCCCGGTAAGCCCGGCTGCCGCGAATAGCAGCTCTTCCCGGATCGGTCTCAAAGAGACAACCTTCGGGTAAATCGCCCAGAGGACGCAATACCCGATTAAAAAGCGAAACAGCAAAATTTCCTGAGGCAGAAAGTCCTCCAACAGCAGCTTGGTCGAAATAAATGTAGTCCCCCATATCAAAATGGTCAAAAGAGCGGCCGTGTGTGCAGTTGCGGTACGACGCCGGCCGCTCATTCGTTGACCGTCCGCTTTGAAAGCACAGGTGCGGCTTCCTCACGGAAGATTTTCATATATTGGCCGGGAGTTAACCCGATATACCGTTTGAAAAAATGAGTCAAATGGCTCTGGTCGCTGAATCCGGTCTCCATAGCGGCTAACGAGGGGGCGATTCCTCGCTCCAGGAGTTTTTTGGCGGCGCCGATTCGAAGCGTCTCCAGGTAGTTGTACGGCGATATTCCCTGATCACGGGTAAAGGAACGAATAAAATGATATTTGCTAAGTCCGGCAAGTCCGCTAAGCTTATCCAATGTTATTTTCTCCGGGTAATGACTCTCCATATATTCGCACACCCTGCGAAATTCGGCCGCCTTCCCGCTTCGCGCAGACTCTGCCCGAACTTCCGAATAATCCTGGACGATCTGCCCCATCAATACAAAGAACAATTCCTCCTTGATAAAGTCCGCTTCGCCCTCACTGATTAGCTGGTGCAGTTCCTTCAGTAAAGGAGCCAACTCGGTTCCGCGCAGCACAGGTCCGGCAAAAACCGGCAGCTCCTCCGTTCCCAATATATCGAGGGACAGTTCTCGCATGCGGTCGGTCTCTATATTGATGCAGCGATAGTCAAGCACATCACCATCAACCTGCATACAGGTGTGGATATCCTTCGGATTAAAAATAATCATATCACCGGGATGGATGATATACTCCCGTTGGTTACATTCCAGGTAACGCTGTCCTTTCTCTATAAACCCAAAGACGTAATAGTCATGAAAATGATGCGGAAACTTCTGCATAATCCCCTCAAACCGGTAGGCTTCCACGTCCAGTTCAGCGTCGTAACAGACCGTTCGGATCTCCTTGCTCATAATGTACCTCCTCGTATGTATTCCACCTTATCCACTATACCAGAAAGGTTTTTACCGCGATTGTACAATGTTGCTCTCCCATCAACCTCAATATCTGAATGCCTCCACGCATCATTAAAAAGAAAGAGCTCGAAAGCATCCGCCTCCGAGCTCCGGTTTTATTGATTTGCAACCAGCTCCCAGAGCTGGTCGGCCACTCCCGTTGCATCCATCTGAACGATTTTGGCCCCGTCCGCCATTTAGCCTGCTCCACCGCCAAAACCTTCCCGCTCCCCGTATTGTTGACGATAAAATAACCGCCCGTTGCTTCCAACAGCCACTGCTGATCCTTCGATCCGTTATCAGCCCATTGGACGGCTGGAGCACCGGAAGAGAGGGATGCTCCCAGGATCCCAAGATTTTTGCGGCTGTTGGTATTGATCAATTTAACGAATCCCTCCGAGGCCGGGACGATAAACCAGTTTTGATCACGCGAAGCGGGGCTACCGGTTTACCGCTCTTCACATTAACCAGTTTATAGTACCCCACGGACATATCCCCATTGTTCACTGTGTTTTTCCCACTGAAGAAACCGGCCTGAGGAATAAACAAGCGTCCATTGCTAAAGCTCGAAATGATGTTCACGGATAAATCAGACCCGCTTTTTTCGCGGGAACCCATTAGGTTTTCCGTATGATTTTTTGCTGTTCAATTTCATATACCACATCGGCAGCGTTCTCAATTAACTGTACGTCATGCGTTATGAAAACGATAGTTCCTGCGTAGCGAATCATTAAATTTTGCAGGGCTTCGACGGCTGGAAGATCCAGGTAATTGCTCGGTTCGTCCATAAGCAAAATGTTGTAGCGTCCCAGCATCATTTTAGCCAACTGCAATTTAACCAGTTCACCGCCGCTTAATACGGATACCCGTTTTCTTATATCATGTTGAGAAAATCCCAAGGATGCAAGGACGGCATGTATTTCCGTCCCCTGATAATCACTGTGTTCCATCATAAACTCCATAACGCTTTGGCTACAGTCGCACCTATAACCCTTTTGGTCAAAATAACCAAGGACCGCTTTAGGAGATACTGTTATGCCGGGTTCGCGATCGAGTATCATCCTGAGCAACGTTGTTTTCCCCGTACCATTGGGTCCGGTAATCGCAATCTTGGCACCCAGCGGAAATTGAAATGAAGCTTTGTCAAAAATGACCCTGCCCCCATGCTTTTTGCAGATATCCGTCCCCGTGACCGGAAACGGACTATGAAGCTCGAGGGCTTTACTTTGTCTGAACAAGACCGAACGAATGGTCTCGGGCGGTTTTACTTCACCCATCGCTTCAATTCTGCGCTCCATATTTTTGGCGGCATTATAGAGCTTCTTTTGCTTGCTGCCCGTCGTTTTTTGGTGACCGAGCCGCCCACCGCTCTCGGTGTTGTTTTTTCGGGAAGCCCCTTTCGCCTTTTGCTCCATTTTCCGGGCCTGATGCTGTTTTTCCGCAATAGCTTTCTCCAAGCGCTCACGCTCAGCGGTAAACCGACTGAATTGATCGGCTTGTTTTTGCCGTTCTTCTTCCTTTTGAGCCAAGTATTCGGAATATCCGCCCCAATACTCGGTAATCTTCCCGTCCTTTAACTCCCAGATCTTGTCGACGACTTGATCCAGAAAGTATCGGTCATGACTGATAATGAGCAAAGCTCCGAGATAAGATTTAAGCTGATGAATCAAAAAGTCTACTCCGTCCCGATCCAGGTGGCTGGTCGGTTCATCGGCAAGGATCCCGTGCATCTCACTCGACAAAGCCTGTGCAATTTTAAGCCGTGTTTCTTCACCACCGCTCATATGATCCTTTTCAATTCTGTCGATCCCAAGCTTACCCTTTAAAGCATAATTCTTTATCTCATGTATGGCCGCGTCCTCTAATTGCGGGATGTATGAAAAATCACCCTCCCGGCTGATCCTTCCATACGGTATTGAAATTTCACCCAGTAACACTTTTAACAAGGTGCTCTTACCGGCTCCGTTCGATCCGATTAAACCAATACGATCATATTGGTAAATTTCCAAATCAGCAATGTCCAGGACGTCCCGTCCCATATATTCGATATAAATATCTTTTGCTTTTATCAATAGTTCCATCTTGGCAGCCTCCTTCAGTAATCGCAGTAACGTCGATTCGCAGGTCCACCTGCGATTATGAAGAGAGGATTATATAAAGAAGTACCAATGCATCCTTCGCATAATAACTTATTAGCTCCTTTCTATGCTGTTTGACTGTTTTTTTGCAATAAAAAATACAGATCTAGGCCATTATGCGAGCCAGGATCTGCATTGATCACGAAAGAAACACAGCGAAACAGACATAGCAAATCAAGCTATTCAAATCGCCATCTATGTGTCCATACGTAAAAATAAGCAGCCCAAAAAAAGCCCACATTCGTGGATGAAAATCCGCTTTTTTATTGCCGGCTTATCGAATACGCATCGAGTGCAACATAGATAACGATCCTCCTATCACTAATTTATTGGATGATAACATGGGCGACGCCTGGTGTCAATTCCGTATAAACGCCATGTTTCGGCTTGTGATGGTGTGTTCACGAAACAAGGTTTGATTCATGGAGCGAGTTTTTCTGTTCTGATTTCCTCCCCCCTCCCATATATTTATCAGCGAATGGCCGGCCGGACCTTTCGATGCGTTACACCCAAAAAGTTAAAGCGCTTTAAACATTCAGCGGAAGGAGATTGGCATGTTAACTTTCTCAAGTAAAGGAAAAACCGGAGCCCGTCTTTTCTGTGCTCTACTGGCTGTCTTGCTGCTCTTCGTCCAAATTCAAGGCGTTTCGCGCGCGGCTGAACCGGATTCATCGGAAGCGGAGGTGCTGCTGTCCGAATGGATCTTTTCCGATGAAGGAAATGAAGGCGTTTTTCCTGCGACGGGCGGCGTCCATCAAGACTCCTCCAGCTTCCGGAATGTGGGCGGTTATTTCGAGTATTATGACAGCGACCAGCACTCGATAAGCTATCAAGGCTGGGACAACGGCAAAAACAAAAAGTACTGGCTCGCCAGTCTTTCAACCAAGGGATATGGGAACATTGCCCTTTCCTCCCAGCAAACTTCTTCCGGGACAGGGCCGCGGGACTTCAAGGTTCAGTACAGCACCGATAACAAAAATTGGACGGATGTGCCGGAGCTGTCATTGAAGATGGCCCGGTCCAGTTTCAACTGTCCGGGGAATTCATGCAAACTTGATAATGCTCCTCTGCCGGCAGCCGCCGAGAATCAGGATACGCTTTATATCCGTTGGATCGTAAGTTCAAATACGAACACCAAAGGGAGTCAGGGCATCGGGGACACGGGGTCCAGCTTGATCAAGGATATCCGTATAACGGGGACGGCGACGGGTACGCAGGAACCGCAAACGGAGCCTAAGCTGATCAATATGACGCTGGTCGGAGATACAAAGACGAGCCGCAGTTTTGCGTGGTATACGGATGTACATTCGCCTTCCGTCCTGCAAGTGGTCGAGGCCTCCAAAGCAGCCGGGAGCGATTTCCCCGAGCATGAGGCCTTAACCTTTCAAGGAACGACCGAAGAGATTGCCACTTATGTGACGAAGTCGGACCGGAAAGCGAACAAGAAAAAGAAGTTTTACAGCCATAAGGTGGCAGCAACCGCATTGACGCCCGGAACGACGTATCGATATCGCGTCGGCAGCGGAGCCGCAAACAGCTGGAGCCGGGTCGGCAGTTTCACGACCGATACGGCCCAGGCCGAACCCTTCCGTTTTATCGCGGGAGCGGATTCGCAGGCCTCCAGTAAGGCGGGCTTCGAACCTTGGGCCGATACGTTCAGAAAAGCGCTGCAAACGGTCGGGGATCCCAAGTTCATCCTCAATGCGGGGGATCTCGTGGATAACGGCGACCTGGAGGAGCAATGGCAATGGATGCTGGGCCTCCCGCAGGAACAGCTTTTGAATGTCCCGATCGTGCCGGTGCTCGGCGGGCATGAGGTCCAGGACTATGATGGCGACGAGACGACGCCGAACTCGAATTTTTATAATCATTTCCATTTGCCGAAACAAGTTGTAGCTAATACGCATGACGGCTCCGTGTATTCATTTGAATACGGAAATGCCCTCTTTCTGATTTTCAACACGCAGTATGCCGGGGAACTGTCCAGTAACGGAAGTATCAAGAAGCAAGACCGGCAGTTTCAGGATCAGGTCGAATGGATGAAGTATATCGTGGCCAAAAGCGATGCCAAATGGAAATTCGTGGCCCTTCATAAAGGCCCCTATTCCGCGGGTGACAATGCGGGAGAATGGGAGGATGACCGCGTGCAATTTTACAAAAAAGCCCTCGTCCCGGCCTTCGACCAAATGGGGATCGACCTGGTATTCGAAGCGCATGACCACATGTACATGCGATCTCATCAAATGCTGAACGACAAGGTAGTCCCTCCTGCCCAGATCACGTTCGATGCACAAGGAAATGCCGTCAACCCCAAGGGAACGGTCTACCTGATGTCCAACGCCTTCGGGGATAAATTTTATACCAAATATCCCGGATACGATGATTATTTTGCCGCGATCAATGAACAGCCTTTTAAAAAGATGTTCACCGATGTGTCCGTATCCGGTGACCTCCTGAAGATCAAAGCATACACCGCCGCCAAAAAGGATGAGTCCTCCGGCAACAACGGCGTCAAAAAATACGACGAGTACGGAATCAAACGGACGGACAGCAAACCGGACCGAGTCAGCGACGCCAAAATCCGGGTGAACGTCGGGAAAGCCACCATTTCCTGGAAGCTCTCCGCCGCAAGCGCCGGACCGGTACAAGGCTTCCGAATCTATGAAGCAAACGGAAAGATCAAGCCCTACTGGAATGCCTATGTTAATGTCGAGTCCGGCAAGACGGATTACAGCTTGACCGTTAACGACATCAACGCCGCGGATAACTATACGTTCGTAATTCGCGCGGCCGGCAGCCGGATGAATTCCGAACCGGTGGAACTCAGCACCGATTAATTTATTTTGAAGAGAGCTCGGGGGTAGTCCTCGAGCTCTCTTCACGCCTCCTTGTTAGCCCCTCGGTTATGATGGTCCTTGCTGCGCATCATCCAACGCCTGTCGTAAATCATAGTCGGCGAGATTCATATCCGGCGGCAGATCCAGCGCCATTTTGGCCAACTGGCTTCCAATGAACGGACCTGCGGTCAATCCGGACGCCCCCAAACCGTTGGCGGCAAACAAGCCTTCCCAGCCGGGGACCGCACCCATAACCGGAAGAAATCCCGGCGTAAATGGGCGAAAACCGACTCGTATTTCTTGAAATGCACTGTCTGCCAGTCCCGGCGCCACGGCTAACCCTTTATTCACAATTTCCTGAATGCCGCCCGGCGTAATCCGTGTATCATAGCCTTTCACTTCATTTTCGTGCGTCGCTCCTATGATGATCTTCCGCCTGTCAAAAGCCAGCAAATATTGATCGGAAGGAGGCATCACAACCGGCCAATTTCCCGTATCTTGATCCTCCTCCAAACGCAAATGCATGATCTGCGCCTTTTGAAACCGGACGAGAAAGCGAAGGCCTAACGGTTGCAGCAATGCACCCGCCCAGGCCCCGGCGCAAACGATAACACTGTCGGAAAAATAGCTCTCTTCTCCGACCCTAACCCCGGTCACGTGGTTGTTCTCATGTAGTAACGCGGCGTCCCCGTTGATCATAACCGCTCCTTTCCGCTGCGCCGAACGGAGTAACGCGTCGCGCAGCGCTCGCCCGTCGATACGGGCGGCCCCGCTAATGTGCAAGGACTGATAGCCCGCTCCGAGGACAGGGAATCGGGCTATTGTTTCCTGCTCCGAAAGGCGGGTGATTTCCCCGATTTCCGGCGCATCCGCGATCCGTTGCCTCGCCCGCTCTTCCAGTTTATCGATTTTTTCCGCTTCAGTGTGAATAAGCAGAGCCCCAACTCGGGCATAGCCTGTATCCGTTTCGCCTTCGCGTTTCAAATCCTCGATGAAATCAGTGTAAAAGCGGGCCCCTGCTCTTGCCAGCCGATACCAGGCCTGGTTCCGGCGCTGGGAGAGCCAGGGGCAGAGGATACCGGCAGCGGCATCCGTAGCCTGTCCGGCGTCCTTGCGGTCGATCACTACGACATCGGCCCCCATTTTTGCCAGGTGGTAAGCCGTTGACGCTCCAAGTATTCCCGCTCCAATGACGATGATTTTCTTCATGTTGGCATCCCTCTCTAATAGCTCACTTCCCCCATTATAGCGAAACTGGCAAGAAAGTACGAAGCCGCGCCTTTATGACGAATAAATTCCAGAAAGGTGGGACAACGTATTACGGAAATGCGAGATACTCACTCAGGAGGGAATAAGCGATGAACAGCCAACGCGCCAAGGAAATCGTAGCCTCGCCTACGATGGTAAACGTCACCTGCAACGGCGTACCCATCTATATTCAGCATGTGGACGATCGTAAAGAAACCGCCCGGATCTATCCCCTCGATCAGCCAGAACAAGAGCAAGAGGTCGCGCTGTCCCAGTTGACCGAGCAGTAAAAATAAACAGATAGGGTGCCGCAGCCGCGGCACCCTCCTGCATATCAGACCTTTGTTCTCCCTCGGCCCTCCAACCTCTTCACCAGCTCCGTCAAATCTTTTCCTTGCAGCGCTCCTTCCACCAATTCCGGCAGCATCGCAGGCGTGCAGGCAAACGAAGGCGTTCCGTCCCTGGCAAAAGCTCGGGCCAACTGCTCATCATAAAACGGCTTGCCTTCATCAGACAGGGCCAGCAGACACAACGTTTTGACGCCGGACTCCTTCATCTCCCGCATTCTCCGAACCAATCGGGACTGATTGCCCCCTTCATAGAGATCGGAAATCAGGATGAACAGTGTTTTCTTCGGTTCTGTAATAAACTGCTCGCAATACGCGACGGATTTGTCGATATTCGTGCCTCCGCCGAGCTGAATCCCAAACAGCATATCCACCGGATCATTGGCGCATTGCTCGGTTAGGTCGACCACCTCGGTATCGAAGACGACCACCCGGGTATCCAGCGCGGGAATACTCGCAAAGATGGAGCCGACCACCGAAGCCCAGATCACCGATTCCGCCATGGAACCGCTCTGATCGATATCCACAATGACCGTCCATTCCTTGTTTCTTTTCGCGCGGTCAAAGTAATAGAAGCGTTCGGGAATGATCGCCTTGCGATCGGCATCATAATGCTTCAAATTCCGCTGGATCGTACGCTTCCAGTCGATTCCGCTCAACGAAGGGAGCGGCGTGTGCTGCCTGCGGTTTAGGGAACCGGTAACGGCTCTTTGGAGCTCGTGGCTCATGCGCTTGACCAGTTCATCCACCACGGCCTGCACAAGCATGCGTGCGGTATCCTTCGTCTTCTCCGGTATTTTCCCCTTAAGCGATAGCAGCGTACCGACAAGATGGATATCCGGTTTTACAGTGGCCAGCACCTCCGGTTCGAACAAAAGCTGCTTCCAGCCTTTACGCTCCATCGCATCGTGTTGAATGACGGAGACCACATCCTCCGGAAAAAAAGTACGCACATCCCCGAGCCACTGCGCAAGCCGCGGGGCGGATTTCCCCTTTCCCGCGCCGCGCGCCCCCGATCCGCTTCCGGAGGTCCCTTCACCGCCGTTGTCCGTCTGATCATATATGGCGGCAAGCGCCCGGTCCATAATCAGTTCATCCTCCGTGAGTGCTACCTGCCCTTGACCGGCGTAACGGCCAAGGTCCCCTTCGGCGGCCGCGCCCAGAATGAGCCGCCATCGGGACAGGGCCTCACGGTTTACCGCTCCGCCCATCTCTAAAAATCCTCAAAATCAAAATCATTCAATTCGTCCAACATCCGGGCTTCTTCCTCCTTCAGATCCTCCGTGATCATTTCCGCGGCCCGCTCCGGTTCCACGCCCCACAATTCGCCGAGCAGTTCGGCGACCATCGTCTTTTCCCGCTGGCTGAAAACGCTGAAGGCCCGGCGCAAAAAGACCAGGGACCGCACAAACTCGTCGTCCTCCAGCGAGCAGATATAGGCGTTGAGCTGGTCCCATAAGCTCATTCGCGATAGAAGGGCATAGCGGTTGCGCATCGCCAGCCCCTCGAACCAGCCGGCGCCAAGGTCGGCCGGAATGCCCGGCGAGAGCCGGCGCGATACCTCGGCTGAACATTGTTCGGCCGACAGCTCCCCCCGCTCCAGCAAGATCGCGCAGGCCAGACCGGATAATCTCGGATGGGCATCATCCCTGTCCGACAGGACGGTCAGTTCCCGAACCCAGAGCGCCTCGTCGACCCCGTCGCTATGTTCGGATGAGATATGGTTCAGTTCATTCATGGCCTCCGCCATCGCCTGCGCAGCCTCATCATTGCATTGGCACGCCTCTTGCAGAAACAGGCAAGCGCGCAAGAACAGCTGCTCCAAAAGCGGAGCGAGCGGCGTCGTATCGATTCTTCGAATACCGCCAAAAGTGATCAGCTGCGACAGCTTTCTCGCTGTCGCCGCAATCTCAGCGACATTCTGGCTTTGGACCGCGAGCCTCTGCAAGACCGATCTTGCGGCCTCCATTTGATGAATCATCCCGCATTCATAGGCGACCGCGATCAGCTCGGAGGCCTCCCTGATCGCAGAGCATTCCTCCAGGCGCTGCTGCAGCATGTAGCCCGCAGCGGTCTCTACGGTCTCGCCGAGCAGATTGGACTCCACCACTTCGATCTCCACTTCCGGGGACCACTGGACGATCCAATGCTCCGACCAAACGGCCTGTTCCGCGGTTCTTCTCTGCTCTTTGACAAAATGAATCCCGAGCAGCTTCAAACGATGGAACCAGAATGACCGGTTCAAATCGAGGAAAGCCGCCTCCCCTGAAGAGACTCTCCGGTTTTCGCGCAGGTCCAGGACTAGATCCTGAGCAACGGCGGTTTTATATTTCTCCAATTTCAGGCGTTTAAGTTGACGGGCTACATCATCCTGAATCGGCGTTTGGCTGACGCCCTCGGCCAAAGCGCCGATCGCCGTACCCACCTCGGTGCGCGCGAGCGACTCGGCGACCACGGACAACTCTCCGCGCCCCAACAGGGTTTTGGCGGCATCCCTCAAATCCATCAGCGTTGGAGAACTGCCGCCATGCAAAGCCGACAGCGCTTCGGCCAGCCTGACCGCCTCGATCACTTCCGCCGTGGAGCGGTGTGTCCCCGTTCTTCTCAGATCCGCCGCAACGGAAGCGAGATACCGATGGGGCAGCTCTCCCAGTGCCCCCTGCCGCATCTGTTCCCACATCATTTCAAAATAATAAGGCGCGACGTTTCCCGCACCATATCCGGTAAGCGACGACAGCCGCAGATAAGAATAGGGCATAAGCGTCAGCTTTGTTTTGCGGGAAGGAAGCCGCGATAACTCCTCATCGCTCATAGCATGGCTAAGATCTTGGAGAGCCGAAGCGTGATACGCCCCGCAAATGACCGCAATCTGCTCCGGCTTATGCCCCGCCGCGACCGCCTCCGCGATTTTCCGGCACATATAGGCTTCCCGCACCGCATTGTAGGCATATTCCAGCCGGTCGCTCCGCTTCTCCTTGTCCTCCGTCAGTTCCCGCATCTCGCCGGAATAGGCCAGAATGACCCGACGATACGCGTCCGGGTTCAAATTGTGCTCGAAGTTCCGTTCCCAATAGGTGTCATAATCGTACTCGCCCGCGATGGCCGCGATCCTGTCGTAAAGGGAGGATTCCGAATCCGCGATCTCGCCCGGTGCACCCGGCTCCTCCACCGGTTGTCCGGCGACGGGAGCCTGATCCTTGGGGCCATCAGGCTCCCCGCCCTGGGCGCCGCCGCGGATATCCTGCAAACAAACCGCGGAAGACGAAGGCAAATCGATAAACGCACAGTAAGCCCCATGTTTATGCGCCCATAGCATCGCCTGATATTCGGGGGAATACACGGCAAAGGGCCAAAGCACGGTCCGAACCGGCAGCTCCTCGGTGAAAGCCAGCAGAGCGACGGGCGGCCGGGTCGAGGCATTCGTCAGATGGACGATTTCGGAAGAAGCGTCCGATGGACCCTCGATCAGGACGGCCGTGGGCCGGATACGCTCCAGAAATTCGCCCACATGACAAGCGCCGGCCGGCGACAGATGCCGGACGCCAAAAATATGCACCCCAGCGCCGCTAGCCGTCTCCGTCTTCATTGATTCATCTCCTTGCAGGCGCTGTAAAGGCCGCGCCAGCTTGCTCCGCGCTTTTTCATCACATTATCCAGGTACTCCTTCCAAACGAGACGGTCCTTGTCGTCATCCTTTACGATGGCTCCCTGCAGTCCGGCAGCCAAATCCTCATCCGTCATCTCTCCACCGCCAAAGCTCGCCGCCAGCGCCATGCTGTTGGTGAGCAGCGAGATCGCTTCCGCCGTGGAGATCACGCCGGCCGGGGATTTCACTTTCTCCTTTTTGTCCAGGGTCATACCGCTGCGCAGCTCCCTAAAGATCGTTACGACCTTTTGCAGCGCCTCGTCGGAAGGAGCCGCCGCTTGCAAATCATACGAAGCCGCGATTTCGGCGACCCGTTTCTTTACGATCTCCACTTCGGTTTCGAGATCGGCCGGCGCGGGCAGAACGATCATATTAAAGCGGCGTTTCAGCGCCGTGGACATTTCGTTGACGCCCCGGTCGCGGGTGTTGGCCGTAGCGATGATGCTGAACCCTTTGCGCGCGTTCAATTCTTTGCCAAGCTCCGGAATGGAGATCGTCTTTTCCGATAAAATCGAGATCAGCGCATCCTGCACTTCGGAAGCACAGCGGGAAATTTCCTCGAACCGGGCGATGCCGCCCGCTTCCATCGCCCGCATAATCGGGCTCCTCACCAAGGCCTCCGGCGTCGGACCTTGAGCAAGCAGCATGGCGTAATTCCAGGAATAGCGGACTTGTTCCTCCGTCGTTCCGGCCGTGCCTTGCACGACCAAGCCGGAGCTGCCGTAGATGGCCGCCGAAAGATTTTCCGACAGCCAGGATTTGGCCGTTCCCGGCTCGCCGATCAACAGCAGCGCCCGGTCGGTCACCAGCGTCGCAATCGCCATCTCCACGAGGCGCGGGTTTCCGATGTATTTCGGCGTGATACTCCGGCTTCCCGCTTTCCCGCCGACAATAAACTTAAGCACCGACTGCGGGGACATTTGCCACCCCGTCGGAACTTTACCTTGATCCTCGCGGATCAAAGCCTGCAATTCTTCCTGATATAGCGCCTCCGCAGGCTTGCGCATGATATCCTGCATCACGGGTTCCGTCTTACTCATAAGGTTTTCTCTCCTTTAGGAAGGAATGGATGATTTACGATTCCATCGCTTTTAATATATATCCGAGCTGGAGGGCGGCATCGGAGTCGAATTTGGGCATTGCCGTCCGAATCCGGCCCGCATAAGATCCCGGCAAACGGGATAGCTGATGAAACAGAAACGGCTCGATTTCATGACACTCCGTATTCCACTCATCCTCCAACGCACGCATCAGCGCTTCATGAAGCTCTGCTTCCGGGATCCCCGCGCGAACCAGACCCATGACGGCCAAATTTGCAAACCGGTTGCGGAATTCCGGAGATTTGCTCAGCTTGCTAAGCAGATAGGAAGCGGCTCCTTCATGTCCCGGCCGGGCAAAAACGCTGACCAACGCCAGATGATCGAGGGCGATAAAGTGATCCAGCCAGCGGGGGTCCCAAGCCGCTGCGATCACCTCCTGCGGAACCATTTCGACCACAAACATATAGTTCTTTTTTTCATCCGCCCAAACCGGTCTGGCCTCCTGATATTTCCGCTGAATGACCAGATCTTCCATCGTGTCGAGAAGCTGTTTGCAGGTGGTGGCGTTCTTGCTTAAGGCGGAAGCGTTCAGCCGGTCTTTCAGGACGCCGGCATATTCCTCGTAAAGTCGATCCGGAGGCAAAACGGGTTGCGCCTTGACAAAAGTTTCCCGCACAAAGGCGCTGGTTCCTGCCGTTTTTCTCATTTCAAGCTCAACCGCAGCACTGATAAGCTGCCGCCCTTCCGCCGAGTCCACCCCGCTTATGTACTGAAACGCTTCGTTCGCCAAATAGGTCCAGCCCAGCGTATGAGCGTAAAAAGAATATTTCCGTAAAACGTTCAAGTACAACCGCTCCAGCTCAGGGCCGGTTTTTTCGTGCAATGCCCAAAGATAACGTCTGCTTTGCAGCGAAACCTCCCGATCGACCGCTTCCCCGGGGGGCTCATTTTCGATCGATTGAAGCAGCTCCGCATAGTCCCGGGCCAGCCAATTGACCAGCAGCTCCGACTGGCTTCGGTTTAGCGCCGGGTTCACAAGTTCGCTGTCTTTCCCTTTGGACGCTTCATAAAGACGCTCGGCCGCGCTCGCCCAATCGCTGTCCGCCAATGCCTGATAGGCCGCTTCGCGGATGCTCTTCTTCTTGTCGCGGCTGAAGTCAAGCAAGGTCTGCTCATATTCACCATGCCCCGCTAACAGGCGAATGGCCGTCGTACGCACTTCATCGGACCCCGAAACGGCCGCTTCAGAGATCACGGGCAGCACCTGATCACCGCCATTTCGTGCGATGACGGTCAACTTGCGGGATTCAAGTTTCCCCCCGCCCGGTTGAAAGCTCTCAAGCAAATGCGGCACGATTTCGGGTCCGTAAGACGGTAAAATGTCGTTCATGGCAAAATCGGCGATTTCCACATAAGGATCGTTCAAAGCGTCCATCGCTAGCGGAAGCAGGCGAAGATCTTGAAACAATCCCTCCCGTAAGGCTTCGACGACGATTTCGTGCCGCCCGCCGCCCCGGGTGGTAAGGGCTTGCCGGACCGCCGACAATTTCCGGAAGGAGCGGGTCGTTTTCAACGAAACGGGCTTGCTGCGCAGCGGGGCCGTCTCTCCTTCGGCGGAGCTTTTCCCCTGGGTACGCAGCACCGACTGAAGGAGAAGATTGACGTCCTGCAGCCGCCGGGCCGAATCACCTCCGCTGTCTTCGCCGATCAAGGCCTCCATGCCTTCGGCAAGCTTTTTAAACACGGGTGCCCGCTCCCCCAACTGTTGAAAAGAGGGAAGCAATTTTTTTAATCTGAAATCCCCGGCCGCCAAATCGCTCCCCGCAATATAAAGACGCCGGATCTCATCGTTCAGCTCCATTAGTAAGGTTTGACTCATGATATGCGTTCCTCCAATTCGGCATGTTAGTAGAGCAACCGGACTAGCTCTTCCCGGGTCAAAATCGTCAGCGGCTGCACGACGAGCCGACCGCTGAGAGAATCATGATGAAACATCGCGAGCATCGCCATCTCACACAGAGCGTCCTCCGGCAAAAATTTCAATAAATGCACGGTTCCGTCTTCCAAGACGTCGCGAAGCTCCAGCGTTTCTCCCTGCGTATCGGTTGCAAACAGCCGGCCCTCCGGGTCGGTGACCACCTGATCAACGGATAGAAGCCCGACCGGATTGGGGTCTGCCAGCGGATTTTTAAGCTGGTTTTTCACCCGCTTTACGATCTCGGCAAACGACGCCGCGGCATGCCGGCGAATTAAATCCAAGTCTTGCTCCTCTACCGCTCTGGAGGTCATGGAATCGTACCGGACACGCCGGTTCAGGTCACCGGGATAGCAGTACAGCTCAGGCACAACAGCGACTTCGAAGAAGCTGTCTTCCTCCCGCATTAATTTCGCGGCTTTATAAGGGCGATATTGTACCGTATAGTGGATCTCCCCGCTGTCCTGCTGAATCCAGTAACCGCAGTCGACATACTCCTGCCGGGCTGCATCGTCATAGCTGGTAAATGCCAGCTGAATCAGTTCCTTCGCCGGAGCGACCAACCCCGCCTCTCTCAGTTCGGTCAGCTGCCAGGCGTGTCCCAGCCATTCTTCGATCGACGACACATGATCCAGCGCAAGGTCGGGGTCTTCGAGCTTTGCGGTTAAATGGGCTCTGCCTTTTTTGATAAAAGCGTGGATGACCGCAAGCTGCTCCGACGCGTGGGTATAGGACTGCTCCGTATTGTCCTTTTTCGACAGGATGAGAAGCAGCTTGCCGAGCTGAATTTGCGCTCCGTTCAGATAGTGGCTTTTCATTTGCTTCACATGCTCTTGAATCACTTTAAGCTCTTTGGCGTCAAGCGTACCGAGGCCTCGCCGAACCAGTGATTGCGTCAGCTTTTCGAGCAGCTCCAGTCCTTCGAGTTGGGCGGTGATCTTCTTTTTAAGCGCCGATTTATTGACTTTTTTCGGCTTGGCTTCGACTCCCGCGGCGGCCTCCTTCACTTTCTGCTCCTCCCGTTTCCCGGCTTTCTCCCGTTTGGCTGCCAGATCTTCCGGCACCTCCGCAGGCGTGAAAGGTCTTCCCTCCGCATAGGCGTACAGGAGCCCTAACACATGCTTGCATGGGAACTGCCGGCTCGGGCAGCTGCAGCGCATGACCGGTTTCTCCGGAATCGCGAAATCCGCGGAAGGCGCGTATGGCGTTTTTCCGCTTCCCGCACAAAGTCCAAAAAGTACCCGCCCGTCTTCGGACCGGTGCAGTTCTATGTATTTTCCTTTTTTGTTCAAATCTTGACCGTTCTTAATCGCTGCGCTGTTGGGTGCCAGTGAGTCGATCCAAGTCTCCGTAATCTCCATCAAATGTCGTTCCCCTCCACCATCGGTAAGTTTACAGCACTACCAAAATTATCTTATAGGGCTTTCTTCTATATCATACCTAATATTGACAAACTCCCCTACCTACTAAAGTCCTAATAAGAACATATATTCGGTTTAAACAAATAGGAACCCAAAAAACGGGTTCCGCAATTAAGTTTACATAATATTTATTATGAAATATATAAAAATCATATCACCGAAGGGTGTAGGTTAAGAGAGAGTTATATTTAACGAAGCATTGCTTTTATCGTACTCCTAACTTGCATCCAAGCCTCTTGCAAAAACCAGCGCCGGAACATAGGTAACACCTTTGATGACCAGAAACAGGATAGAACCCTATAAACACGACTTAATCCGTATTACCCCAAAGGTCATTCTAGCAAAGGAAACCGCGACAGACGATTAACGAAAGTTAATTTTTCAAGTATTTTCTCTTTTCATTAAAAATGGTGTTTGACATAATCCCCTCTCAAGCAGTAATATTTGACTTGTCGGTTTTTTGTAAAACTTATTGGTCATTATATCGAATGATCGGTCTTTTATCAATGCCCTTCATTAACATGGAAGGTTACCTTCCAAAATATCTCGGAAAGCAGGTTATGTAAATTGTCCAGTTCATCTATTTCTACTTCAAGCTCGTCACAGGCCAAGGACATTTCTATTAAACAATTGTTCGCTCCTCTGATGGCTGTGATTATCGGGACCTTTATGGTTATTCTCGACAGTACTGCTGTAAATGTAGCCGTCCCTACACTCGTAAGATACTTTGACGCGTCTCTTCAGGTAATTCAATGGTCCGTCACCGCCTATACTCTCGCCCTATCTGCGGTGATTCCGCTGGCCGGGTGGTTGTCGGATAAATTTCAACCCAAACGCGTTTTTCTGATGTCCATAGGATTATTCACGCTGGGCTCCATTCTGTGCAGTCTCGCCAGAACGCCGGAACAGTTGATTCTTTTCCGGATCATCCAGGGACTTGGCGGAGGAATGGTGTCCCCCATCGGCACCGCCATGGTGTATCGGCTCGCGCCTCCCGATAAAAGAGGGTCGGTTATCGGCATGTTCGGCATTCCCATGCTTCTTGCCCCCGCCTTGGGCCCAGTTCTATCCGGGTGGCTGGTCGAATATGCAAATTGGCAATGGATTTTCCTGATCAATCTCCCTATCGGGATTATAGGCATTCTGGTCGGTGCAAAGCACCTGCCTTCTTTCCCCGGCAATAAGGGATCTTCTCTGGACATCCTTGGTGTGATTCTGGGACCGCTGGCTTTTGCCATGATTACTTTTGGAGTCAGCGAAGGCAGCGTAAGCTGGACTTCAACCCGGACCCTAACGGGCCTGATTGTGGGGGGAACGGCACTGGTTCTGTTTGTCGCAAACTGCCTTCGTCACCCTCAGCCCCTGATGGAACTGCGGGTATTCAAATCGGCGGATTTTACGCGGGGAATTATTAATTTATGGATAATGCAAACCGCCTTGTTCGGCACCGTGCTGCTGTTTCCGCTCCTTCTTCAGCAAATCAAATTTTACTCGCCTTTTCAGACGGGACTGATTATGCTTCCGCAAGCCATAGGCGCGATGATTTTTATGCCGATGGCGGGCAGACTGTTTGACAAGGTCGGAGCTCGGCCTCCCCTTATCGTTGGTATGACGTTAATCTCGGCCGCACTATTCACGATGTCGTTTCAAAAGATGGACTCCCCGCTCGTCATGATCCTGCTGTCCTTATTCTTACTCGGATCCGGTATGGGGCTCTCTATGATGTCGCTGAATACCCACGTGCTCAACGCGACTCCACCGGCCTTGGTCAGCAGGGTAACACCGCTCACGAGCGCGTCCCAACAGGTTGTATCTTCCTTTGCCATCGCCGGATTCACAGGCGTCCTTTCGTCCAGGTTAACGGCGAATCAGGGGCATAGTTCGGATGCCATCGGCTTGTTGCAAGGAAGTATGGCCGCCTACGGCGACACCTTTCTGCTGGCGGCTTGTATCGCCTTGGCGGGTTTGGGATTAAGTTTTTTCCTGAGAAAGCCGAAACGATTTTCGCCAGAGTCCTAAAAGTCGGCTTATCCATGCCGCTGAGCCGAATTCGACAAAATACCGCCCATTGAACGGCAAGCAAAAAGAACCTCCGCCCCTGGAGGTTCTTTTCGGTCTTATAATTGCTCCAATACCAAAGGACGGAGCTGATGGACATAGTAAGCAAGCTCGCTTTCCGATGCAAGGTCCTTCATTAAAGCATGCACGAGAAACGCTCTGGGATGCTCCTCCTTCATTTCGGCCATCAGAAGCTCCAGAACGCCGAGCAAATCTTTCTTTCTGGAATTGGGTACGGTCAAATCAGGAATCAAAGAGGTCAAGCTGTCAAAAAGCCCTACTTTTCGTGCTTCATGAAGGTCTTGCAAAGACTTGTTCTCCACCCGCGCATACTCCGACATCCGTTCATCCGACAGTAATGGAGCAGGCTTCTTCTCCATGACGCCGGCTACAAGATCGTCCATTCTGTCCGCGATAAAAGCGGCAAGCACCATCGGTTCGAGCGGTTTGCTGCCGAAGAGAAGATGAAAGGTATATTCCCGAATCATTCCGCTAAATAAAGCCGTGGCATCCCATGTCCAAGCGTCGATGGCGTCTCCGTAGCTCCGCTGCAAAATATCCCGATAGTAGCGAAACATTTCAACGCGCAGTTGACTCATCACGCGGCCGATACGATCATTGTTGATCATCGTAAGTTCGTTGTGATCACGTGCGATATAATAGCCATGCTCGATGTAGAAATTGATCTGACAAGCGATTTCCTCCAGAAACGTCTCCCTTGCTCCCAATTCTTTCAGTCTGATCCGTTCAACCGCAAGGATCATATCTTGCTGCCGTCTCTCGAGAATATGGATATATAAATCGTCCTTGGAAGCGAAAAACTTGTACAATGAACCCTTGGCAATACTGCAATCATCGGCAATATCCTGGATGGACGTTGCCTGGTACCCCTTCTCCGCAAAAAGTCTGATTGCGGATTGAATAATTTTTTCCTTTTGCATGCTCATTAAGAGCCCCCCGATACTCCGTTCTTTCTCAGTGTCAAATAATAGTACAAGAGGATTAAGAATGCAAATGAGCTTTGCCCTAATTCCTGCCAAAAGGAAAACGCCGCCGAGAATCATCGGCAGCGTTTCATTCACAATGTCGGCTCATCGAAGCCGGTTTCCCTGACTTATTCACGACCCGGTTTCGGCCTGCCATAACCCTCCGCCCGGCAAGGGGCAAGATCGCTCCTTCAGCCAAGCCACTACCGGAATGATGCAGCCGCAGGCCATGCAGGTCCCCTCGTCCGTCAGCTTCGGACAATCCCCGCAGAGCCGCAGCCGTTCCTCATAACGCTCCTGGCTGACCCGGCGTTCTGGAGCGAACATGGTGGTCTTGAGCAACCGTTCCATCTGGGCTTCCGTCACTTTATAATCGTCGCGGCAACCCTTGCAAGACGTATCCGCCATGCCGGATCAACCCTTGCTGGCCAGCTTTAAGGTCGTTACCGACATCGGGGGCAGCGTCACGGACAGCTTGCCGTCCGCCTCCGCGAAATTGTCAAACACCCGAGGCTTCACGGTTTCCGGCCGGTCAAAAGTGTTATGCGCATCCAAGCTGCCGCCCGCCAGCGTGGAACCGGCAATCGCGAATTCGCCGGAAGTCAGACCGCGTAAGGCGAGTTCTAACCGGCTTTCCGCCTGGGGTTGCAAATTGCAGAAGCTGATGTGGATGTTTCCCTCCGCATCACGCGACGCGGTAGCCGTGACCGCCGGAATTTCTTCACCGTCCAACCGATAGCTGCCGGTTTCCAAGTCGAGATTAAGCGATTCGGCATCCTGGTGCACTTTATACATGTCAAACACATGATAGGTCGGCGTCAAAATCATCTTCTCGCCTTCGGTTAAAATCACGGACTGCAGGACATTCACCGTTTGCGCGATGTTTGCCATCCTTACGCGGCCGCTGTGCTTATGAAAAATATGAAACGTCAGTCCGGCCACCAGGGCATCGCGGATCGTATTCTGCTGGTACAAAAATCCGGGGTTCGTGCCCGGTTCCACGTTATACCAAGTTCCCCATTCATCCACGATTAATCCAACCCGACCCTCCGGATCATATTTGTCCATAATCGTGCTGTGCCGGGTAATCAGTTCATCCATGCGAAGCGCCTTTCTCAAGGTGGAGAACCAGGCTTTCTCCTCGAATCCCGTCGCCGGCCCTTTATCGTGCCAGTCGTCGTTCGGCAGCGTGTAATAGTGGAGCGTGATGGAATCCATGTATCTTCCCGCCTCACGCATCAGCACTTCCATCCAATTGTAGTCATCCACATTCGGGCCGCAGGCGATCCGGTGAATCTTATTGCCGTCATAATTGCGGACATAAGTTTGATAACGACGGTAGAGATCCGCATAATATTCGGGACGCATGTTCCCGCCGCATCCCCAGTTTTCATTTCCCACTCCGAAATAGGTAACCGACCACGGCTCCTTGCGGTCGTTCTGAGCCCGCAGCTCAGACATCGGTGAAACGCCGCCGAAAGTCAAATACTCGACCCACTCCGACATCTCCTGTACGGTGCCGCTTCCCACGTTTCCATTGATGTATGGTTCGCATTCCAACTGCGCGCACAGCTCCATAAACTCATGCGTGCCAAAATGATTGTTCTCGACCACACCGCCCCAATGGGTATTGATCATGCGTTTGCGGCTCTCTTTCGGACCGATGCCGTCCTTCCAGTGGTATTCGTCCGCGAAGCATCCCCCCGGCCAACGCAGGACGGGAATTTTAATCTGTTTAAGCGCTTTCACCACATCGTTTCGAATGCCGTTTGTATGCGGAATGGGTGAATCTTCCCCGACCCAAATTCCTTCGTAAATACATCTGCCCAAATGCTCGGAAAAATGCCCGTATATATTGCGGTTAATCTTACCTCGGCTCTGATCGGCGTTTAAAATTCCTTGTAATACCACCATTATCACTCCTTGATAATTAATATATTCATTAACTAATTTATAATTTCATAAATATTATATCCACCTAATTCCACCTTCGTCAATTGTTTTACGTAAATTCCCGGCAAAAATTTACGGTGTGTTGCAAAACCTGTTCAACTTAAGTAATATATTCATTAATCATAATTAGGAAAAGGCGTGTATAATATGAAACTTGACCTTTCACAGGAGTCGCTTCCTGTCTATGAGGCTCTCGCCAGTCCAGTACGCTTACGCGTACTGCGTTTATTGACGGAACGACCGATGAATATTAAAGAATTGGCCGCGAGCACAGGCCTATCGAGCGCGATCATGACGATGCATGTCCGCAAGCTCTCCGAAGCGAGGCTTATTGCGACACAAATGATGCCCGGCAAAAGCGGTCTGCAAAAAATCTGCTCGCTGGCCGTCTCCGCGGCGGAAATCCATTTTCTCGGGAACGCTCTCCCGTCCCGTCAAAGCCATCGCGTTGAAATCCCGGTCGGACATTACTCCGATTTTTATATTGAACCGACCTGCGGCCTGGCGACCACCGACAAAATTATCGGCAGCTTTGACGATCCCCGCTATTTCTGGGAGCCGGAGAGAATCGAAGCCGCCGTATTATGGTTCAATAAAGGCTTTATTGAATATAAAGCCCCGAACTTTTTGCTGTCGAGCCAACAGCCTACAGAGCTGGTGTTGACGATGGAAATAGCCTCGGAAGCACCCGGTACCAATAACAATTATCCTTCCGACATCACCTTCCGGTTTAACGACATCACATTAGGTACCTGGACGAGCCCCGGAGACTATGGAGATCAGCGTGGCAAATATACACCCGAATGGTGGCCTTCCCAGACGAATCAGTACGGTTTGCTGAAACAACTGCGTATTACCGGCAAGGGTACGTATATGGATGGATTGAAGCTATCGGACATTACGCTGCAGGATATCGACATTCGCCGGAGGCAATGGACCTTACGGCTATCCGTAGAGGATGAGTCGCTTCATATCGGGGGCCTGACTTTATTCGGGAAGGGCTTCGGCAACTACAACGATCATTTAATATTGGAGCTGTTCTATACGGAAGTATAAGAAGCCCGGCTTACCGCCGGGCTCGAGGATCCTATATTTCAATTTGTGCTCAGAACGATATGGCAGGCGGTCAGTTTCGGAATCTTGTAAGTAAACTTGTTATTCTCGATATCGCTGACCGGCTGACGCTCCGTAATCGCCGCGTTCTCACCGTCGAACGCCCAGACACGGGCCGACTTGTAGCGGGTTCCGCCGGCAATATTAAAGCTCGCGTTCATTTCGAAATCATTGTTTTTGTTCAGTACGATAAGATGCAGGTTATCGTCGCTGTCCCGGTATACGGACCCGTAGACCGAACTGTTTTCGATATCGGAAGTCTCGGCTTTCACCTTCGTATCGCCGAACTTGGAGTGATTGCCGTCATAGTCGTTATACAGTCTCATTGCC
This sequence comes from Paenibacillus sp. A14, assembly GCF_036864815.1. Classification (NCBI taxonomy): domain Bacteria; kingdom Bacillati; phylum Bacillota; class Bacilli; order Caryophanales; family Paenibacillaceae; genus Paenibacillus; species Paenibacillus sp. A14. The sequence goes on from NZ_JBAGJD010000006.1 coordinate 291,830, forward strand.
AAAGTGATATACGCGGAAGGTTCCACCCCGCCCGTCATTCGCCAAAAATGAGCCATGTACACGCCATACTTGCCGTAGATCCCCAACACATCCGCCTGGGCGATCCCGCCGTATACGTTGTTTTCCGCGCCATAATTATATTCCGTAAAGGCGAGCTTCGTGCCGGGATAGTACGTATCGATCGATTGCCGCAATTTCGGAATCAGCGGAAAAAACTGACTGTGAAACAGGAAGAAGCGGCTGTTCGACTCGGAATAGCTCGGATCCCACAGCTGACGCGGGGCTTGCATGCGGGCCAGGTTTGTCTCCAGGACGTTGTTGGATTCCAGCTCCTGAATACGGTGTCCTCCCGCAGAGGTCTCCGGATACCAATGGATATCCAATACGTCGAGCAGGCGCTTGCCGCCCGGCTTTTCGCGTTCCACCCGGAATTTGTCGAGATAATAATCAAGATACCAGTCATAGTTGCCTTGCACCTGCGGCCAATCCGGGGCCGCTTGCATGCTGTACATATCGTCGAAGCCAAAGGTAGCCGGACCGAAAATTTCAGCATGCGGATCCACCTTCTTGACGGCTTTGGCCGCCGACAAGCCCTTGTTCAAGACCTCTTCCGCACCCGCCGGTCCAGGATGTATATACTTGTGGTTATCGACCCACAATCCCGGCTCGTTATCGAGCTCGTATCCGCGAATTCCCGTTTTGGCCGAAGCGTCCCCGTGCTTTTTCACCAGGTAGTTCACCATCTCATCCATATATACCGCATTGTCATTCAGATTCGGGGTCACGTCAAAGGGTGCGCCTTTTTCCGGCTTCACTTCAACCCATCTCGCAGAAGGCGCCTGTTCGCCTTCACGCACATATCCGTCCGCATCCTTCGCCGCATAACCGGCGATCTGCAATGAAGCGAGCGTGTATGCACCGTATTGCAGCGATTTTTGGTGGAAGCCGCTGATGCCGATCCCCGGCTCCGTCGGTTTCGCGCTCCACGGCACACCGCCGTAGTAGTGAGCAACGTAGTAATCGCTGTGATAATTTTCATCGTGGCCTGAGTTTGAAGCGTTGTTCTCCCAGTTATAGGTGGTTAAACGGTTCCCGCCGACACGGCGGGAGGTCCATTTCTCCGTGTTCGTCAAATCGTCATTCGTGCCGTAAATGTAGGGACTGATCGGTGCGCGGTCCTTCGACGTGTCCACGTCGATCCGTACGTCGAACGGTCCCGTTGGCGTCCGTGTCGTGTTCTGCGTCAGCAGATCGGTCCAAGCGCCAAGTGTAGCGTTTTCCTTGGCACGGACCCGGTAGGTATGCGCAGAGCCCGGTTCAAGATTTTCGTGCGCATAGGACGTCTCGAGACCATTATCCGATACTTGACCGTCCACTTCGATGTCATAACCCGTGATTTCCGCGTCCGGTGGAGCTCCCCAAGTCAATTTGATGGATGTATCCGTTTTGGTAGCACGGATGTTCACGGGTGCCGCTATGGCTTGCTCTCCCGTCGTTTTGACTGTGACGAGGCCGCTCCAGGCGCTTTCTTGTGTTGCCGTTTTCGTCTTCACTTTGTACGTGTGGCGGCTTCCCGTTCTCAACCATTCATGAGTGAAGGAGGTTCCCTCTACCTCGTGCGGGATTCCATCCGCTTTAACCACATAGGAAACCGCTCTATCCACCGGCTGCCAAGAGAGCGTTATCGCCGTATCCGTAGGACTTGCTTCGATCCCGGTCGGAGAAGAAGGCATATCCAGCGGTTCCGGTTCTTCGCCCCACACTCTCTTGTCATTCAAATAGGCGGGCACTTTTGCCGTTACCATTGAATTTTTCGAGCCTGTAAACGAGTAATCATTGCTTTGATCGAACTTAGGGTAATCTTTTTTATAGATCCACGACCCGATGATCACCGATCCGCCCGGGCTCAAATTGCCGGCTTCCGGTTTAAAACCGAGCTCCAAATACGTGTCGGCTTTTGCCGAAGGGATCGGCATCGTAATAAAGCGCGGAACCACGCTTTCTTTTGCCACCGTGCTCCAAAAACCGATGTTCAATGGAATATCTTCGTCATCCACCGTAAAATAATACCGGACTTTCAGGTCACCCAGTTTTATCGGCCGACTTCCCGTATTCGTAACTGTAAAATTCGGACCCAACATGGAAGTGGATGGATCCGATGGATCCGAAGATACCTCCACCTTGATGTCGGATGCCGGAGTAGTTACATCGGACAGTGTCCGTGCCGTTACAAGCGGGCTCCACTCGCTGGCCGTTTCGGCATTCCTCGCCCGAATGCGGTAACCATGCTGCGTATCCGGCTCCAAACCCGTATGCCGGTAGTTTGTAACCGCACCTAAAGTAAGTACGGCTCCATCCGCTTCCAATTCATAATACGTCGCTCCGGTAACGGAATTCCACTGCAGAGCGATGGCGGCTTGTTGCGGTTCGGCCGTCAATCCGGTTGGCGCCGGGAGCGATACCGGCCCTGTGCCGCCGCCTCCAACCTTTAGTTGCGCCGCTCCGGCGAACCACGCATCCACGTTCGAACTCCAACCCGAACCGAAGACGCCGAAGCTGACAATATAATCGCCCCGGGCCAATGTGGCGGGAATGTTCCAGACGACCGGTACCGTCTTCGTTTCACCGGCCACGACGTGAACCGGATCGATAATGATTCGGTCGACCCGCTTCAGGGATGCGTCGTAGATCCCCAAATCAAGCATTAGAGCGGTCGACTCCGAGGAAGTGATATGGACCTGAATCGTCGTGCTTGATCCCGGCTGGACTTCCCCGCTCTCGCCGGTCGCCGTCGCGGTCACCTCCGTTTTCGCCAGGGCCGCTTGCGGTTCTGCGGCGAAAAAGCTGCTAAACAGCATCAAGAACGCCAGGGCTGTCGCGGTCCATCGACTTCTTGCGGGTATGGCAATTTCCTTTTTCAACTCCTAACCAACTCCTGTTCCTCATAGTTTTCGTTTGCGTTGCCGCGAGGAACATCTTAGCACGGTCTTTTTTTGGATTTTGTATGGCAGGTAACAGATTTCCAAATTTAAAACCTAAACTCCATCGGCGTAAATCTGATTCCGTTGACCGTCCTCTCGATCCCGGTCTCCGTAAAACCAAGACGGCGATAAAAAGGAACCGCATAGCGCGAAGAATTGACCGTAATCCGTTGTATACCAGGGAAGCTTCGGCATCGTTCCTCCACGGTGCGGAACAACCGGTTGGCCATCCCTTGCCGGTGGTACTCTCGTTTAACAAAGAGCAAGAATAAATGATTCTCTCCCAAAGTGGCTATAACGCCAGTCCAATCCCCTTTTTCCTTACTCCCCCAAAAGTGGAGCTCCTCTTCTCTAAACCCATCTATCACATTCTCGTATGAGATGACCTTTTTAAAAGCCTCTACCCCCTCGTCGGTAGACTCCGGAGCTTCGAATTCCTCGAATACGCACCATACCAGCTCGAGCGCTGTCCGGATATCCTTTTCCTGCAGCCTGACGATTTCCATATTCCATCCCTCCACAAGCTATTAATTCCATCATCCGGGGTCGGGGAAAAAATTGCAATAAAAAAGAGGCGATGGCTAATTTCGTGGCCTCCGCCTCAAGTTTGTATACCGCCGCGGTTCTCAAATCTAAACAACCTTGAAGGGATACGGCTTTTTGGTTTCGCGGTCCGCGATGCTTACCATTACCGACTCCGGTTTAACCCTCGCGATCAACCCCATCGCTTCAATGCGACCCACCATTTCAGCTAAATAGGCAGCGGTTTTATTCTTGGGTTCGCTGCCGCCGTCAATATCTACGATGAACCGGATATCCGCGCCTTGTTCCATATGCGGCAAGATTATATTTTCGAGGACGGCTCGTTCTTCATAACCAAACTGCGCAGCAATTTCCTGACTGAAGGAGGTTTCCAATGACAATTTCTCCTGGACAGAATAGATTTCCCGGGGCAAGATTACCTGACGGCTGCATAACCAAGCTCCCCTTCCGACACGGTACACTACAATGTAGGTGACAAATTTGGTGTGTCCCGGATGCGTCTGTGCGTCGGTCGTGATCACGAGATCATATACGCCTCTCGGATCGGCTGTCATGAACCGGGAAATCCGATTCAGCACGTCGTTAAATTCCAGATTCTGCTCCGTCGTATTCCGGAAGGTCGTTTCATGAATGAATGGGTATTGTCGTATTTTTCTTTTCATGGGATTCACCTGTACTGCAAGGCTGGCTTCTTCCTTTCGCTTTGGATTTTGGTTCCTGGAACGGGACCGAATTTTTGCCCAACGAGCGGCAATGTTGGTTTTTTATACTTATGTTATTATGGCCGCCAAGTGAACGGAAATGTGCCGAGCCGGATTCGAACCAGCGCTCTTTTCACGGACCAGATTTACAGTCTGGCGGTTTCAACCACTCACCCATCGGCACTTATTAAGAATTGGCAGGGGCCGTGGGCATCGAACCCACCTCAGTCTGCTTTGGAGGCAGACTCGCCGCCGAGGACATGGACCCCTATTTGGAGAAATATGACGTGGACGGGGCTCGAACCCGCAAATCCCGGCGTGAAAGGCCGGTGTGTTCTCCAATTTCACCACCACGCCATGTAAAACTGTGTTGTTGGACTACGGTAAATCCTGGCTTGGAGCGGGCTTATCTCCCGCTGATTTTTTACAGCTTGTGTTTCGTTCGACCACCATAACTAACCCGGACAAGTGACCGACTCACACTTTGCGAACCGTATGTTATGTACTTTTGGTGCGGCCGGTGGGACTTGAACCCACAACCGAAGCTAACGCTTCACGGGTTTTTAAGACCCGCATGTCTGCCATTCCATCACAACCGCATGGCTGCCTCTCCAGGGCTCGAACCTGGGGTCGCGGCTTCAAAGGCCGCTGCCTTACCGGCTTGGCTAAGAGGCAGTATTGGGAAATTAACCGGTACACACGTTCCCTCATAGGGATCAAAAAAAGACTACTCCCCTTCCAAGCGTTCCATTGAACCGGCCTCATTCAACTTCATGAGCTGACGAAGGCAAGCACAAATGGACCACTTGCGAAGGTGCAAGCAGCCTTTTACGTACAAAGCTATGGATCTACGGATTTGGATTCAGAACGGTCCGCAATTCACAATCACGTCAGTACCGTTCCTCCTCTTTTCAGGATGATACGGACTAAACGCGGTACGTAAAAGCTACTCTTGATCGGCTCGAGATAGGCCTCATACAGGCCGGCCAATAACTCGCTAACTTCGCATTCGCGCCAATCTTGATTGGACGGATGCATCTGATTGAAAATAGTCTCGACGTAATGAGATTTTAACTGCTGTTTCATAACCTATCCCTTCCTTTCTTCGTAGATTTGTCGTACTTTCGTTACCCGTTTCACTTTCACACATTATCGCTTTAACGTTTTACCGTTTTGCTGATTCGATAATATCACAGTGTTTTTTTGGATGTCAACCCTTTTTTTACTTTTTTTCGATAACATAGATACAAAAAAGCCGCCGAGTTTCCTCAGCGGCCTTATATCCAAAACATATAGACATATTTTTGAATGCCTACGCAGTCCCTGTACGAGTACAGGAGGATATTTCGAACACTCCGCGTGAAGAGGATGAAGATCTATTCAGGGCACGAAGAAATAAGCGGCTCTCCTCATAAAGGGACCACTGTTCCAAGTTTGGAATTTCAACGAAAAACATCCGTGTTTTCATCCTAGTTCACATCCTTTCCTGCGAAGCTTCCATAATTTTCATCAGATTAAAGCAAGAGCCCGTTTTTTGTCAAGCAAAAAATATAAAAACGGTGATCCCCTCTCCTCCTAGCTCATTATCTGAGCCACTATAATGCGATGACCGTCGGGATCCAGCAGGGCCGCTTCCTTCAAATCGGGAAAATAGTCGGGCTCCCCCGCCAGTTGAAACCCCTGACGCGCGATATATTCCAGCGCCGCATCAAAGTGTTCCGTTTCGAAATATAAAAGCTCCGTGATTGCACCGCCATCCATAAAGCGGTTCCGATCAAGCAAAAGTGCGGCGCCATCAGCCATGGGAACCGAGTATATCGCTCCGCCTGCCGCGGAAGCATCATACGGGACGCCCAGCAGATCGGAATACCAGCGTGCCGTTTCCGGGATATGCTTCACGTCCACAAACACCCCGCCTATTTTCGGCAAAATCGGGCTTTGCGCCATGAGCTCAATGTCCTCGGCCGAAGAAGCGGTCCAGCAAACCATCTGCGCATTGCCTTCGGCGTCGCGGAAATTGAAATAGGCCATCGTCCCGTGATATTCAGGCTCGAGGATGATCTCTCCCTTCTCCTGGACATAACGGTAAGCTTCCTCCAAATTTGAGGTTTTGAACATCATCCTAGGCCTCATGCCTTCATCCCACTTTGGATTCTGCCGGTTTGCCGTATTCGAATCGAGGATCAGGTGAGTTCCCTCAAAATCAAACCAATACACGGGTCCTCCGTTAAGCCGCTCCTCCACAACCGGAAGGCCTAACAAACGGCTGTACCATTCCGCGGATTTCCGTAAATCCGTAACATGAACAAACACGCTGGCAATCCGGTTCTCTAAAGGGGAAGTCGACGAGGACTCAAAGATGACGCTTTCATGGTTTTTCAGTTGAATTCAACTCCTTGGTTTCATTCTCTACACTGATAAAATCCAAAAATTTGATCTAAGTCTACCATAAGCAAGGGCATCCTTCCATGGTTCCCTCTTACTTCCTGCCGGATAGGCATTATTGTCAAAAATAAAGAGCTGCAAGAAATGATTTTCTTGCAGCTTTATCTTACAACCGTGTCCGCCGCAGCGGCTCAATAAATACCCCGTCAGATCAGGACAATTCGCGGACCAGCTGGCCGAGGACATCATTCAGTGGTGTTAGCGGCCGGCGAAGCACTTTCTCGAAATCGTCGCTCCGGATCTCCAAATCTCCTTCCCGAATGCCCTGTTGAATGCTGACCAACATTGGGATGACGAAGTCGGGAACACCGGCATGTTTCATGATATCCGCATACGTCTCATCATCTACTTGTTGCACGGGAACTTCTTTTCCCAGCACCTCGCCGATCACCGATGCCAATTCTTCTTGCGTGAGCAGTTTGCCGGATAGCTCATAGATCGTATTTTCATGGCCTTCTCCGGACAATACCGCTGCCGCGGCTTCCGCGTAATCCTGTTGCGAAGCCCATCCGACTTTACCTTGACCCGCCGAAGTCACCCATGGCGCCCCCGCGAAAACCCCTTGAATGCTCGACATTTCATTCTCCAAATACCAATTGTTGCGTAAAAAAGAGTATGGAATCCCCGTTTTCATTATGGCTTTCTCCGTCTCTTTGTGTGTAGGAGCAAGGAAGAGCTTGCTGTCCTGAGCATTCGCCAAACTGGTGTAGGCAATGAATCCCACCTTCGCCCGGACGGCGGCTTCAACGGCGTTCGCATGCTGACGGATTCGGGTTTCATTGTCCCCGTCCGCGGAAATGATCAGGATGCGGTCCACTCCCGCAAAAGCCGAATCCAGACTTTCGGGAAGATCAAAATCGCCTTGACGGACGTCCACACCCAAGGCCCGCAAGTTCTCCGCCTTCTCCGGGTTCCGGACGCTAACGGCCAACTGATTGGCGGGTACGGTCTTCAGCAGATGTTCCACCACTTTCTTGCCCAGCTTTCCTGTGGCGCCTGTAACTAACATCTTCATATTTCATTCCTCCAATAAATTGTTGTAATATCTCTTGTTATAACTATGTAAGTTACAACAAATCTATAAAATAAGGCCTCATTAAGAGGCTTATTTTCAGTTGAATTTATGGATCAATTGATCCAACGTCGTTTGTGCCAACCTTTGCTCCATCGCGGTTTGGGCCTCGGTCAACTCCTCTTGCAGCACTTTCTCGATATTCCGGCCCACTGGACATTGAATATTGGAATTCTCATGAATTCGAAAAAGCCGGTTCTCTTCCGTCACATTGACGGCACGATATATATCAAGGAGCGTGATCTGATCCGGTCCCCTTAGCAATGCCGCTCCTCCTACTCCCGGACGGACATCCACAAGCCCCGCCTTTTTTAACATGCCCATAATTCTGCGGATGACCACAGGATTCGTATTCACGCTGCCGGCGATAAAATCTCCTGTACAGTCCACGGGACTTACGACAATTAGGGAAAGGGTATGCACCGCTATAGAAAAACGCGTGCTAAGTTGTTTCAAGGAAACCACCCTCCTGTTGTAACCATTATAGTTACCACTATTGAGAATGTCAATTTTTTTCGCATATTCATCGGACTATGACAGGAGCTGTCACTATTAGGAGATATACTGATAACAAACCTGATCCGAAAAAAGGAGCCGGGTTAATATCCACTATTCGAGGAGCTGATTTATCGTGTCTTTTCAAGTCACCCCCTTCATTATGCTAAACGGCCAAGCCGAGGAAGCCATCCGGTTTTATGAAACGGCTCTGGGAGCCAAGACGTTGTTTAAGCAAACTTATGGGGAAGCGCCGGACGCCTCCGCAAATCCCCTTCCCGCCGAATTCAGAAACCGTTTAGCCCATTCCGTGTTAAAAATCGGGGATGCCGACCTTTTTGTGGCTGATTCCCTGGAAACCGACAAATCCGCAGAGCACAACGAAACCGTCCAAGTATGCATTACAACACCGGATGCCGTGACGACCCGACACTTCTTCGACGCCTTGACGCAAGGCGGGAAGATCGTCTTTCCTTTGCAGCAAGTTCATTTCAGCCCGGCTTACGGCATGGTTAAAGACCGCTTCGGAGTTACCTTCCATCTCTTCACGCAGCGCCGTTAACCGGGAGAAGCGCAGCCGGGCCTCCCGGCCCGGCCGCTTTCTAAAATTCATTCGCGTCTCTTCGTGTCGAGCCTAATTATCCCGAACGATGATATAATTCAACAAGTGCTTTAAAAAACCGGTCTTCAGCGGAAGTTCCTTCACCGCTTCCATGGCAAGGCAGTAATGCTCCCACATCGCCTGGCTGGCCCCGTCCCGTCCCAGAATCGTTACAAAGGTGGAGTTATTGTTTTCCACATCTTTGCCGGTGGGCTTGCCCAGCAATTCAAGATCTCCTTCTCCATCGAGCAAATCGTCTTTGATTTGAAAGGAGATTCCCGCATGATAGGCTACCTTTTTCAACAATGCGATTTCAGGTTCTTTTACCTGTGCAAGCATGGCGGGGGCGACGAGCGAAACTTCAAAAGCAATGCCCGTTTTATAAAAACAAAGCGTGTTTAATTCCTCCAAAGCCAGTACTTTTCCCTTCGAATTCAAATCCATCGCTTGGCCCATACAGATTTCCCCGGCCTTCCGGGATAAATACCGCAATAGTCGGAGTACGGTTTTATGATCAAAGCCCTCCAAAGATGCCTGCTCTTCTATCGCTTTCTGAATAAGGTAAATCCCCGTCAATTCAGCGATCGCACTGTTGTGTACCTGATGAAGCGTCGGTCTCCCCCGCCGCGTAGTCGAATTGTCTTGCGAGGGAAGATCGTCAAATATCAACGATGCCGTGTGCATATATTCCAGCGCTCTAAATAAAGGCGTTAAGGCGGAAGCGTCAAGACCGTATTCTTTTACCCCCATGACCCATGAGAGTACGGGCCGGATTCGCTTGCCGCTGCCCTCCAGACTGTAGTTGGCCGTATCGATCAGCAGTCCGTTGGCATCCGCCAAAGATTCAGGTTTCGGGATCTTCAACCATTCGTTGATTTGCCTGCGCGCTGTTTGAATCGTAGTGTGGAAATCTTCCTTCTCCCTGTTACTGGTTCTCATTGTAAGGAGCAATTGATCACGCAGCAACTTATCAAAAAAGTCCACATCCTCCGCTTTTCGGACCATGAACTGAACGAGACGGTTCAATTCCGGCATTCCGGCGGCGAAGATCTCCATGATTTCGTTATATTTCTTCTGACCGACCCGTTTTTGATATCGTTTTAAGCCATTGATCGCCCGATCCAGAATGACCTCGCACGTTAACGGGTCCGATTGATAAACGTGGTGTATCAGATGAGATATGACGGTCCAATATAATTCAAACGGGTTGATTAAATCGGGCCGTTCATGGCGATAGGTTAGATAATAGGTGTAAGGGGTAACCGCTCCGTCCCGCAAATCGTCGAACATGTCAGCAAAATCATCGGCCAACTGATTGTACAATCCATAATAAAACACCCGCTGATCAAAGCCTTCATCCTTCGGGGCGCTAAGAACGGAGCGGACGATCAGCCGGGAGGAAGCGGCTTTGATGATGATGGGCAAATACAGATCTTCATTGCTATAACCCGGTTCGGTTAAATCCTTGAGCCTGTCTACGTCCTGGGAATGAAAGAATACGTAAGAGTGTTCATAAAAAATATCCCGCGTCTCCTGACGTTGATAATTTTTGATATACTCATAAGCCTCCCCAAGCTCGGCATGAACAAAACGAACCAATTCGGGGTTATTGCCGGTCCACTCCCCGAGTTCCGGCACGACACCGCTGGACAATGTGGTGCGCAGGATCGCGGAATACCGTTCTTTATCCTCGTCCAGCAATGCCCCGGAATCCAGCAGATCATCGATAAAAGGATAGGTTAGCCCGTAAAAATAACCGAGCCGGATGGCCTCATCCAATCTCCGGGAGCGTTCTTCAGGAGGAATTTTCACCTCGTCCATTTCATCCAGGGCGTGCATGACGACGCCAACGATGATTTTAATCAATTTACGCTCCGCTTCCTCAGCGTTCATCTCTTTGGGGATTCGGGGAGAGACGCCTTTGATTTTGTTGATCACCCAAATGGCCGCATTTTCTACGCCTTCCTTTTGAGCCCACCGGTAGAACGCCGCCAGACTGATAAATTCCGGTTGGCGCCCCTTTTTTGCTTCGGAAGGATCGATAAGCAGCTTCTTCATGTCGTCGATGAAACGGTTGACCTTAACTTTCGTCCGATCGGAGTTCAGATCTTTTCCCAAATCCCGCAAGTAGATATAGGAAATGCTGCGTTCCAGATAGCTGTCCAGTTTTCCGGTATAGTTCAGCCAAGTGATATATCTATGAAAATCTGTCGAATCCGGCTGCTTCTTTACACGTGAAAAAAAGGACAGCATCGAACCGGTCCGGACATGCTTCCTTTTCCACTTCTGAAAATCCTCGATTAGCGCAGGGATAAAGGTCTTTTCTTCTACTTGTACCCGCAGTCTCGAAAAATATTGAGCGGCCTTATCCTCGGCCCGCCTGTACCAAGCCTCCGCTTGATGGGTTCCCGCTTTGCTCATCCGATGTTATCCCTCAGCTTGTATATAGAAAATTTAAATGATTAGGATCTAAAGTTGTTATTCTAGATTATTATACACGAACCCCTATGAAAAACCGACTCCGGACTGTTTTTTCTTCTGGACTAAAGTCTAGGTATTCGCCGGTTCCCGCGGTTATACGCTATAATTTACTTAAGACGCCGGGTGATACTCCCGGAAACGGAAGGTGAGTAACGGACTTGCGCTTATTTTCATATTTAAACTCTTTTGTGATGGCCTGGCGGGATTATCCTTTGGAAGCAAACCTTAAGCTGGCGGAGCGGTATATCGTTAAAGAGCTGATTGGTGAAGGAAGCTATGGCTTAATATATAAATGTAAAGACCGGATCAGCGGATCCTTCGTTGCCGTAAAACAGGCAAGGCCCAGCAAAGGCCTCGGGGCTACGGGTTTATTGGAAAGAGAAGCGGATATTCTGAGAACCGTTAGACACCCGCAAATTCCCGAATACCTTGACCTGTTCAAAGCAAAGAACGGTACCTTTTTGGTCATGTCTTTTTTGAGCGGCGATACGTTCGAAGACTTGATTTTTGATCAAGGCCAGCGGCTGGCCGAAGAGGATTGCGTCCGTTATACGCTAAAATTGCTTGAACTGGTGGAACATATTCACAGCAAAGGCATCGTTCACTTGGATCTCCGCATCCCGAACGTGCTCGTGAACGATGGCCGCCTGCATCTGATCGATTTTGGGCTGGCCCGAAGGATCGGAGAACCCCCTCCCCGGGTTCCCCCTCCCGGAAAGGGTTTTCGTTTAAAGCGCCAATCTCCCGCTCAATTCAAAGCCGCAGAAATCCAGGCCGATCTTGTTGACATCGGGCATTTTATGCTGTTTTTGCTTTATTCCTCCTATGAACCGGACAATACCGCAGCCGGAGGAACGAGCGGCCGGAGTTGGCGGGAAGAATTGGACCTCTCCAAGGAACTTCGAACGATCCTGGAGCGCTTGCTGAAGCTTCGGCAGCCGTATTCTAGCCTTTCTTTACTTAAAGAAGATTTGTGCAGACTTAAGTTCTCCCCTGGATGAACATTCCCTGATCTACCAAAAGTTGAAGGTGCCGTTCCATCTGTGATAATATCCGAATAAAGTTAAAGTATATTATTATGAACAAGAAAGGTGGACGTTGAAGATGCTAAGAAAATTGATCGACAAGCTTTTGCACTCCTCCTCTCATAGCCATCATCGAAGGCATAACAGCAGCTCCGCGAAACACTACGGTAAAAAGTACAGCAGCAGCCACGGGTATTCCCGGCACCGGGGCTCCTCCTCCGACTATCATCACCGTCACGGAAATCTGGGGCACGGCTATTACAAATCCAGAAGGGGCAGTTCGAGTTAATATGATAAATACCTTACTATTGGACGAACATTTCCGGAAACAACAATTAACTGAGGGGCTCGCCTGGCATTGCGAGCCTCAAAGCTGGTTTATTGATGCGGAACTTAGCCAGCTTGTATTGCATACCGAGGAGAACACGGACTTTTGGCAAAAGACTCACTACGGTTTTCAAGCGGACAGCGGTCATTTCTTATATGCGACTACTAAGAATAATTTCAGAATGACGACCAAAGTCATCGCCCGGCCGAAATCGCGATACGATCAGGCTGGGTTAATGGTCCGGTTCTCGGAGGATCTATGGATCAAAACCTCCGTGGAGTACATATCGGAAGGGACCGGAAAACTCGGAGCGGTGGTGACAAACCGCGGATATTCGGACTGGTCGACCCAATCCGTTTCGCTCTCCGGCGGCGAAATCGAGATGTTCTTCCGGATTTCCAAAATCGGTCAAAACAGTTATGCCGATTATTCCTGGGATGGAGAGCATTGGTCGCAAATCCGCGTCGCTCACTTGGATCTTCCTGCGGGTGCCCCGGTTTATGCCGGATTGTACGCCTGCAGTCCCCAAGGCAAGGAACTGGAGGTCCGATTTGACTTTTTGATCCTCGAAGAGCTGGGCGACGACCCGAATGAGGCGTACCTTTAATAAAAACAAGCTGGACTGAGTCAAATCTTCGGCGAAAGGTCGAAAGATGATACAAAAAATGGCCTCCGCAAGCGGAAGCCATTTTTTGTATTTTTCTTGTCTATTTTCAATGTGCGTACGGGATTAATAAGGAACCTTGAACATGTAACGTCTCGTTTCAAGTGCGTGTCCGGTTGCGGCCGCTAGTTCGACGGCGTAAACGCGAAGAACAAAGTTCAGCAGCAGCGGCGCAAGATATCCTTTCAATTCCTCATCGATTCCACTCATGTCGAATTCCTTGGCATCGAGAATCAACAGTTTCTTGCCATGCTCCTTAAGAAATTTATGCGCTCTTTCTTCCATCGGGCGGGTTTCGTCAAGCCCTTTCAGAAGAATAAACGGTACGTCCTTATCCAGAATTTCAAACGGTCCGTGGAAGAATTCTCCGGCATGAATCGCATGGGAATGTTTCCACTGCATCTCCATCAGAATACAGATCGCGAAGGAGTAGGCTATTCCGTAGTTCACTCCGCTTGCCATCGTGTAGATGACGGACTCGTTTTTAAAGGCTTGGGCATAAGCTTTGGCGTTCTCCAAAGACTGCTCCTTCGCTTTCTTCAGCACTTGACCGAAGTTGTTCAAGCTGCTTAGCAGCTTCTCGTATTTCTTGTTTCCTTCCTTAACAGCCAACAGCCCCATCGTCAAACGATACAATACCGCATAGTTGGCGATTTCCGGATGGGGATCCAATTCCCCCGGCGGCGCCCAGCTGTAATTTACAATAAAGTCGGACTCTTCGGCTAATGGAGCGGTCTCGACATACATCAGCGAAACGGTGAGCGCTCCCTTTCCTTTGGCAAATTTGGCCGCTTCGGTCGTTTCCGGCGTTTTTCCCTTGTGGGAACAAAGGATAACCAGCGAATCGGAACCCAGCGTTGCGGGATTGCGGTAAATAAATTCGTTGGAGTTGTAAACTTCCGCCGTGATTTGGGTCGATTCCCGGTCAATGAAATATTTGCTCGGATACATCAAGGCGGAGGATCCGCCGCAAGCCACCAGAAATACCCGGCGGATTTCTCTTTCTTTATAGGCCTCAATGATTTGATTCACTTGCTCCTGCGCTGTAGTCAATACATTTGCTACGCTCATGATCTCGCCTCCATAGTTAAGTTGTTATATGTTGTATTATATATACATATACATTTTTTCGCACAAAATGTCAACTTCTTATTCCGTTTTTTCTCTCCCCAGCTATCCCTGGACTTGTCATTCGATAGGGATCCAGGATAGTTTCCAGCTGTTTTTGATCGATCAAATGATGAGCGAGCAACAGCTCGCGAACCGTTTTCCCCGTTCTTAGCGCTTCCTTGACAATTCGGGACGATGTCTCATAGCCGATATATGGATTCAGCGCGGTAATCAGGCCGGTGCTTGAATTCACATAGCCGCTGCAGCGTTCCTCGTTGGCCGTTATTCCCTCAAGGCAGTGGGTTTTAAATGCGCCAAAGGCGTTTTTCATAATCTCCAGCGATTGCAGCAAATTGTAAACAAGCACCGGCTCCATCACGTTCAGCTCCAACTGGCCGGCTTCGGAGGCCAGGCAGATCGTAAGATCGTTACCAAAGACCTGAAATGCCACCTGGTTGATGACCTCGCACATCACGGGGTTTATTTTCCCGGGCATGATCGAGGAGCCCGGCTGACGGGGCGGCAAATGTATCTCGCCAAAACCCGAGCTTGGTCCCGAAGCCATGAGACGCAAGTCATTGCAGATTTTAGACATGTTCAGCATGCAGATTTTTAGCGCGGCGGACAATTCCGTGAATCTGTCCGTATTTTGAGTCGCATCAGGCATGTGCTCCGTAAGGCGGAGCGGCAAACCGCTAATCTTGCCCAGCGCTTCGACTACCCGCTCGATATACCTCGGATCCGCGTTGAGACCCGTACCTACCGCAGTCGCCCCCATGTTAATCGTCAGCAAATGCTCCCTAGCGCGTTTAATTCGCCCGATATCCCGGAAAAACACTCTGGCGTAAGCCCCAAACTCTTGGCCTAATCGGATCGGTACCGCATCTTGAAGGTGAGTCCGCCCCATTTTGATCACGGAATCAAATTCCTCGGCCTTTGCATGAAACACCGCATACATGGATTCCATCTCGCTTAATAGATCCTCCATTAAACCAAGTACCGCGATTTGCGAAGCCGTCGGAAAACAGTCATTGGTAGATTGCGACATATTGACATGCGTATTGGGACTTACCCGGGTATAATCTCCTTTGACTCCGCCGAGAAGCTCAATCGCCCGATTGGCCAGTACCTCATTGGCATTCATGTTTATCGAAGTTCCCGCTCCCCCTTGAATCGGATCGACCACAAACTGGTCATGGAAGCGGCCTGCCCGGATCTCCTCGGCAGCCTGCTCGATGGCCGTGCCTATTTCGGGCTCCAGCCTCCCCGTTTCTCGATTTGCCTTCGCGGCTGCTTCTTTCACCATGGCCAGGGCACAGATCAAACGTTCATGAATCCGGTAACCAGTGATTGGGAAATTTTCCACGGAACGCATCGTCTGAATTCCATAATAGGCATCAAGGGGCACCTGTCTCTCTCCCAAAAAATCCATCTCGATTCTATGTGATTCCGGCAGCATGAACCATCTCTCCTTCCTCTGGCAGCGATGCGCTAAAATCGGAAGGGACTCTTTTGGCCACGCCCGTTTTGAGCGCAGCCCGGATCACGGCTTCCCTGACCTTAACGACGACCCTCTCGTTGAAAATGCTCGGCACGATGTACTGTTCATTCAGCTCGGATTCGCTTATGACATCCGCAATCGCTTTGGCCGCCTCCAGTTTCATGGCCTCGTTGATCAGGCCCGCTCCACAATCCAGCGCACCGCGAAAAACGCCGGGAAAGACCAGCACATTGTTGATTTGATTCGGATAGTCGCTGCGTCCGGTTGCAAAAATCCGCACATGCGGCATCGCTTCTTCCGGGGAAATTTCCGGCTCGGGATTCGCCATGGCGAAGACGATCGGATTCTCCGCCATAGCTTGGATATGTGAAGCCGACAACACACCGGCCCGGGAAACTCCTATAAATACATCCGCCCCTTCTATCACGTCCGATAGCTGACCCGCCCGATCTCCCACCTGCGGCTGCTCCGCCAGCCAGCTCCACATCGGATGCTCATAGCTGCCGCCGCGGACGATTGCTCCGCTCCGGTCCACGGGGATCAAGTGCTTGACACCGGCGGAAATCAGCATTTTGCAGATGGATACGCCGGCGGCACCGAC
This sequence comes from Paenibacillus sp. A14, assembly GCF_036864815.1. Taxonomy (NCBI): domain Bacteria; kingdom Bacillati; phylum Bacillota; class Bacilli; order Caryophanales; family Paenibacillaceae; genus Paenibacillus; species Paenibacillus sp. A14. The sequence continues at coordinate 308,378 of NZ_JBAGJD010000006.1, forward strand.
GCCGTTCACGACGATCTTAACCTCTTCCATCCGCTTTCCGATCACCTTCAGGGCATTCATTAACCCGCCGATAACCACAATGGCCGTGCCATGTTGATCATCGTGAAAAACCGGGATGTCCAGCTCTTCCTGAAGTCTGCGCTCAATCTCAAAACAGCGCGGCGAACTGATATCCTCCAGGTTGATACCACCAAAAATAGGGCTTATCGCCTTGACCGTGCGGATAATCTCCTCCGTATCCTTCGTATCCAGACAAATCGGAAAAGCATCCACGTCCGCAAGCTGTTTGAAAAGCATGGACTTTCCCTCCATCACGGGAGCCGCGGCACTAGGCCCGATATCACCCAATCCCAGCACCGCGGTGCCGTCGGTCACGACCGCCACCGTATTCCTCTTCAGCGTAAGGGAATACGCCCTTTGGGGATCTTGAGCTATCGCGGCACATACTCTGGCTACGCCTGGTGTGTAAACCCGGGATAAATCCATATTGGTCTTGATCTGCATGGTAGGCTGAATGGAAATTTTTCCGCCCAGATGGGCAAGAAAAACACGATCGGAAACCTCAATGATCCGGATCCCATTCAACGATTCCAGTTCTTTCAAGATCCCTTCGTAACCATCCCGTTCCAATTGAATGTCAACGTCGCGGATGGAGGAACCGATATCCGAGCGAATCGTCTCCACGGACACGATATCACCGCCGAGTCGGTTGACGATCTCCGCCACATCGCCGAAGCCGGCTTTTGCGTGCAGCAGTTCCAATCGCAGCCTCAGATTTTCATATCCCATTCGCCTCTCTCCTATCCCAGAGACCTGCTATTATTATAAGGTTGAATTGTTCAGCTTCTTGGGCTTGATTGTACAGATGCAGCGAAAATTTCCGCAGCGCCTCCGATATATAGATGCCTCCAAATTTTTAGCGGTACACCCGTTCCATCCTTTTGGCCAATAGGGAAAGCGGATAACAGATCAGGAAATACACGGCAAGCACCAGGGTATACATCTGCGTAGCGATCGACAAGCCTTCCAATAGCTCGACCCGCTCGATAACGAGCTGTACCGATTTCAGGAAGTCCAAATTGCCGATCAGGACGGAGAGTGACGTCGATTGAATAAGATTGGACATCAGTCCGATGACGGAGGGCAGCATCCGCCGTATGGCTTGCGGCAATATCACATAACGCATCGTTTGAATGGGGCTTAGCCCGAGCGCCATTCCCGCTTCCGTCTGCGTGGGAGGTATCGATTGAATAGCCCCGCGCACCGCAACGGAAATATTGGCGCTGCTCCATAGACTGAGCGCGATCATCGCGGAAATGTAACTGTTGACTTGAACGCCCATTTCCGGAAGCAGGAAGAACACCAGGAACAACGTAATTACGATCGGCAGGCCGCGGAATAGCTCGGCGTATCCCTTCATGATCCAGACGATAACCTTATGGTTTGCGGTTTGCAGCACACCGACGATCATGCCGAGCAGCAGGGCAATGCCAAGGCAGCTGAGGCTTAATAAGATCGTATTAATCAACCCGTCGAGGAGAAAGTTTGAATTTTTCGCTAATACTTCCATTTCGCCCCCTGCCTTTCTTTGCTTTTTTGTAATCCAGCTTGCGCTCGATACGCCCGAACAAATACGAGGTGCCCCAAACCAGCAGGAGATAGATAACCGCTATCGTAATCAGCATTTCATAGGTTTTAAAGTCGTAGGCGATCCGATCCATCGCCGCAAAAGTCATTTCCGCAACGCCAATACTTGTCATATAGGCGGAGTTTTTGATCACCGATACGGCGGTGTTGCTGAAAGCGGGAAAACTGATCCGAAATCCCAATGGAACGATAATATGACGGACGATCTGCCAGGTGCTGAGTCCGAGCGATTGACCGGATTCAATCAACGCATGCGGCACGGCGTCGGTTCCTCCGCGAAAGTTTTCGGCCGCAAACGCCCCGCCCCATAAGGATAGGGCTATGATGCCTACCGCAACCGCAGACAGCTTAATCCCGAAGGCAGGCAGGCCGAAATAGAGGAAGAATACGTGCACCAATAGCGGGGTATTCCGGATCACGTCCACATAGACGGCTACAATTTGGGATAAAACCGGGATTTTCAAGGTGCGGACGACGGCGCCGCTCATTCCTATCACCAGCGACAATAGAATGCTTATGACGCTGATAAAAAGGGTCATTTGGAGCCCCGTTAGCAAGAGGGGCAACGCGTTGATGATATAACCGAAATCAAAACTCATGCCTTAGCACCTCCTCATGGTGTCATCTTACATGGCATTTTTAAGAAATTGGCGGGTTCGTTCTTCCTGCGGATTGCCAAACACCTGCTCCGGCGGCCCTTGTTCCACGATAACGCCTTGGTCCATGAAGATAATCCGATCGCCGACATCGCGGCCGAAGCCCATTTCATGGGTAACGATCAGCATCGTTGTGCCCCGAGCAGCCAGGTCCTTCATGACATCCAGCACATCGCGTACCCGTTCTGGATCGAGCGCGGACGTAACTTCATCGAACAGAAGCACTTCGGGATTCATGACAAGCGACCTTGCGATCGCTACGCGTTGCTGCTGGCCTCCGGAAAGCTGCGCGGGATAACTGTTCGCTTTATCCAGAAGTCCGACTTGATCGAGCAGTTCGCTGGCCTGGGGCAGCACTTCGCTCTTCGCCCGTTTTTGCACCTTCATCGGAGCGAGCAACAGGTTTTCCATGACCGTCAGGTGAGGAAAAAGATTGTAGCTCTGAAATACCATGCCGATTCTTTGCCGGACCTTTTGCAAGGATGAAGGTGTGTAATCGATCTTTTGGTCGTCGATGTAGATCTCTCCATCGTTCATGCTCTCCAAACCGTTTATACAGCGCAGCAGCGTACTTTTGCCCGAGCCGCTCGGCCCGATAATCACGATCACTTCCTGGGAATGGACGTCGATATCGACACCGCGAAGAATGAGGCTATCCCCAAACTGCTTCTTCAGATTACGGATGGATAATTTCGGTCGCTTCGTTTCCATGCTGTCCCCTCCCTGTTTTTTGCCGGCGTTATGGTCTCGGGATCATTTGCATCGGGTCCAAATCGCCGGCCTTCGGCATATATTCTTCAATCAGCGATTTAAAATAATCCTCTTGTCTCATCTGCTCAAGCGAATCGTTGACCAATTTCAGCATGGCCGCGTCGCCTTTGCGGACACCGATCGCCATCGGCGCAAAGGCGACCTGCTCCCCTACAATCGTGTAGTCCATGGATGTTTTTACGAATTCGGACATGAGCACGGCATCATGGAACATCGCGTCGGCCCGTCCGTCCTTTAAAGCGCGGAAAGCATCCGCATTGCTTTCAATCTTGATCTGCTCGGCCGTGGGCACATTTTCATCAAGATAGGTGGAGCCTGTAGAGCCCTTGATGACGATGACCTTTTTCCCCGCAAGATCAGGAATCGCGTTAATGCCGCTGTCCTTCTTGACGACCGTAACAACACCGCCGTCAAAAAATTCCGTTGAAAAGTCCAGCTGTTTCTTGCGTTCCTCGGTTACACCCAAGGTGGCCGCGATAAAGTCGATTTTGTTGGAATCCAGATAAGGAATCCGGTTTGTGGCATTGACCGGGACGAATTCCACCGCGTTCTTATCGCCAAAAGCATATTCGGCCATTTTTTGGACCACGCCGATTTCATAACCCGCATTCTTGCCGCTCTCATCCAAATAACCCAGCGGAGGATAGTCGACTTTGACGCCAACGACCAGCTTACCGCGCTGTTTTAGCGCATCCGGCAAATTTTCCGCCTGCGCGGCTGACGCCGTATTGCCGGTTTTACCGTCCGTTTCTTTCGCATCGGAGCCGGCGCCCGCTTCGTTCTTTCCGCAGCCGGCCAGCAAAACCACCATACTCAGCGAAATCATCAGCACCCAATGGCCTACTGCGTTTTTGCGTCTTTCGTTTTTCATACCCCATCCTCGCTTTCACTTTTGAAGTTGATTTGAAATGTAGGGTCCTTTTATCCGCGGCTTGTCTTACTCACCAATGACTTGAATGTAAACTTTTCTGCTCTTGGGACCGTCAAATTCGGCAAGATACACATCCTGAGCGTCGCCGGCAATCATTCGGCCATTCTCCACGACGAATAAGCAACTGTTGCCCGAGAGCATCGACTTCAAGTGAGAAGGAGAATTGCTGCCCGTTGCCCCGTAAGAAGGCAGGAAATGCGCATGCGCATATGGGAAATCTTTGGGAACCAGACGTTCCAGCAGTTCCTCAATGTCCGTCTCCACACATTCAAGTCCTTCATTAATCATGATCCCGGTCGTGGTATGCGCCGAGATAACGGCCGCGATCCCGTTTTGAACCCCGCATTCTTCAACAAAGCTGCGGATTGTATCGGTAATTTTGATCATTTGAAATTCGGCCGTTGAACGCAATACGATCGTTTTTAGTTTAACCATGGCCGATCATTCCTCCTTTCGCCTAAAAAGACCTGTGCATTGCCGCCAAGTATCTTTTCCAGTGTTTTGGGCCTGAACTCCATCGCTTCGAGCGCCGGCAGCAGCCTTTTGGCCTTGAAACGCGGACTGTTTGTACCAAACATCACCTTATCGTTCAAATTCCGCTCGATCCAGAGGGGCCCCATATTCGTTTTGAACACCTGCCGGTAAAAATCGAGAGCATTATCCATGTGAAGCAGCGATGTGTCGGTAAACACGTTCGGGTATTTCAGCAGCAGCATAACGGTTTCCTGAACCCATGGCCAGCCGAAGTGTGCCAGACACATGCGCAGTTCGGGATAAGCTATGGCTACATCTTCAAAATTCACGGGCTGGGCATATTTCGATGGCGCATCCGGTTCCCAGCTCATGCCGGCATGAAACAGGATGGGTTTATCGAACTCCAGGCATTTTTCGTAAAGCGGTTTCAATTTATCGTCACCCGGGTAAAACTTCTGCTTGGAAGGGTGGAGTTTCAGCCCCTTTAAACCCAGTTCCCGGAAAGCGTAATCAAGAACCTTCACGGCGTCTTTCCGGTGCGGATCCACACTGGCAAATCCAATAAACCGATCCGGCGCCAAATCGACCAGTTGCTTGACCTCTTCATTGGATACGATCCATCCGCCGCTTTGGGTGGTCAGGTCCATGGGCAGCAGAACCGACCGGCTGATTTGCATGTAGTCCATCTCCTGCAGCACCGATTCCAGCGGGCTCGGGGACTGCTTGAAAATACCAAACTCTTTTTTGCGGTAGTCCAAAACTTGCTTGTCATCACTAATCGCTTTGTGAAAAATGGGGTGCGTGTGTACATCGATAATCAATTTATCATCCGCCTTTCCGCCTGTCCGGCTGTGTTTAATAAGGTTCGAATCGGGAAACGACTCCTGCGGCGACAACCGCCCCTTGCCTAAGCGAATCGGGAATCGGCCACCCCTTCAACTGCCCGTACATAAAGCCCGCGCAGAACGAGTCTCCGGCCCCGACCGTATTGACAACTTTGGTTTGGACGATTTCGCCCCGGTAGAAGGACTCTCCGTCGTAGGCAAGGCTTCCGTGTTCTCCCAAAGTCACGACCACGATACAAGGTCCTTGGGCGTGCGCCCACTTCATGAATTCCATAATGTAGTCGTCTTCCTGTTCATAGGAGAAGAATACATAATCGGTGTCCGGCAAGATCGGTCCGGCGATTTCCTTCTTGGTCCTTGTGGAAAAATCATAAATAACCTTGACCCCTTTGCTGCGGAAGTACGAAAGATGCTCATTGATCCGGCCGGATAGGTTGGTGTGAATGGCTTGGTGTTGAAGAATGAAGGCCAAATCCTGTTCGGTTAAAGCAAATTCGGCCATGACCCCTTCGATCTTCTCCTTATGCACCCGGTCATTCCCGTTCAAATCCATCTTAAAGATCGCCGTTTTGCCTGGGCGGACATGCATACAGGTCACATTTACGTCTTCTTCCCTAAGCTTCTCAATCATCATAGACCCGTACAAATCATTGCCAACGACGCTTACCATGGAGACATCTAAGCCTAATCGGCTTAGATGAATCACAAAATCAACGCTGTTACCAGTGGGATAGTATTTGCCCAAATTATCATACTTGTCAATGCAACTGAACCCAACTCCCGCTACGCGCATACCGGCCTCCTCTTTCGGTGAGTATTTGTCTCCTATCCAAATTGTATATGTTGTTATAATATAAGATATACCATCTCTATACAACACCAGTCAACTATAAAATTCTATGTAAGTGTTTTCATTGTGTTACATTATCTTTCATAAACCCATTTTTTGATGCCTCATACTCCAAAACAGAATATCCATGTAATATTCACTTACATAGATTCTTGCGACCTCCAAGTTCAAGTCAACAAAAAAGCCCGCCATTCTCGCTCCTCGTTGGATGGAGTGAAGATGGAGAGCTTCATTTTGTTATGTGTTTATACAGTATGGATTTAAGCGCCTGAGGCTAACTGCGTTTCCCGGAATTTATTGTAAAAATGACCTTGCTGGACATATAAACGGATTGCGAATAATGCATAGGTCTGTCTTGTTGATCATAAGTAATTTTACCTAGCAAATAAAGCGGGGTCCCTCTGTCGCAATGGAACAAGCTTGACTCGTATTCCGTCGCGAGAATAACCTCCAGCGTTTTTTCCGAAAAGGCAGGTTCAACACCATAACGTTCTTTTAAAATGTGGTAAGTGGAGGGAGACTCCCCGATGTATTTTTCCAGGTCCGGCAGGATTTCCAGCGGAAAAAAGGAAGTTTCAATAATGAAAGGTTGGTTATCGATGAACAGAAGGCGATGCAATTTAAGCACCGGATCATTTAGCTGAATTTTAAAAGTGCTTGCCAACTTTTCATCCGCTTCCATGACCAGGTTCGATAGGATTTGCGAGCTAGGTGTTTTTCCGGACAAGGTAGTCATATCGGAAAAGCTTCCCACTGAAATCAATTCCCGTTTTTCCTTGAGTTCACGCACGTAACTGCCCTTGCCCTGTTGACTATGCAAAACCCCTTCTTCCACCAAATCCGTAATGGCCCGTCGAACGGTAATACGGCTTACCCCGTATGTCTTCCCGATTTCCGCTTCAGGGGGCAGCTTTTGCCCCGCTTTGTATACGCCTCTGGAAATATCTTCTTTAATAATTTGTTTTAATTGTAGATAAAGTGGACTTTGACTGGATACATTCAATTTCATCTATTTTCTTTCTCCTTCGGAATTAAACTAGGCCCGATATTGCAAGTCTTTATCATATCATATGTTATCATATGACTTGCGACTCACTTGTTATTATAGTAACATACCCCAAGTCGATAATAAAGAAAGCGGAGAACAGGAAGCAGAACCGCAAATATCTGACTTAAACAAAAAAACCGTCATCGGACGATTTGTCGTTCAGACGGTTTGCTCCTGCTATTCATTTATAATGACACAAATTCCCCTGAATGTGACTTCCAGCCGCTAACTCCTAACCGCGGCAAATAGCGGATCGGTTTTTCAAAAAACTTCGGTTGAATGAGTTCAAGGGATTCCCCCCGAAGGAGAACCGGAATGCTTTGTCTTAAGGAACTCCGCCAATTATCATACAGTCTGCGCGGAAATCCGTACAATACCGTATACAGGCCGCTTCCGCATTCCCTGCCCATGACGGTCTCCCCTACCCAATTTTGTGGATCAAAATGGTCATCCAGGTAGTACCGTCCACTTAGTTTAAAGTAATAATCCGCTTGAAAAGAACGTATGGCCCGATTCGCCAGATATAAGCTGAGCGCCTCACCCAATCCTTTATAGGGGCCATCCGCCGCCTGTCTGATTATTTTTCGATGTCCGAGATATAAATAGCGGTCCGCACTTTGCGTCAATTCCGGCGGAACATCTGGCCTAAGCCCTGTTTCTATCAACAATATGCGGGCCGCGGGAAACTTGTCCCGAATCGACGCGATCGTACCCAAGGTTTGCCGCGCCCGTTCTTCTATCGTGAAAGCGGAACGCGTCGCACTATAGCTCAAAGGTTGGCTGGTCAAATAAATCGTCGAGGAAACGATAAATAACACGCTTTGCTGCACTGCCGGCTCCCCCTTTCTTTTTCTCCTCATGACGTATTTTATGTTCTATTTCTATTACACGTCTGGATGAATACTAGAGGTTCCGTATTCTCGGGCCTGCTATATAAGTTGAACTATTAATTCGCATATGAGGCAGCCGTGTGAAATGTTCTTCCGATCGCTGTTGTTCCCAGATTTCCTCATCAATTAAATTCAGAATAGGTAGAAATCCGGTCACAAAGGCGAACGCTACGCTTCTCCAGAATCATTTCACACTATTGCCTAGAGCTTTTTTTAGTTCAACTTATATACTTCAAACTTTTCATCAGCCAAGGCTTGATTAGCGGCAGAACCGCCGCCGGCTGCATGGCCTTCGTATGATCCATCCCGTCCCCTTGCAGAATTTCTATATCCCAACCCATAGATTCTAAGAGACTGCAGTTCCTCTGCAGAATTCCGCCAATATCGACCGTGACATTTCCGAACTTTTCTCCGTAAACGAGGGTATCTCCTGATCCGGCAAAAGCAAGTCTCGGAATCGTAAGCCTCGCTTGAACCAACCGGTCGTCAAATCCGTTTAAACTTCTATATAAACTTTGGAACTGCCGGGGAATGCGCGGGTCGATCGTAACCGGGATCTCTTCCCAGTCCATGTCGTCGGGCCCCGGGCATCCTTCGGCGGAAGCGAAGACCTCTTGACTCGACTTCCAAGCCAGCTCATAGGTTTTTTCGGTCACGATCGTCATTTCGCGATAAGGTCCTTCATAAGGAGGATATCCGCCCATCATCAAACTTTCCAAGCGATCGGTTCTTAATGCCAGCTGAAGCCCCATAAGCCCCAGCCAGGAATAACCGTAATAACTGAACCTATGGACGCCCATCTCATCCGCAATTTGCAAAAAATCGCGAACAATATGTTCCGCGGTGAGGCGATCCGGCTCTGGATATTGAAATAAATGGCCTTCGTAATCAAAATAAAGAACCCGAAACTGTTCGGCCAACCCCTCCACGAAATGCTCCCCCAACTGAGGATCCACGCCCCATTGTTTTAAGCTTTCGGCCTCCGGCCCGTAAACCGATTTTTTGGCGATCGGCAGCATAACGACTTTGCGCTGCGGATTTCCCGCCAGGCCTGCCTCAATTTCGGTATGATTGTTTAGTTGTATCATTTTTTTCATGATATCACTCCTGTTCGGCATTTTGTATCTCCATCTTATAACATTCAAGCAATCTTTCGGTTTGTCTTCCGAATGGCCTTGATATCTTTGAAATATTCAATTTTAATATTGGTGAAGCACTTGAAGGTTTTACTTTAGGTTTGAGGTGAAGTTTCAATGGATGAAATATATACTCCTCTTCAAGCAGCCCATGCGTTGAAAGTAAGTACGACAACACTAAGGAGATACGAGGATCAGGGTCTCATTCCCGACGTTCCCAGAACACCCAGCAACCGCAGATGCTACAGCCCCGTTCACATACAGGCGTTTACGGCGATCAGAGCTTTACTGCGCGGCTTTGAAATACCGGTTGTATTTGAGGTAATGAGGAAAATAAAGCATGGGAACGTAGATCCTGCACTTTGGTTAGTCAATCAGCAGCTGTATCGTCTTCAAATGGAGAAACACAGGGTGGAAGAAATCATGAGCATGATCCGAAACGCCGATTTTACCAAATACAACAACGTAAAGGTTACGGACGCCATGACCATTGGAGAAGTAGCGGAAATTGCCGGGGTCAATCCATCGGCGATCCGCCATTGGGAGCAAGAGGGATTAATTGCCTCGAAGCGAAATAAGGAGAATGGGTACCGAATTTTTACGACGGCAGAACTTAGAAAAATCATTGCAATCAGCAGCTTGCGGAAAACGATCTACTACATCGAAAACATGAAACAGCTGTTATACGAGCTGGAGACACAGGATTTCGCCAGGGTCGAACGCTCCTTTCAGTTCGCTCTGCAAAAATTGAACAGCCATCTAACGCTGGCGTTTCAAGGGATTTCGGAGCTTATGAAATATATTAGCTTCTATCGCGCGTAAGCCTCCCGTTCGGGGAGGCTTTTGAATTGCGCCGATAAAATGTGAGTTGCGTATGATCACGGCTCGTTAACATTTTAACTTCCCATGATGGATATCGGCGGTCTCCACTTGAATCGTGGAATGCTCAATATGAAAACGCTCCTCCAGGATATGAATCGCCTTCTGCAGAATGATTTGGTTATCTTCACCGTCTCGAACCAGCACGTGACAGCTCAGTGAATCGAAGCCGGATGTAATTGTCCAAATATGAAGGTCATGGACATCCTGGACCCCTTCAATCGCAAGCAGCGCTTCCTTCACTTCGCCCTGATCGATGGCGGCAGGCGTCCCCTCCATCAGAATGTGAATCGTGTGAGAAATAACTCCCCAAGCGCTCTTCAAAATCAGGAGCGCCACAAGGATCGAGATGATCGGGTCAGCCAGGTACCATTTAAAAACCATCATTACGATTCCCGCCAGAATAGCGCCTACGGAACCTAAGGCGTCACCTAGAACATGGATATATGCGCTGCGGAGATTCAAATTATTCTTCACATCTCCTTTTCGCATCAACGCGATGGCACTGCCGACATTGGCGAGCAACCCGACAGCCGCGATAAGCATCATGGACCCGCTGGCCACTTCAGGCGGACTATTGAACCGCTGTACGGCCTCCCATACGATAAATCCCGCAATGATAAACAGGACGATACCATTGAATAACGCCGTCAAAATTTCAAAGCGGTGAAATCCGAAAGTCCGCTTGGCCGAAGCTGGTTTGGACGAAAACCATAAAGCGACCAGGCTTAACGCAAGGGCGCTGGCGTCGCTAAGCATGTGCCCGGAATCGGATAGGAGTGCAAGGCTGTTGGTGATCAGTCCGCCAAAAAACTCCAGAAACATAATGCCGAACGTAATCGAGAGGGCGATGGCCAACCCTTTTTTATTGCCTTCCCTGGCATGATCGTGATGATGATGGCCGTGGTGCCCATGGTGATCATGTCCATGGTGTTGGTGCCCGTGATGAGAATGGTTATGCATAATGGTTACCTCCTTCTCTAATGCTCACAATGGTTAATCGCTTGATGCAGCAGTGAAATGACGTGATCGTCATCGCAGCTGTAGAACAGCATATTGCCTTCTCGCCTCTTCTTCACTAACCGCCTATTCCGCAGGAAACTGAGTTGATGCGACACCGCGGATTGCGACATGTCCAGCACCTCGGCAATATGGTTGACGGAGCATTCCTCCTGCGAAAGCAAATACAACAGCCTAATCCGCGTCGGATCCGACAAGGCCTTAAAAATTTGCGAAACCGACTCCACTTCCTCTTCCGTTAAAAATGCATGTTCCTTCGCTTCCAATGTCATCACAACCTTCTTATGTATTATTTTATATATGATCATGTGCTCATATTTGCATTATGAATCGTACTCCACAATTTGTCAAGACTTTGTTCCACAAAAAAAAGCCCGAATATGCCGGGCTTAAAACCACTATGATGCAACTAGGATTCCGGGGTCGCCTATGACAGCTTGGCCTCGGCCGCAGCAAGGCAGCTGCCGATTTGTTTCTCCCACGTATGGATCTTCTTTTGCGATTGATTTACCTTGCCCAGCTCCGCGTACATGATCGTCATCTGGGCCGCCGCCATTACCGCGTTTCCTTTCTTGACCGCGACGCGGTAGAGTTTCTCCGCCGCCGACTTGTTCTTGTTGGTCCGGCTGATCAACTTGTTCTCCGCAGCGATCTGTTTCTTTACGGGCTGAATCGGGGCCAGCGCCGTTCTGATCTCCTTGGCTTTGGCCGCAGCCTGCTTCTTGGCCGCCGCAAGCTCCGATTTCCGGTTCGCGATATCCTGCTTAGCCGCGTCTACCGAAGGCTTCAGGCTGTTCCTCTTCAAGTCAAGCAAGGCGGCCTTCTTGGAATCCTTCGCTTTTCTTGCTGCCGCGGCCTGCTTAGTCAACGTCTTATATTGGTCCAACGATGGAGCGTGTTTCTTTTGCGCCTGATCATAGCTTGCCTTGAGTTGGTCGATTTTCGCCTTATCGACATTTTTAATCTTGGCCTGAATCGCCTTCAACCGCTCGTTGTTTTGCTTTCTGAGAGTCTGCATCTCCAGCTTCGCCAGCTTGATTACACTCTCCAGTGCGGAGAAACTGTCATGCAGCGTGTCCACGGTCAGCAGCGCATCCTCCCAGCTATCCGCCTTCGCTGTTGACAATCCGGTGCCCGACAGGACGGCCAACGCCAAGACGATCAGCAGCGTGAACCTTAAAGCCCTCCGAACTATACTCTTCCTCAAATTCATCCGTACCACTCCTTCGTAAAATGGGTTAATGTCATAACAGGGTTCCCCAAAAGCAAAAAACACCCCGCAAGACAGGCTATCCAGCCAATCCTGCGAGGTGCTTCTCTCGCTTGTTCCGTTATGATTTAAAGATAATATACCTGAAAAGGGAATTCATGTCAATCTTGTTTGCGAACGTACATTCTTCTATTTGCCGTATCCGAGTTTTTTCAACTGGTCCAAAGCCGAATCCATATAATTTTTATAATTGAATGTGCTTTCAAGCGTACTGAGGAATTGATCGTACTGGTCCAAGCTGCTTTTACCGTATACGAATTTGATCATTTCTTCCTCAACAAAACGGTTGGCATCCGCCGCATTGTAACCGGGCGGGCTTTGCACATAACCATCGAGCGTCTGAATTCTCGGCAGGTTTGCCTCAAATTCAATGTATTCGGCTTGGCCGGCAAACTTCGTTTTTAAATACTCCGTCTCCTCCCGCCCGGCAAATTGATACAGCCACGTAAATCCAGCTTCCTGTTTGCCTTTGTCGGTAATCACTAATTGCTCGCCATTCAGTGTATAATGAACGTCCTGCAGACCGAATTGCACCAGTCGGCCGCCTTCCGGCGTTGCGAGGTAATTGATAAGCTCCAAGATCTTGTTCAGTTTCTCCGGCTCCTTCTCCAGCCGTTTCGGAATGGCCCACAACCCGCCGGTAGCACCGATATTGATGGAATTGGAATTCTGCGTCCCATCCGGTCCTTTTGGCGGATTCAGTTGAATCCATTCGGCTTTGGGATTGGCCCCTTTCCATACCGCCACCTGATCGTCTTTAATGATCTGCGCCCAGTCCAGGTTGATAATCCCCACTTTGCCTTGAAACGCTTTGTCTTTCGCCATCGTCCCTTTGTTGCTCACGACCTCCGGATCGACGACTCCGGCATCCACAAATTTTTTAATGGCCGCCAGCGCCTCTTTCATTTTCGGGTGATACAACGTATTCGTTACTTTACCGTCTTCCACAAACAGCTTGGAACCCTCATAAATATTGGTAATGCCATAGGCTCCGAAAATGGGATCAAAAGTTTGAAAATTGGTGCCCGTTATGCCAAAAGTGTCATTTTTTCCGTTCTGGTCCGGATCCTGCTCCGTGAACGCCTTCGCTACGGCAAGCAATTCATCCACGGTCGTTGGCGGCTGAAGCTTCAAATTGTCGAGCCAATCCTTGCGGACCCAATACGTGTACGAGACCGCCTGCCCCGCCTTCGGCAGCGCATATTGCTTTTCCGATACAAGCCCTTTCTTGATCACATCGCTACCGGCAAACTTGGTGTAATCGGGCATTTTTTCAAGGTATGGTGTCAAATCGAGCAGGCTGCCCGATTCCGCCAGCTTCTGCAAGTGTGGCTTACCTGTCACCATAAACAAGTCAGGCAGGTTGTTGGAAGCGGCGAGCACATTAATTTTGTTCTCATAATCGGCTTGGTCCCCCACTAAGGTTTGCGACAACTCGATGCCCATTTTGGCGTCCAGCTCTTTTTTAACAAAATCGTCGGCCGGTAAATTTGTCCCCCAGCTGATTTGGGATGCGTTGATCTTTACGGGACCGGAGCCCTTTGTGCCTTCGGAGCCATTTCCTTTCGCTCCCTCCTCCTTTCCTCCGCACGCACTTACTAACGTTGCTGCCAATACGAAAGCTAAAGATAATGACCAAATTCGATTTCTTTTCATGGATCGTCCCACCTTTACATTGTTAAAATACCGCAACCCGGTTAAATCTCCGGCGACGCGTCCATTACCCTTTCACTGCGCCCAACAGCATTCCCTTGGTAAAATGCTTCTGAATAAAAGGATAGACCGCTATGATCGGAAGGCTGCCGGCAATGACCGCCGCCATCTGCATCGCAGCCGTCGGCACAGTAATTTCCGCCTGCAGTTCGCTGGACTGCGTCAGAAGCAGCATATTTCGGATGACCACCTGAAGCGGATTCAAGTCCGTATCCGTGATGTACAACACCGCCGAGAAAAAAGAATTCCAATGCCCCACCATATAGAACAAACCAACGGTCATCATAGAAGGCAGCGACAGCGGAACAGCCACCTGCCATAAGATGCGGAATTCCCTGGCCCCATCAATCCGTGCCGATTCGAATAGTTCTTCCGGCAATGTCTCAAAGAAACTTTTCAAAATGAGCACGTTAAACGTAGCGATCGCGCCCGGGATGATCAAGGCCCACAGCGTGTTGAGCATGCCCAGCGACTGGATTACCAGATAGGTTGGAATCAAGCCGCCGCTGAACAGCATGGTGAATACCATGTACAGCAGAAAAAAAGTACGTCCCGGCAAATTTCGGCGGCTGAGCGGATAAGCGGCCAACGTGGTAAAAAGCATATTGACGAGCGTGCCGCCGACCGTAACGATTACAGTCACCAGCATCGATCGACCCAGCGCCGGGTCCGCAAAGATGCGTTCGTAAGCCTCAAAAGAGATTTTTCGGGGCAGAACGATAAAACCTCCGTTTTTAACCACCTCGCTGTAGGGGGTCAGAGACATCGAGATCACATAAAGCAACGGAAAAACAGCGGCAACGGCAATCAGAACCAAGATGACATATATAGCGGCATTGAACCATTTATCCGACCGGCTGCTTACCATATGCTCCCCCCCCATCTTTTGGCCAGCTTGTTTGCCCCTAGTACCAGAACGAACCCGATCGCCGATTTAAACAGTCCGACGGTCGCGCCGAGGCTAAAATTCATTTGCTCCAGGCCGGTCCGGTACACCCAGGTATCGATAATATCCCCGACCTCGTACACTCTTGGGTGATAAAAAACAAAAACCTGTTCAAAACCTGCGTCCAAAACGCTCCCGATCCGAAGAATGAGCAGTAAAATAATCACATTGCGGATCCCGGGCAGCGTAATATGCCAAATCATTCTCAGCCGGCTGGCCCCGTCCACTTTGGCGGCTTCAAACAGCGTAGGATCAATACTGCTGATCGCAGCCAAATAAATGATCGCCCCCCAACCGAGATCCTTCCAGATTTCCGTCAAAACCAGGATGCTGCGGAACCACTCCGTCCCGTTCAGAAAAGGAATAGCGTTCCCTCCCGTCTCCGTGATCCAGCGGTTAAGGAGGCCCGTAGTTTCCGATAAGAAAGCGATGGAAATGCCGTAAATGACGATCCAGGACAGAAAATGCGGCATGTAACTCAACGTTTGTACCCAGCGTTTTAGCCAGCCCACGCGGCATTCGAAAAAGACGATAGCCAGGATAATCGAAGGAAACACGCCGAACAACAGCTTGTAAAGACTGATTAACAGCGTGTTGGTCAGAAGTTGCGAGAAATAAGGGGATTCAAAGAACATTTTGAAATGCTTGTTCCAGGGATCCGCCCAAGGGCTCCCGAATATTCCCTCGGCAAAATTGTAATCCTTAAATGAAATCACGACCCCATACATGGGAAGATATTTAAAAATAAAATACCAAATCAGACAGGGTAACAACATGAGGTATAGCGCTTTCATCTTCCAAATGTCCGCCGTTAGTCTGCGCAGCCGCTGTCCGGGGATACCCCCGGCGGGCTGGGGCGAATGGGCTTGTAAATTGACGTGCTGTTTCATGCTCACCATCTTCCTCTCCGTTATATACTCCAATCATAACGGAGAGGTAAGAGGATCGATATTGCCATTTCTCAGCAGTGTCATGCACATATTTCTGTTTTTAACCGTGATGTGTTCTATTCATTTATCGCGGGTGTGTTTCTCCAAAAGGATCCTGCGCGGCAAGGGAGAATTTGACGGCATCCGCAATCGTTGTTTCGTCGCCCGCCGTCCGGAGGGTTACCGATCCCCCCGACCCTTCTCCAAACCGGTACTTCCCGAGCCACACCCACTGGTTATCGTTTTGCGTCTGGTTGACGGTAATTCCGGCCTCGCTTCCTTCTTCATGAGTGATCTCCACGGCCGCTTTGGCGGTCCGATTCGGTGAAGCGTTCCAAAGCATATAGACATTGTACTCCCCGGCCTGCGGCAGGTCTGGGACCCATGTGGCCTGCTTTCCGGCCGCTCTTCCGTCATGCATATAATCCTCCCCGTACCTGGAGGCGGAGTACGTGCTGCTCTGCCATCCACCGTCCACGGAAAAGCCGGAATCCCGATTATCCACGATGATGTCCACCCGTTGATCCGTCGGCGTTTCCACCCGAATCTCTCCGGAGGGCTCCGATTCATTTCCCAACATGTTCACGGCGGTCAACTTGTAGTAATAGACCGTTTCAGGCTCTATCCCGTCCGAATCCAAATGGTTGTCGCCCTGCAGCAAATAAGCGATCCGGTTTGCCTGCCCCGGTTCAAAAGTCGGCTCGGTCGAGCGGTAAAGGTGATAGCCGGCGATATCTTCATCCTCCTGCGCTTTCCAAACCAGTTTAATTTCTGCATAAGATATCGCCTCTGCCTGAAAATCCCGCGGCGTTTCCGGCGGCGTCCCATCATTTGGTTCGGTTTTGGCGGAAATTTTCGAGGCTTTCGACAAATTACCGGCCAGATCTACTGTCTGAACGAAGTAGGTATATTGGGTCTTGGCCTCCAGACCGGAAAAGCTGTATGAGGTTCCGTAAGTCTCGGCCAGGATCTCCCCAGCCGCGTTCGAAATGCGGTAACCGCGAATGCCTGAGCCCGAGTCCGTGCTCTTGTCCCAGCCTAAATCCAGAAACGTATTGCCCTTGGCTATTATTTCCAAGCTTTTCGGCGGTTTTGGCGATTTGTCGTCGTTAAATTCGGGAAGCCGAATGGGTCTGCCCGGCTCGCCGTACAGGATGCCCGTACCATTGGTGCCGACATACACGCGGCCGTGTACCTGCATGTCTCCCGCCATACTGTTCGGCTCATTGCCGGGGAATGGGTCGGAAACGCTGACCTTTACCCAGGTTGCCCCCATATCATCAGAACGATATATGGCTTCGTCCGGAAAACCCGAGACCTTACCGAAGACAAACACCGCCGGATTCAACCGACCGGGAGCCGCTTTACCGAAGCTGAAGAGGTACGCCTGCTCCACATGGTCCACTCGGTCAAATCGGCTGCCGCCGTTGCCGGAGCGATACAATCCTTTGTCATTCAAGCTTACCCAAACCTCTCCCATCATCCCGGGAGCCGCCTGGACATGATGCCACGGGTTTTGCTGTGTGGGTAACTCGGAGACCGTCTCAAACGATCTTCCCCCATTTGCGCTGCGGAAGAAGCTCCCGTTCCTGTAATCATAAGCATAAAACACACCGTCTTTTACCTTGTCGGAGGCCAGCGGCTGATAGTAACCGGCAAAAATATGATCTCCCGTAATCATGTCTCCCGGTAAACCGGCGCTCTTCATCCAGGAGTTTCCAAGGTCCATCGTATAATAGACGGAGCCTTTCTGCGGCATCCACACTACGTTATTCGAGTAAGTGGCCGACACCGCTGTTTTCCCGCCCTGAACTCCTTTGAAAGGAAGTGCGCGAAACGCCGTGTAACTGCTGCCCCCATCGGTGGAATACCCGCCGCCGCCTGGATCGCTCCGGCCGTCGCCGTTCCATCCATACGTGCCGACACGAACGACAAAATCAGGCCGGGATGCGGAAACGTCTATACCGGTGGTGGTCAGCTCCTTGATGCCGCCGGATGACGTAAAGTAAGTGGACTCCGGAAAGCTTTCCAGCGAACGATGGTCGAAGCCTCCATTATCCGCGATGCCGCTGTGCAGAACCCGGCTACCCTGCGGCGGGCTCACGAGATTCGCTACATTGACTACCGTCTCCAGCCCCTTGGCGTAATTGCTCCATTGGGAGGGGGCTTTGTTCACGTCTTCCGTTCTCCAGGCGTAATACCAGTCCGTCATCCAAACCCGGCCCTTGTGGAACGGATCGAAGGCCAGAGCGGACGTGGCGGATGACCAATGCCAGGAGGGCATCCAGGGGACAAGCGAATTCCGGCTGATCTGCAGTTTGGCCCAAGTGGCTCCGCCGTCGGTCGAGCGATAAATCGGATTGCCGTGCGCATCCTGCCGGCGAGCGGCCAGTAGCGTATCGGAATCCGCCGGGTCCACCGCGATGGAACCGAACGGTTGGCCCGAGTCCGCAGGAGGCGTCATATTCGTCCATACCCCGTCCTTAAATTTGGCCAGTCCCTGTCCATGAGCCACATATAAGGTACCCTCTTTCGAAACGGCGGCACGGTTCGGCTTTTGCGGACTGCCGGGCAGTAATGTCCAGGTTTTCCCCGCATCACGGCTGACATAGACGCCATAATTGTACGCACCCGCGTAAATGACGGAACTTCTCGCTCCCTTGGTTCCCGATGACGGGTCGAACTGGACAAAGCTGATGCCATACGGCGCATTCTTCAGAGAAGGAAATGACTCAACCCGCATCCAGCTCCCCTGCTCGGCCGCCTTCACGCTTCGGAACAAACCGTCATAACGGGACCCGAAATAAACGATGTTCCCGTCGTTGGGATCCACGGCCAACCTTTCCCCGGCCGCGCGATTTTGTCCGTTGGACGACATTCTTACCCCTTTGCCCCCGAGATTCAACCCGGTCGGAGACCAGGTTTCGCCCCGGTCGGTTGATTTGTAAATGTCGCTGGGCGTCAAGTAATCGTACCTTCCCAGAGCGGCATAAACAACATCGGGGTCGGACGGATCAATAGCGAGGCTTTCCCCGCCATATAAATTGGCATGTTGACGGTCCGCTTCGCCAATCAGCTGTTTCCAACTGCGGTTTTCTTCATTCCAGCGAAAAATTCCGCCCACGTCCGAGCGGATGTAAACCAGATCCGGCTCCTGCGGATGAATCACGATCCCGGTGATATAACCTCCGCCGCCGATCGGCACCTGCCCCCAGAAATATTCACTTTCTCCCGCATCCTCACTATCCGCTGCGACGAGCGGGGACGGCCCCATAAAACCGCCCGAACACAACGAAAAAATCACCACGAACAACAGCAGCCCTTTGATACGCTTTGATCCAAAGCTCCCTTGCACCTGGCACCCCTCCATTACTCTTTTTTTGTTAAGCGCTTACAAAGGCATGATATCAGACCCTTTTTGGGGCCATAATCAACAAATCTGTCTTGCTGAATGAACGAATTACACTTTCCTCCCCAATTACCCGTTTTTTTTGCAAAAAATAGAATAACCGGGCTCATTGCCCGGCTTCCTCTCTTTTTAAAGTAAGACGGTATTCACTCGGCCGCAGCCCCGTCCACCTCTTAAAAATTTTGAAAAAGTAACTGGGGTTGGCAAATCCGCATCTTTCGCCGATTTCCGCCACCGTCAGGTCCGTCCGCTCCAAATACCCCTTGGCCTCCTGAACACGGACCTGCTGAAGGTAGCCGATGAACGTTTGGCCGGTCTTCTTTTTGAAAAGTCCGCTTAAATAATTCTCATCCATATTCACTCTTTGGGCCATCGCTTGCAACGAGATGTCCTCGTCATAGTGCTCGAGCACATAGTGGATGACCCGGTTAACTTCTTTATGGTCCGTTTCCTCCAAAGCCGGCGTGGTCCTTCCTTTGGAATACTGGATCATCCGGTCTGAAAGGGTATCCAGCAAAACTTGATGGCGGGAATAAAACGTCATTTCTTCCCCACCGGGAAGAATCGGCTTGCGGCTAATATGAGCGAAAAGCCGTTCCAATCGTTCGGCCGTTTCTTTCACTTGTACCATCGGCAGTTGATGATTTTCCATGAAAGCCCACAACTCCGTAAGCTTATCCGCACATTCGTTCACCGCAGCCTTGGCGAAACTGCGAAGGATCTCCTGCTCCCACTCCCAAGGAATCGCGGGATATTCGTCCTGCCGATCAATCCGATATCCGTTGTGAACCACTGTCCGGCACCCGTGATAATAGATTCGGTCAAGCTCCCGCAAATTTTGGGCCCATTCCCCTGCGATATCGTCCGCCGTTTTATTGTCCAGATAAACCGTACGGCACACCCCCGCAAATTTTTGGGGATCGCCGCTCAGCTTCTTGGTTAATGAGGCGGAAGCGGCTGCATCGCTGGGGCAAATCAACAACGTACTGACCCCCATCGCCCGGAACGTCATAAGTCGGTACGAGCCTGGCCCCTCATTAGCCAGCATTTCCCGCACTTGCTCGCAAGACACCCCCTTTTCACGCTCTAGCCAAGTCAGCAAAACAAGTCTGGTACCCAGCTTGTGCATGCTTAACTCCGCTAATTTCAACGCTTCCATCGACGATAGCGTCTTGCCGCAAGCCTTCTTCCACAAGTAAGGAAGGCGTTCCTCCAGACTGTCCCACTTCAGCCTGGCCTCTTCTTCGACTTTTCGTTGAAGGCGGCTCTTTACCTTGTTTAACGCTTCCAGCAGCTTATCATCATCCATCGATAATTTCAAAATATAGCTGGAGGCTCCGTACTCCAATGCCATCCGGGCATACTCAAACTCACCGGCACAGGTCAGCATGATAAACGCCGCCTCATTCCCCCTTTTTCTCGCCTGCTGGAGCAGCTCGATACCATCCATATACGGCATAAGCACATCGCTGATCACAATGTCCGGCGACAACGTCTCCATTTGCTCTAGAGCTTCCAAACCGTGGGCGGCCTCCGCCGCGATCGTAAAGCCGTGTTCCTCCCAAGGAATCGTGTTCCGGATCGTTCTTCTCACAAAAGGCTCATCTTCCACCAGCAGGATACTCCACATGTTGGATGCCCTCCTTGTCATAGGGTGAGGATATAAGCAGCGGAATTTCAAGCACCGCCAGCATTCCCGGATTGGCTGGAATCAGCTCGAGGCGAGCTTCTCCTTTGTACAACAAGGCAAGGCGCTCCCTTAGATTGCTGATGCCGATTCCCCTTCGCCTTCCTGAGGAACGCAAAGACTCGGAGGCGGCGGGGCCCTGCCCGTTATCAAGAATCTCCACTTTCAGTTTTCGGGAATCCCGTGTAACCCGTATGGAAATGCGGCCGCCTTCACGCATATGTATCAATCCGTGATGCAGCGAGTTTTCTACCAGCGGCTGCAAGCTGAGTTTGGGAATTAACGCGTAATCGAGCCCTTCCCCGATCTCGATCTCCGACTGAAAAGTATGATCGTACCGGAAAGATTGAATATAAAGATAGGACTGGACGAGTCCGATTTCCTCTTTTAAATGGACCAGATCTACCTCGGTATTCAAACCGCATTCCAGCAGCCTGCCCAGATTCTGGCAAATCTCATAAGTTCCCGTATCCCCTTGGCTCCGCGCGTTCCACTTCAACGTATTTAAGGTATTCAGCAAGAAGTGGGGATTCATTTGCGACATCAGAATTTGAAAACGCAAAGCTTCTTTTTGACGTTCCTCCGCCCGCAAAGTGGCGATCAGCTTACGGATATCATCGGTCATCTGGTTGAAGGACCTGGCCAGCTCCCGTGTCTCGCCTTTATATCCGGACTCCTGCAGATGAAGATGCATATATTGATCCGCCATTTGCGTCATTTTCCGCTGCAACTGACGGAGCGGACGCAGAATGGAGGAAACGATGGCATAAGTGACCAGCATAAATACGGCCACCGTCAGCAGGAAGGAAAAAACGACCTGCCGTTTCATGGACCAAACATTCCCCGATAACGCCTCCAAAGGGAAACGGTTTAACATATACCAGTTCATATTGGGCATGTAAACTCCATTATACATGTATTGATCCTGATGATCTGTGAAATACCGGCTTGGATTCTTTTTGAATGCGGGCAGCATCGTTTGCATATGGTCCGCTTCCGTTTCATCCGCTTCCAACAGAATCGGCTGCCCATCTCCATCCAGCAAATAATAATTCTGCTTGATTAAAAATCCCCCCGTGATGGAGTCCATCCAGGATTTGATATCCAGGCTGATACGGATGTAGCCGAAGGTATCCCCCTGGGGTGTTTGCAGTTTGCCGTACAGGGAAAAGAGCTCCGAGGGCGGAAAAGTCTTCTCATACCTGTCTTCCGGCGCATGAACCGCCCAGAAATAAGGCTCTTCTGAAGACAGCAGCCGTTGAAAGGTAGCTCCGTCAAAAAGCTGCTTTGTTCCCTCCGGACTGCCTTCCTGATACATCTCTCCCCCTTCCATCGTCCCCACGGTCGCCTCCTCCAGAGACGTATAAACATGGCCTGAAGCATCGGCTAATGTGATATCAACCGGGACGACCGCGTTCATAAGGCCTTGTTTAACGCTTAATAAGCGGTTCTGTAAATATAGACGGCGCTCCTCCGTTATCGGTTCCCCCGGTGTACGGAGCATTCGGACGACCTCGGGATCGCGTTCCAGTTGAAGCATCGCCCCGAGCACACCGATCCGAAGATTCTCCAGACTGTTCTTCAACGAATCCAGCTGCTCGATATTCTGCTCCGCAATGTTGTCCTTCATCATCGTCTCCAGCCGGGAAATACTATGAATTTGCACAATGGTGGCCGGGATCAGCACGAACAGCAAAATGGAGATAAACAGGCGATGCTTCAGACTGAGACGGTTTAATAGGGCCATGTTCCAGTTCCAGTTCCAGCTCAAACTCAATTCCCCCTGCCTATATAAGCGGAACTATTGATTGCATGAAAGGCAGCTGTGTGAAATGCTCTATAGTCTTTAACCTGTGTCGGTTAGAGCTAGTGTAACACAGGCACGGATATGGGACGAACGTATTTTTAATTACGGACCGTAACAACGAATCTCATACACTCCTGCGGCCGGATCCCCCCAGGTTGCCAGAATATTTAGCCGCAATTTAACGATGAAAATCGGCTTATCCAGTTTGTGGCGTACTTTACATTGAACGTTCCCTTCCACGTGAACCACTTCCCCCCAAGCATGGCCATCCCAAACCTCAATGCGGTAATCCCGCGCCGTTTGAGGGTCGCGGTAGAAAGGAGGATAATTGTGGTATTCCCGGAACAGATGGCCTGGAAAAGTCACCTCAATCATGCCGACGGTCCGGGCTTGTTTCCATTCCAGCTCCACCCACGGGGTCCGCGGATCCGCGGGATTCGAGCGCCACTGGTTTGTATTATCATAGGGACGAGTGATCCCGGTGAGCACATTTTCCGCAAGGAAGCAGGTTTGCGGCGGGGTTACTCTGTAGCTGAGCGTGCCTCCGTCCCGATAACGGCGCATCCGACCGTCCCCCATTTCGTATGCGGACGTATGCCCGGGGATGACGGTTCCCGCAATGTGCCACTCCACCGCGGGGCAAGGCAGCAGATCCAGACGCACATAGCTCCCCTGCTTCAAATGAGCGGTTTCTGCCGGAGATAAATTCCAGGGGATCCATTGTTTCTTCCCCGGAGGAATGACCAGCTCGGTATGGGCGAGTCTGGCCGATCCCTGGCTGCGGTAATCCCATAAATGATTTACGGCAACTAACTCCGCGGTCAAGATTTGCTCCTTATCCGAGCCATTGGATAAACAAACCGAGAGAGAGCGGATTCCTTCCGGACCGACGGCAATCCACTGCCCTCGCCGGTGGTTCAGCGGTTCATCCGCCTGCTGCCTCTCTTCCTTGTTGCCAAGGATAAAGCCTCCGGTGGCATCGGAGCTCTCCGGGCCGGCGCCTTCCACCGGTTCCGAACTGCTGGCCGTTACGCGGGCCTCCCTTGCCAAATCCTCAGGGTCACAGCCCCGAACATTCGGAAGAAAACAACCGTCGCGCAGCAGCTGCTGCTGCATCTTGGCAATACAACGGCCGGGAACTTCCGTCAGGCGGATATTATCCCGCAAAGCAATGGCCGCGGCGGTTCCGGCGGCCTGCCCCATCAAAGCGGTGGTGGCCATGACGCGAACCGTTCCTAAAGCGGCGTGCGTAACGCTAACGTTGCGCCCCGCCATCATCAGATTTTCCACATCCTTGGACATCAAGATACGCAGCGGAATCCCGTAAGGGCCGCAGTAGCTTTTGACCGCGTACTCCGAGGTTTCGGCGTAACCCTCCGCACTGGAAGGCTCCGCACTCCCCGCCAGCAGTCCTCCGGCGGTATGCAAATCAATAAACCACCCGCCGTAAGCAATTTCATCCGGAAACACCGTTTTGCCGGCAGGATCGTGTTCGGTCATCAGATAGCGTCCCATAATTCTCCGGCTTTCCCGTTTGCCCGGAATCTGGCCGATCCAGTCCAACGCCAGGTGGGCGGCGCGTTTTTTCAATACCGGATCCCGGTTTTTGATATAATCCCAGATCCCCAGCGTATGCCGAGTCAACTCATGCCTGATTTGTTCCTGGTCGAACACCGTATTCCAGGGTACCCCGATCTCAATCCACCAGTAGCCCGATTCCAGCTCATAAAAATGTCTCCCTTGATCGGCAAAAAAAGCGGGATCCTCATAGCGCACCGCCCATTCCGGAGCATGGAACCGAACCGGCCGGCCCATGTCCTTCGCTTTAAAGTGGATGGAACTGCCCATGGTGTCGCCGCTTGCGATCCGCGGGGCGTGCGGTTCTCCGAATTCTTCTCTGCTTTCGGTGCCCCATCTCCATTCGCAGCCCGCAGCATCCGCTATGACGCCATCTCCCGTGCAGTCCACGAAGATTTGTCCGCCGATTCTGAGTTCGGTCTCGGCTCCGGCGATCCTTGCCGTCAGGCTTCGGATCGTTTGCGATCCATCCATTTGTACCCCGGTGACCGTGGTGTTCAGATAGAACGTTAGATTTGGCGTGCTTACGGCCATATCATACAAGGTCATATCCCATACACTGTTGGTCCAGCCGTTCTCCCGAATCGTCTCGTGATTAGAAGCGCGTTCCTTAATCAACAACTCGGAAATGATACCGGTCTCGCGCGCATACGCATGAAAAGCCGCCGCTCCATGCGGCGTTACCCGAATTTCAGATGAACTGTTGCCGCCGAACACGGGCCGATCCCCAATCAGGCATACCGTAGCTCCAAGTCTGGCCGCGGCCACGGCGGCGCAAAATCCGGCCAACCCCCCGCCGCAAACCACCATATCGTAATTTTCCTGTTCGGATTGTATCACAGATTTTCCTCCATCCTCATTGAGCCATTCATTCTTTCTATGATTGTAGTTCAAGAGGGCGGAGACTTCCGTCAACAAATCTGTTCAATAGGGTGCACAAATTTCTTACACTTTGTAAGACTTGCGGTACTCTGAAGGGCGGATGCCCTTTTGTTTCAAAAATACCCGGCTCAAATAAAACCCGCTCTCATATCCGCACTGTTCCGCTATCGCCTCAAGTGTATCATCCGTCTCCTCCAGCAAAAGACAGGCCTTGCCGATTCGTAAAGCCGTTACGTACTCAAGCGGAGTCTGGCCTGTGGCGTTACGGAATCGCCTAATAAATTGAACCGGTGTCATTCCGTAGCGCGCGGCAACCTGCCGAATTTCCAACGGGGCGTCGGCTAGGCTTCTCAGTTCGTTTATGGCTTCCGCCATTCTTACATCGATCACGGCGGGTACGGTTTTTTTTACAATATCCTGGTAGGAGGCCTGCATACATAAATCACCAAATCCATAATTGCGCCACCGTACCGCCTCATCCTTCCCCAGGTTGTCCACTTCTCTCATGATCCGCAAATTTGAGAAGAACCGTTCCCGGTCTGTAAAACGGATATGACATCGGGAAGTTACAATCCGCAGCGTGTCATACTCCTCAAAATGGGCCAAGGTGTTAGTATGGTTAGACATCTCGGTGATCCGAAAAGAGACATAATGAAAAGAAACCGGTTTCAAGACTTCGCGTTTCAGCCATACCCCCGGCGGGCAAATCACCGCCTCTCCTCCTCCGGCTTCTCCCTCTTCTGAACCGACCGCATAGGAAATGCTTCCGCTTTCCAAGGCAAACATTACCCAGTCTTCGTTCCGGTCCCTCTCCAAAGCAAACTGACGCTTGAAATCCCAATACCGGTAACCCGTGACAGTTACACCTCCTTGCCCCAACCTTCTCTCACCTCTTTCTTTGAAATTTTGGATATGTATATTGTAATTCAAGCTATTTGTATAGTAAATATGCTTTATTATTATGAAATTAAAGATAGTTTGATGTAGTCAGTTGCTGCGTTCGATCTTAAAAAAGGAGTGTGTTCACAATGAGAAATGAGACCGTAACACCGGATATAACCGTCATCGGCGGCGGCCTTGCCGGTTTATGCGCTGCCATAGCCGCAGCTAGGCTGGGGAAAACCGTGGCTTTGGTTCACAATCGCCCGGTCTTGGGGGGGAATTCCAGCAGCGAAGTGAGGGTTTGGGTCTGTGGCGCAACCGGACATGGGGTAAATCGGTATGCCCGGGAAACGGGTATCATGGGAGAGCTGTTTCTAGAAAACCAGTTCCGGAACATGGAGGGCAATCCTTATCTATGGGATCTTACTCTTCTGGAGGCTGTGAAGGCGGAGCCGAATCTTTCCCTGTATTTGAATACGGACGTCCATGAAGTGGAGGCCGAAGGGCCGGAGAACGACCGAAACATCCGCAGTGTTACCGGCTGGATGATGGGCTCCGAACGAAGGATTGAATTTCGCAGCCGTTTGTTTCTCGATTGTACCGGTGATGGACTGATTGGCACGCTTGCGGGAGCCAAATACCGGATCGGCCGGGAGTCGAGGACCGAGTTCGGCGAACCTTGGGCCCCGGAAGAAGCGGATGCCATCACGCTGGGCAGTACGCTGCTATTCTATACGAAGGATGCCGGAGAGCCTGTCCGTTTCACCCCTCCTTCCTTCGCTACGGATATTACTCAGACCTCCATCCCGCTTCGGCGAATTATTCGCAGCGGGGACAACGGCTGCGCCTATTGGTGGATCGAATGGGGTGGCGAACTGGATACGGTCCACGATAATGAACGCATCCGGGATGAGCTTTGGTCGGTCATTTACGGGATCTGGGATTACATCAAAAACTCGGGAAAATTCGAATCCGAGAATCTGACGCTCGAATGGGTAGGCAGCCTTCCCGGGAAACGGGAATATCGCCGCTTTATAGGGGATTACACGTTGACGCAGCACGACATTTTGGCCCAGCGGCCTTTCGAAGACCGGATCGCGTTTGGCGGCTGGTCGATCGATCTCCATCCCCCGGGCGGCGTTTACGCTGAGGAGCATGGCTCCAAGCATTGGTTTGCGGATGGTATTTATCATATCCCTTACCGTTCGATTTATTCCGTTAACGTCAACAATCTCCTGTTTGCCGGAAGGAACATCAGCGCTTCCCACGTGGCTTTTGGCACAACGCGCGTAATGGCTACCTGCGCCATCCTGGGGGAGGCGGCCGGGACAGCCGCCGCACTGTGCGAGGCCAAATCCGTAACGCCGCGGGAATTGGGACGGCTTCATCTTGCCGCTTTGCAGCAGACGCTGCTTCGCCAAGATGCATCGGTCATCGGATTGAAAGCCGATGATCCCGCTGACCTGGCACCCCGAGCTGCCGTTCGCGCCTCGTCCACACTTTTCGCCTATGCGCCGTCTGCCCCCGTCGGGCGGGTTCCGCTGGAGGCGGACTTCGGCATCCTGGTTCCGGTGGATGGCCGTTTAACGGGTTTGGAGCTTTTAACGGATTGCTCGCAAGCCACAATACTGACCGCTGAGCTTTATCATACGGGCAAGAAAGAAAATTATGTTCCTCATGCCTTGGTTCAGACCGTTGAAATCCGTCTTCTCTCCGGCGAGCAAAAATGGGTTTCCGTTCCGCTGGATTGGACTCCGGAGGAAGCCTGCAATGCCTTTATCGTAATTAAAGCGAATCCGCATGTTGCATTATATACATCGGCCCAGCCTTTAACCGGCGTGCTTTGTTTCCGAAAAGGACAGACCCCGATCGTGTCTGCCGAATACGGTGACCGCCAGCCTCCCCAACCAGTCCAACAATGGAATGCCGCTCCTTTTTCCCGGCGCCCTCTTTGCTTCCGGTTACCGACGGGCCACGCCCTCGATCCTGATAAGGTTATTGACGGGTTCAGCCGTCCCTATGGCGGTCCGCACTGCTGGGCATCCGAACCGCTGACGGAGGGAAAAGCCGCCTGGATCGAGCTTCAATGGGAACAAGAGATTACTATACGGGAAATTCATCTTACCTTCCAGGACGATGTGAACGAGGATCTGATCAACCTCCATCATCATCGCACCCCGTTTCAAGTCGTCCCGGAACTTGTGAAGGATTACAAGATCGAAGTTCTGACGTCCTCGGGGAGCATCGAAGTCGTTCATTTCAAAAACAACAGGAAGCGGAAAAACATCCATCGGCTTGACCGCCCGATCCCGGCAACCTCCCTGAGGCTTATTATTGAAGCGACGAACGGATGCCCGCGAGCGGAGGTCGTCGAAATCCGCGTTTATCCTGCTTAATACCTGGCTGTGCGTTGCACAACATAGACTTACGCAAAACAACTCCCAAGAATGGTTTGAAGATGCCTGTAACCTTTCTTGGGAGTTGTTCTAATTAATCTTTCGTGTCAAGCCAGCCGGATTTCTTTCTCCATCACGTAATCATCCATGACATAACCATTTCCGATATCCGCTATCTGGGTGCGAACGGCCTTGAAGCCTTTTTTCGTATATACTGCGATCGAGTCGTCATTATGCCGATTTACCGTAAGCCAAATGAGCCCTAGCCCCCGTTGTTTGCATAACTCCACCAGAAACTCCATTGCCTTGCTGGCGTAGCCATTCCCGCGGTGTTCTTTTCGGATATAGAACTTGCTTAAAAAAAGCTTGCCCTCTTCCTCTTTAATACTTATGTAACCGGCATGCTCCCCTAGTGCGTTCAGGAAATAGTATTCATAGCCTTGATTTTCGATTTGCTCCGTAATAGCAGGCTTGGATTGGAACTTGTCCACCATATAATCAATCTGTTCATTGGATAAAATACAAACATAGTACTCATGCCATATTTCCGAGGCCAATTCCGCCAACGCCGCCATTCCATCCGCTGTACTTACTTTTTTAATGACTAAATCCATATGATCCACTTCCTTCATCCGTATTTCCTCTACCTTGTCAAATCTCAAAAATTTTATCATAAAGTTCAAGCTTAAACAAATAAACTCGTAACGACACCTAGCGAGCGGTTGCAAAGTGCGGAATGGTCAAATTCCTGCAAATCTGCAGGAATTATTGGAGTAGATGGCCCTTCTGTCCGAAATTCCTGCAAATCTGCAGGCTTTTTTTGTTGCTGGGGCTCCCTTCAAGAAAAAGGCCGAAAATTCCTGCACATTTGCATCCTTTTCGCTTTTCGGGGCTCAAACGTTCGGAAATTGTTGCAGATTTGCATCAATTTGTATTAGAGCATACAAAAAGAGCACCACCGCTTCATACGGTAGTGCTCTTTCTTCTTCGCTTGGCGGCGTCCTACTCTCCCAGGACCCTTCGGTCCAAGTACCATCGGCGCTGGAGGGCTTAACGGTCGTGTTCGGGATGGGTACGCGTGAAACCCCTCCGCCATCGCCACCAAACGTGTTCAGATGTTTGATCACCTGAAAACTGGATACGAAACGTATTTGCGTTTTAGCCCCTATTTGTTTTTCGGGGTCCCCGCAAAGTACTCGGAATCAGCATCGAAGCTGTTCTTCACTTTGTGGGGTGATTTTTTGGATAAGCCCTCGACCGATTAGTACCTGTCAGCTCCATGCATTGCTGCACTTCCACCCCAGGCCTATCAACCTCGTCGTCTTCAAGGGGTCTTACTAATTGGGAAATCTCATCT